>CAZMYN010000305.1:0-2501 GCA_964570495.1 uncultured Acidimicrobiales bacterium | reverse complement strand
ACCACCGTCGCCGCGATCGACCCAGCGTTGATCGAGGAACTCCTCGAAGAGCTGCGCGAACAAGACACCGCGTCCGACCCCGAGACAAGCGACGCCGATGATGCCGACGCTGGGTCCCAAACCGCCGAGCTCGCTCCCCCTCCAACGGCTCCAACTCAGGAGCTTGTTCAGGTCGTGCATCGGACCGAACAGATTCAGGTTCCGGTAGCGGTCGCCCCTGCCCCCACGACGACCATTCCCCCGCTCCCACAATGCAGTGACCACACCACACAACTCGACGCTCAGACAGCGTTCGACGCGGACCCCGAGACGCTTGCCCACTTCGACGGTGACGGCGATGGCCGCGCCTGCGAACAGCTCATCACCGCTGATGAGCGTGCTCTGGTGATCAGCTGCGACGCGTTCGAAAACCAGCCCGACGCACAGGCGATTTTCGATACCGATCCACAAGCTTTGGCGTTCCTCGACGGCGACGGCGATGGCCGTGCGTGCGAGCAGCTCCCTGGCGCACCGGTCATCAGCGGACCCCAGTTAGCGCCCGCAGCCCAGGTGCTGTCGGTCAGCGCCGTTCGCGATCAGCAAGGAATCTTCGGCCTCCACACTCGCGAGGCCCCCTGGTGGATGGGCGAGCTCGACTACGTCTCCCGCCTGATCGGCAAAGCACCGAACAATCTTCTGTTCTTCTCGAACTGGTCGACACCGTTCCCAGCCGAACAGGTTCGAACGGCGTGGGGTCGAGGCATGACCCCGCAGGTCGCATGGGAGCCGAGCATCCCGGGCGCGGATTCCCAACCGACGCTGCGATCCATCGCCGACGGCGAATGGGACCCCTACATCGACGAGTGGGCCGCAGCAGCAGCGGCTCACGGCCAGCCAATCGTGCTTCGTCTCGCCGCCGAAATGAATGGCAACTGGTACACGTGGTCCGAGCAGACCAACGGCAACAGCGAAGGCGATTACGTCGACATGTGGCGCCATGTCCACAGCCGCTTTGAGGCTGCGGGCGCCGACAACGTGGTGTGGCTGTGGAGCGTGAACCGGTCCGACAACCTAAAGACCGACATCATCGATTACTGGCCCGGCGAGGAGTACACCGACTGGGTCGGCATTTCGGGATACTGGCGTGGCCACGAAGGCGCACCTGAGCCGACGTTCGACTCGGTCTACTCGAACACGCTCAGCGAGCTCCGTGAAATCACGGCCAAGCCGATCCTTCTCGCCGAAGTCGGGGCCGGCACGAACGTCGACGCCGATCGGATCAATTGGCTCACGACCCTGTTCGACGGACTCGAAACAAACCCCGACATCATCGGCTTTGTCTACTTCAACGACAACAAGGCGGGCGGCGACTTTCGCATTCAGTTCAGCCAAGGCATGGTCGACGTGTTCGCCGAGGGCATTTCCGGGGACAACTTCGAAAGCGGTGCCCTACCCACTGGTATGAAGATCGGTGACCGGCTGAGCGTGCCCACCCACGACAATCCCGACAACACCGGCCTGGCGGGATGAGACGTCTCACACAACGCTGTCCGAGCGCAGCTTCGAGATCTCCGAGTCCGATAGACCAAGATCGTCGCGCAGAACCTCGTCGGTGTGCTCGCCGAGGGTCGGGGGCGCGTTGCGATACGTGATTGGACTTGCCGAGAGGTGCAGTGGATTGGCGATGCCGGGTGCGGTGCCAGCGGTCGAGTGAGGCAACTCGATGCGGCCACCGCGATGTTTGGCCTGGGGCTCGTCGAACGCTTCGGCGAGGTCGTTGATCTTCGCGGCGGGCACTCCGAGGCTCGGGAGCGCCGCGAGGGTCTCGGCCTTGGTGCGAGTGCGAAGTTCAGCCTGAAGCAACCCAGCAAGTTCGACGCGATGGCGGTTTCGGTCCGGGTTCTCGACAAACCGGGCGTCCTCGGGAATGGAGTCGAGTCCGAGCCAGCCACACAAGGCCGCAAACTGACGATTGTTTCCAACGGCGATGATCACCCGTCCGTCGGCGACGTCGAAGGGCTGATACGGCGCAAGGTTCGGGTGCCATTCGCCGCTGCGTGTTGGAGGCGTGCCTCCAACGAAGTAGTTGAGAGCCTGGTTGATCATGAACGCGAGTTGAGAGTCGAAGAGCGACACGTCGACGTGTTGGCCTTCGCCGCTCTGATCTCGATGTCGCAGCGCGGCGAGAATTCCGACCGTTGCATACATTCCCGATGCCTGGTCAGCAGTTGCAATGCCTGCACGCAACGGCCCGGCGCCCGGTTCCCCATCCGCGCGGCCCGTCACACTCATCATGCCTGCCATGGCTTGGGCGAGGTAGTCATAGCCGGGTTGTTCGGCCATTGGTCCGTCTTGGCCAAAGCCGGTGATCGAGGCGTAGATGATGTCGGGCTTGATCGCGCGGAGGCCGTCGTAGTCGAGGCCCTTCTTTGCCAACGACCCAACCTTGAAGTTCTCGACGACGATGTCGCTCATGGCAACGAGCTTGTAGATCAGTTCTATGCCGGCGTCCGTTCCAATAT
>CAZMYN010000304.1:0-2529 GCA_964570495.1 uncultured Acidimicrobiales bacterium | reverse complement strand
TCGCTGCGCTGGTCGCTCTCGGTGCTGTCTGGGTTGTCGTCGGTGTGTCGTTGTTGCCCGGCCGTGCGGCCGAGGGCGCACGGAACCAGGTGTACGACTTCTACGACGATGTCGACTTCGGTCGCACCGAAGACGCGTGGGCTCGCCTCGACCCGGTCACTCGCCCGTCGATGGAGCAGTACCTGCTTGAGCGTTCCGTCCGGGACGGACTGGTCGACGGCTACGCCAAGCTCGACACATTGGAGATTCTCGACAGCCGCATTGACCGCGGCGCGGGCGAGGTTGACGTGCGTGCCCGATACGTCACGTCGCTCACCTCGTGGACCGTCGAGGAAACCCATGTGGTCGTCGCCCGTGACGGCGACTGGTACATGCGCCATGTGTCGGCGGAGAACGCCGTGCCCGTCGAACAGTTCGCCCGCCAGACCGTCGTCGACTACGTCGATCACGGTCGGCGTGCCGTCACTACCGAGACCAGCGACTACGGCGACATCCTCGACCGTCCCCGCATAGCGGTGCTCGACAGCTCGCTCATCAAAGAGGGCGAAAACTGGTTCGTGATCGGCCAGATCACCAACCTCGACATCGACCCCGCTGACGTCACCGTCACCGGACGCCTGCGTGGCGAAGACGGCGCGGAACTCGCCGAGTACCAGGCGGGAATCGGCACAGTACACAAGGTGCTTCCCGGCGAGACCGCACCGTTCCGAGTGGCGTTCGAAGGCGTCATCGGGTCGGCCGATCGTGTCGACGAAACCGACGGTGTCTTCGACCCCGACAACGTCATCCAACTCATGCTCGACGACGAAGTTGCGGGGTACGAGATAGAGGCCAAGGCGCTGGTAACAGGCCGCAACCTCGAACGCCTTGCCGTCGAAGACGTGCGAATCGACGAGGTCGATGGTCACCGCACCTTGTCGGCGACCATCGCTAACGGAAGCACCGACGATGCCACGCTGCCCTTGGTGATCGTTAGCTACCTCGACGACCGTGACGAGGTGCTGTGGGTCGACGCCACGCCAATGTCCACCGCGGTCCGCTCGCAACGCGAGCGCCGGGTCGAGATCGATCTGGTTGACGTGACCGATTTCGAAGCCGTTGATGTTCCCTTCGACCATTACGACAACGGGCTGCTCACCGGCGACGAGCTCGCCTTCTCGTCCGCTGCGACCATCGACCTACCCGACACCGGTAGCGCTGCCGACTCTCCTGTTGCAGCACTGCGCATCACGGCCATCACCTTCGAACGGGAGATGGACTAGTGGCTCGCCCGATCACCTTCTCGCGACGTATCGCCGTTGTCTTCGCAATGGCACTCATCATCGCGGCAGGAGACATCGTTACCGAGATGGCGATGGTCGGTCCCGTTGAGTCGGCCGTAGCCACAGTGGATGGCCTTGTTGCGCCCGATGTCGTCGGCGCCGGAGATTCTGTGACCATCGAAGTGTGGAGCGACTCGCCCACCGGTGTGGCCGAGGTGCTCGTGCAGGGAGCGTATGGCCAGTTGCGCTTTGAGACAGCGGTCGTCGATGGTGAGGGTCGGCTGATGCTCCCGGCTGCTGTCACCCAACACGCCGGGATCGTGACGATCGAGTCCGGCGCCCAGATCGCGGAGTTGCAGATTCTCCCGGGCGAGGTAACGACTCTTATGGCGCCGCTCGTGGGGCCACGCACCATCGTCGCCAACGGCGCAGATGAAACGCTCGCGGTGTTGTTGCCGACCGACCGGTTCGGCAACCAGGTCGCCGATGGCACCGACACCAACATCATCTGGGAACAACCCGGAGACGTCGACAGCACAGCGAACCCAGAGACGGCGAACGGCATGGCCTGGGCGATGATCCCGTCGGGAGAAATCGCTGGCCCGACCATCGTGCGGGCGACCGCGGCTGATGATGGCGGCGTACGGGCATCGGCCGTGCGAATCGATGAGGTGCCTGGGGTCGTGGGAGACATTGTTCTGAGCGCGACCGAAGCTGACGGCTTGGCAGACGGTCGCTCGGTGATTGCCATTGCCACCGGTGAGCTCACCGACCGATTCGCAAACACGCTCGCCGATGGCACCGTCGCACAGTTCGTCTTCGACGGACCGTCCGGCCGGGGGTCGGTAACCGGCACCGTGCAGAACGGCGCCGTGCACATGGAGCTGAGCGCTCCGGCCATGCCAGGCCGTCTCGTCGGGCACCTCGAGATTCACGGAGTTGCGAGCAACCAGATTTCGATCGACTTCGCCTCGGCCATTTCGGGCTTCGACGCTCGCGTCGAATTCATCGGCGAAGAAGCCGTGCTGCGAGTCGACAACGCGCTCGACCAGTCCGGAGCCTTCGTCGCCGACGGGACCGAGGTCGCCTGGGGCGATCTCCGAGCCAGCCTCCGTCGAGGCGGCGCCGAGATCTGGGTCCCGGCATCGCTCGTCGACGCTGGCGCAACGGTCGAGATCCTCGGCCGTATCAACCAACCCGAAATGAGCAAGCCATGACCACCCGACATAAGTCGTTCCTTCTCGCCGCACTCGCACTGTTCGGGTTG
>CAZMYN010000303.1:0-2562 GCA_964570495.1 uncultured Acidimicrobiales bacterium | reverse complement strand
GATACCACCCTCAACGAATACGGTTTCCACCTCACCCGTCACCTCGCCGCCGTCGACGGGGTCGAGGAGGTCATCGCATTTCACGAGGATGGCGAGGCGCAACTCCCGCCCGGTGTTCGTGGAGTCGAGAGCTGGAAGTTCAACGACCTCACGAACGCCGTGCGCCTCGTTAGTGCGCTGCGTCGGGAACGCCCTGACGCGGTCCTGTTCAACATTCACTTCACCGCCTTCGGAAATGAGAAGGTTCCCGCCGCGCTCGGCCTCTTCACTCCGATGCTCGCCCGGCTCGCTGGCATCCCCTCGGTGGTGCTGCTCCACAACCTGGTCGACACGGTCGACTTGCAGGCCGCCGGCTTCGGTAGCAGCTCGATCATCGAACGAGGGCTCCGGGCCATCGGCACCGCACTCACCAAGATCGTCTTGCGGGCTGACCGTGTGGTCACCACCATGCCGAACTACGTCGAGATCCTCGCCGACGCCTACGCCGCCGAGAACGTATTCCTCACGCCACACGGCACCTTCGACGTCACCGACTACGAAGGCTGCGACCCTGCAGATGGCGGACGCCGCATCCTGGCGTTCGGTAAGTTCGGCACCTACAAGCGAGTCGACGATCTCATCGACTCCTACCGCCAACTAGCCGCCGACCCAGCCTTCGCCGACGTTGAACTCGTCATCGGCGGAACCGACAGTCCGAACGCCCCCGGCTACCTCGACGGTGTGGCACGAGCTAACGACGACCTTCCCGGCCTCCACTTCCTCGGCTACATCGAAGAAGAAGATGTCGAGCCGCTCTTCAAGTCGAGCTCGGTGGTGGTGTTCCCCTACACCTCCACGACGGGCAGCTCCGGCCCATTGCACCAGGCCGGCGCCTTCGGTCGGCCGGTCATCGTGCCCGAGGTCGGCGACTTCATCGGCCTGATCGAAGACGAAGGCTTCGTCGGGTTCCCATTCCTTCCGGATTCGGTCGAGTCGCTCAGGGGCGCTATCGAACATGCGCTCTCGAACGACGACCTTCGAGATCAACAAGCCGCCACCAATCACGCTGCGGCGAACAGCCTTCCGCTCGCCGATATCGCCGCCTGGCATCACCATCACCTCCTCGTCGCCTGCGCCTAAACGCAGCCTCTGAAACCGCCACCGCAAACCACTTATAGAAAGCCACCACACATGAACCTCTCCACCAACACCGACCCAACAACCATCCCCTCGACAGAAGCCTCGCTCGTCGCACTCGACCAGCTGCAAAGGGTGTGCGTCGTCGAGCTTCCGCAACGTTTCGACGTGCATGCCGACGTGGATCTCGGCGGCCTCGTCACGACGCCTGGAACGACTCTGCTGGTCGACGGTTCGAGCGTGGCCTTCGCCGACATGGCTTCGCTGCAATCGCTGGTCGACGCTCGCTTGGCCGCACTCGACCGCGACGGTGACCTGGTGATCGCTCTTCCGAGCGACGAGCTTCGTGCCACCCTCGAACTCACCGGCTTCGACACGCTGGTTCCTGTGTTCGCCGGAGGTGCCCAGTGAACACCCAAGCGAACACCATCACCCTTTCAGGCGTCATCGGCCCCGACCGGTTGGGCTCGATCGAGCGAGCGCTCACCGAATTGCTCAACACGCCGCGGCCACAAGTTGAGGTTCGTCTGATCGACGTTGACTCGATGCACCTCGGCGTGGTGAACGTGCTGGTCAACGCACGCAACACGGCGCGATCACGATTTGGTGACATCACCGTCGTCGTCGACGCAAATGGTCAGGCCCAGGGCCTTCTCGCAACGGTCGGAATCATCGGAACGATGCGGCCATGACCACCATGAACAAACCACAGGCTAAGAAGCAGCCCGAGCGAGCGTCGTCGCTTAAGAAGCTCGGCGGCGGGAGCGCCACGCTGGTCGCCGCGATGATGGTCGTCAACGCAGTGAACTTCGGTATCAACATCTGGCTGGCGTCGGTGCTTTCCCCGGGCGCCTTCGGCGACATCTCGCTGATGGTCACCTTGTTGTTGGTCGCCGGTGTACTGGCCAGCGTGCTGCAACTGACCACCTCGGTTGCCGTGCTCGACCCTGCCCGAGACTCGGCGAAGGATCTGCGGACCATGCGGTTGCTCACCAACCGGATCGGCAACGGCGGTGCTGTCGTGCTGGCGGTCTGTTCGTTTCAACTGGCCGAGTGGCTTCGTCTGGAGAGCCCATGGGCGCTGCTGGTTATGGCATTCGGGCTACCGGTCCATCTCCAAGTTGCCGTCGAACGGGGACGCCTCCACGGAGAGATGGCCTTCGGAAAGCTCACCGCGACCCTTCTCGCCGAAGGCGTCGGGCGGGCGGTTGCCACCGTCGTTGCGGTGCTGTTCTTTAAGGACCTACTCGGGTTGACCATGGCACTCAATGTCGGGTTTGTGGTGAGCTATGTGGTCTGTAGCCCTCGCCTAGGGCGTTGGTCGTGGTGCGACTTGTCGTCGCCGACAGGGCACCCGCCACTGCGATCCGTCGGCGTCGGGCTCATCGCCGTCACCGCGCTCACAAACTTGGATCTCATCATTGCCAAGGTCGCCTTCGACCCGGT
>CAZMYN010000302.1:0-2603 GCA_964570495.1 uncultured Acidimicrobiales bacterium | reverse complement strand
GTCTTTCACGTATTGGGCAGCGTGCGTTCAGTGGCCGACGAGACCGACCGCTTCAGCGGTCAAGCACTGCCAATACTCGACGACCTCGCAACGATTGCCTCCCTTGGCTGCACGCCAAGCGAGTGCCCCTCAGGCCCCCTGGCCACCTGGGCAGAGGGCCAGATCGAAATCATCAACGTGGCGACACGAGAGGCCGCAAGCGAGGGGGCTGGCCAGCTCGGCGCTCAGGTAAGCGATCTTCGGGCGCGCGGGATCACGGTGGTCGGCTTTGGCGAAAACGCAATCGACGCTGCGACGCCCGTGATCTTCACGAACGGCGCTGAAGAGATCGCTATCCACGCAATTTCGCTCGACCCGGACAACCCCGCAGCCGCGACCGAGGACACGCCCGGCGTCAGCGGCCTCGCCGACTTCGATCTGCTTCGCCAATCGGTCATCGCCAACCGCAACGACGACCGAGGCGTCATCGTGTTGGTCGACTGGGGTAACACCGAAGGCCGCGCCCCGACCGCCGAACAGGTCGCCGATGTCGAGCTCATCGTCGAGGCAGGCGCCGATGCAATCATCGGTCATGGTTCCGACTTCCTCCAGCGGTTCGACCTGGTCGGGCAAGCGGCGGTGAGCTACAGCCTTGGCAATGCGTCGGTCACGACACCCGAGCCGCTTCGTGCCGACACGGCCATTTTGCGCTTGGAGTTCGATACGCCCGGCCGGTCGTGCCTGTTCCCCGCTACCGCCGGCCCGAACGGACCCGTGCTCGACAACCAAGAAAACGGCCGCTGCAGCCAAACCGGCTAGCGGGGCCTGTCCCTATCAGGAGGGCTAGAGCAGGTCGCGGTATGTGAGTTGTTGGCGGAGCCGCTCGGGCGACTCGAAGAGCAGCGCGTCGAATCCGAGTATCGTCGCCGCTGCAATGTTTGCGTCGGAGTCGTCGATGAACACCGATTGGGCTGGTGTCACGTCATATTTCTCGCAGAGCAGATCGAAGATTGCCCGGTCAGGCTTGACGACCCCTTCCCTCCCGCTGATGACCATGCCGTCGAACAGCTCGAAGAACGGATAGTCCTTCTCGATCGACGCGAAGGTGTCCTTGCCCCAGTTCGACAGCGCCAAGAGCATGACCCCGCTGCGGCTCAGCTCGTCGAGGATCTCGACGGTCCCGTCGATGACCGACCCCAGCGTCTCTTTCCAGCGGGTGGCGTAGGCCATGATGAGCTCGCGGCGATCCGGGTGCTGCTCGGCGACCTCGCTAGCGACATCGTGTATTGCCATCCCCGCGTCGAGTCGGGCATTGACGTCCATTGTCAGAACGTTGTCGAGGAAGTGATCCAACTCGTCGGGGTCCGGAATCAGCTTGGCGAACAGGTTGCGTCGATCCCATTCGATCAGGACGTTTCCCAAGTCAAAGATGACAACTTCGAGCGAGCTAGTCACGGATGCCGTCATGATCTGATCCGATGCGCTTCACGAACGCGGCGATCTCGTCTTCATCGAGCGGTGAGGAGTAATCGAAGTCGTCGCGTGCAGCCTCGAAAATGGTTCCGTTGATGGCGACTGTTTCGTCGTAAGCCTTGTTGTGGTGCACCTCGAGGCCATCGCGAAGGACCTTGGCTTGAATGACCTCGGTGTCGCCATGGTCCGGCATCATCCGCAAGTGTCGCGGCACCATATCGAGATCTGTGTCGGCGGTCGCGATAATTACCCGGTCGATGTCGGCGCGCGTGCACATCGTCAGGGCGTCGAGCGCGAGCCACACGTCGATCCCTTTCTCACCGCCCCGATTCCTGGACTTCACTCGGGCCTGGGTTACCTCGTCCTTATGATCCCGAGGATCACCCAGGTCGCGGTCTTGGACGCTCCACTCCCAGCGGTAGCGCAACATCTTTTCGAGCACCACAACGTCGGTTGCCATCATCAGATCGTGACGGCGACGCTGGCGTTCGTGGCCGTCGGGGTCAACGTCGGGATTCGGAATACCCGTCGCGTAGCGGATCTCGACGAGGTCACAGTCGCCGGCCAGCGCCCGCCCCAACAACAATGGGTGCATGTTGCCGTGTCCGAATGCGTAGCGGGCACCGATCGTGACGTTCTGACCATCGATGAAGACACCTACGCGCATCTGTGCAGCGTAGCGGTCAGCTAGCCGAGGAACGGCATGAGTTTCTCGACGAAGTCTGGGGCCTGGCGAGTGCCGATGATGCAACGATCCTCGGGCTGGAAATGCACACCGTCCACTCCGACTTCTTCAAACGGGAGGCCTGCTGTTCGTTGGAGATCGGCCCATGGATCGAGCGTGACCGCATTGTCGGACTCGCTCGCCCCGACGTAGAGAACTGGCACATCGAGCGGAGCTGGTTCATAGCCGAGTGCGGCGCGCCGTATGACCGGGCCGAGCTGACGCTCGGCATCTTGCATGGTGGGCATCTCGCCTGCGGTACGAGCAGACCGGTAGCGACGACGCGCGACCGCGAACTCGGCGCGTTCACGAAGTCTCGACGCTCCTTCTCGCGCCGCTGCCCCAACGCCATCGCTGCGGAGAAGCTCGCGGTACTTGTCGGTGATCGTCCCCGTGTCGTCGACTCGTAGACCTGCCATGACCGTGT
>CAZMYN010000301.1:0-2624 GCA_964570495.1 uncultured Acidimicrobiales bacterium | reverse complement strand
GTCGTCGAGGGCGGCGAGTTCTGCTGGGTCGACTTCTACTTCGAAGTCGATGCCCATGCGTGAGAGCCACAGGCCTGGGGCGCCCAGCTCATTTGGAGTGGGAAGCGACTCGACATCGCTCCACAGGCGAGCGAGACCCTCGTCGCCCGCACGTTCGTGAACGCCGTCGACGAACGCCGCGCCGCGGTCGTAGAGGTCCTGGTCGAGTTCGAGTCCGAGCAGTCGCTCGACAAAGCGATCCGACTCAGATGTGGTTACTCGTCGGCGTCGCAACGCCTCGGTGATCTGTGGGTAGCTCGGAATGAGCGACGCGCCGATGCGATCCATGATGTGGTCGACGTACCCGACGATCGGGGTCATCAGCGCAGCGATCTCCGGGAGAATGGCCAGCTGTTGTTCTGAGCGCATCGACAACAACATCTCGGTCGGGTCGCCGAATACCCCTTGGATCTGTTGTTGAATCGCGGCGAAGTCTCCGGAGCTCATATCGATCTCGCCGATGGAGTCGGTGATCGACGTTGGGTTGTTATCGAAGGCACTCGTGTAGCGCCCGATTAGTTCGGCGATGCGCTCGGAGATATGCGGGATCGACAGGACAGCGTGGTAGGTGACCTCGCTGAGGGCAATCCACAACTTGAGCGCCTCAGAGTCGAGGCTCCACTCCTCACCCAACTCGTTCAGGTTCGACGCCACGACGAGTATCTCGTCGGGACCGGTGCGGGGGAGAGGAAGGTCGTAGGTGCCAAGAGCGCGGGCACCGAGATGGCCGACCATCGAACCCGACGTCAAGTTGACCATCATTGGCTGCATGCTCGACATCATCTGTTGGAAGATCGCCATTTGGGGGTCCCCGCCGAACTCTGACTCCATGTCGGGTGGCGACATAGATTCAGCGAGCCTTTCGAGCAGTGGCTTGTAGGCCTGCATCGACTTTCGAACCCAGTCGGTCTTGGTGACCGCAGAAATCGACAGTGGCCCCGAGGTGGACGTGCGCAACCCGGTCGCTTCGCCGACCTGTAGCTCGGCGACACGAACCAATTGCTCGAGTGCCATACGTTCAACAGGATCGACATTGTTCTCGGGCTTGCCACCTGTCGCGACCGATATCGCGACTTGGGTCGCATGGTCGAGGCCACCTGCCGACATCCCTCCAAACAGCTGCATAAAGTTGCTCAGCATCGCTTGGGGGTCGCCGCCGCCCGCGCCTGCGCCGCCGAATAGGCTGGCGAAGTCGAACCCCTCAGGGAGGTCGTCATCGTCGAATGGACCGGAATCACTCACACCGTGCATGGTAGAGGAATGCAACAACGGCCATGCTGGCTCAATTCCCAACGATTCGCCGATTCACGATGAGAGTGGTCGTAACGGGCGCGAGCGGTGCTGTTGGCCGACACGTCGCAGATCGGCTCAAAGGGCGCGAAAACATTGAAGTAATTGCTCTCGATCGGGTGTCGTCAGACGGCGTGATCGGGTTTGAGCTGCTTACCGGAGACCTGACCGAACATCTGCAGCCTGGAGACTCACTCGTGCACTTAGCAGCCACTCCGGCCGGTTTCGCCGGAGATGCCGGAGCGGCCAAGGCCGATCGTCTACTCGCTGAACGAGCCCTTGAAGCAGCCAAACTTGCCGGGGTCGAACATGTTCTCTTGGCGTCGTCCTCGATGGTCTACGGCGCCTGGCCCGATAACCCGGTCCCCCTCACCGAGTCCGCCGTTGTGCGACCAAACCCCGAGTTCCGTTTCGGGGTCGTCCGTGGTGAGATCGAAACGCTGGGTGAGCAGTGGGCTGAAGAAACCGGCGGAGCGCTCACGATTGTTCGCCCCGCAACCACGTTGGCGCGTGGTCGAGAGAATGGGCTGGCCCTGCTGCTTCGGAACTCGGCCGCGTTGCGCAACCGCGATGGCGACGCCCCCGCGCAGTTTCTGCACGCGGAGGACTTTGCCGCAGCGGTTGAACTACTCATCGCCGAGCGACATGGCGGTGTCTTCAACGTGGCACCTAACGGGTGGCTTCGAGTGGCGGAGGTCAACGCGTTGCGAGGCGTTCCCGAGACTCCGCTACGTGTTCCCGCGCCGGTGATCACTGCGGTTTCCGACGCGCGTCGACGCCTAGGTGCAGCCACCCATCCAGGTCTGACTCCCTACCTGCAGCATCCGTGGGTTGTCGCCAACGACAAACTCAAGGCACTCGGTTGGGCACCGGAGTTCACCAACGAAGAGGCCTACGTGGCGGGATACCAACCGAGCCGTTTTGACGGGGTCAGCGCCAAACGGCGTCAGGAGCTCGCGTTAGGTGCGACAGGCGCGGCGATTGCTGCGGGTGCGGTTGGCGTCGTCGGAGCGATCTCGTGGGCGGTCCGACGAGGTCGCTAGGAGTTTCGGGCGCCGACGGTCACTGTCGTCGTGAAGAGCTCTCCGCTCAGATCAAGTTCGCTCGTGCCAGCTCGCTCCTCGGGAAGATTGACCCGGGAGTAGCGCACGTCGACCGAGTCGCCTGGGGAGAGTGAACCAAGGTGCAACTGCAGATCGAGTGGATCGAGGATGTTGGCCTCGTCGATGCCCACGATGATGTCGCCTGCGAGCAGGCCACCCTTCGCCGCAGGAGTTTCGTCCCAGACGCGAGAG
>CAZMYN010000300.1:797-2631 GCA_964570495.1 uncultured Acidimicrobiales bacterium | reverse complement strand
CGACAAGCACGTCGACGCAACGCTCGCCGAACAGTGCCCGCACGTCCTCGGCGAGGTCGGGTCGTCGCGCCTCGCGGACTCGCACGCGCAACCATTCATCGCCCACGTCTCGCGTGCGTAGTTCATCGAGCGTCCCCACGACTGTTCGTAGGCGACGCCCGGCTTCGAGCGGTACGTGGGTGACCGCTGCTGGCGCACCAGGCGTGAGCTCGACAATCGACACCGACTTGCTCGCGTCCGAGTCGCCAAAGTCGAGCTGAAGGATAGATCCGCTGTAGTGGATCGCGGTTGGGCCTGGCACCTTTTGTGCCTTGTGCAAGTGGCCGAGCGCAACGTAGGTAGCGGCGGGGGGAAACACCTGGGCTTGGAGGGCGTAATCGTCGGTGAGGTGGGCAGGGCGCTCGCCGCCGCCGGTTCCGCCACCGAGCACATAGCCGTGCGCCATGACGACCCGAATCGCGTCGGGATCACACGCCGAATCGAGGGTCTCGAGGATGTGTGCCACGCGGTCGCCGTAGAGCCCTTGATGTTCATAGGCCTCGGTCGACATCAGTTCATCGGCCCGTACGATTCCGCGTTTGGACACGAAGGGAAGTGCCACGACATTTACCGCAGTGCCCTCCACGTCGAGGGGGATGACCCCGCCGTCGCTCGCCCGCCGAGGTTCGGCGACGATGTGGATGTTGCCGAGCAGCGCCATGTCGCGAATGGCTTCGAAACGGCGCGGATTGTCGTGATTGCCAGCGATCACCACCACGTGAGACGCGACGTGGGCAAGGTCGAGCAACGCCCGCCACGCAATCGTCTCGGACTCGGCGGTCGGTGCGGCGGTCTCAAACACGTCGCCAGCGACCAGCACGACATCCACCTCGTTGTCGCTCGCGATCTGGGTGATCTCGGTCAGCACGGCCCGGTGCTCATCGGCGCGGCTCAGGCCGCGAATTGTCTTACCGATGTGCCAGTCAGAAGTGTGCAGCACCCGAACCGGAGCCATCACAGTCCCTCGAATGGATCGCCCGCTCCATCGGTTGTTCGGCGCGCTTCGGCACTTCGGGTGGCCCACGCGGGGAAGGGGAACTCGACGAGCAGTGGAATGGGCAGACGGGGCTGGCTGACGTACATCGTGCCGGGTTTGAGAATCGTTGCGCGTTGGCGTTGAACGCCGGGAAGGAAGCCGTACTGGTCACGCCCAGCTTCCGCGGTGTCGAGTCGGCCCACGACACGAATCGCGCTGTTGGCCACGATCCGTCGCTCGACCTCGCTGGCCGTCTGCTGGGCTCCGATCAAGATGATGCCGAGCGACCGACCGCGCTCAGCAACGTCGAGGAGTATCTCTTTGATCGGACTCGACGAGTCGCGAGGGGCGTACTTGTTGAGCTCGTCGAGGACGATGAACTGAAGTGGCTTGGCCACACCAGAGGCTTCCTTTGCGTCGAAGGCTTGACGGAGCACAACACCCACGACGAAGCGCTTCGCGCGGTCGTGCAGCTGATGGATGTCGACGACGGTCAGTTGATTGCGATCGAGGTCGAGTGCATAGTCGGGGGCCTTGTCGACATCGGCACGAATGAGATGTTCTACGTGGCGTGTGGAGGAGGCAAGTCGCCGAACGAACGCGTTGATGCTGCCTCCGCTTACTGCCCGGCCCGTCCACTTCTGATCGGCACGTTCGTCGGGGTCATCGGGGATGAGTTTGCGTTCGATGAAGTCGACGAGCTCGCGGAATGTTCGGATGGTGGTGCCCTCGATGCGCACCGCGCCGTCGGGCGACGATTCGTTGCGCACCGCGGCGGCCAGCTGTGCGGTCACCGACTGCACGACGATCGTGTAGGTC
>CAZMYN010000300.1:0-787 GCA_964570495.1 uncultured Acidimicrobiales bacterium | reverse complement strand
CAGGTTCGACCGACAGAACGTGTCGAGGGTCCAAAAGAATGGCCGTACTCCGGTCGTTCGAGACCCGACCGCGGGGGTTGCTGCGGGATCGCCTCGCCGCGGTGGGGCAACGATGCCGACGCTTCGAAACGGTGCCGGTTCGAGGTCGAGGTGCGCGTAGCGGGCGGCTTGGTCGGCTTCGAGGTGGGCGTTGGGCGAGTCCAGGAACAACAAGTCCTCGCCCTTGACGTTGAAGATCAGTCCCTTGGTGTTGGCGGCCTCTTGGCCGAGAACGCCGCTCGTGAACAGCGAGTACAGAAGGAATGTCGCGTAGCTGGTCTTTGTGGCGACTCCGCTGATGCCCGAGATGTTGATGTGGGCACCTTTCGTTCCGTCGACGAAGTCGAGGTCGAGATAGATCGGTTCGTTCTCCCGACTCAAGCCCGCGGGAAGGCGGCGGGTCACGTTGTCGAAGTCGAGCGCCGCGTCACGCTCTGCATCTGTCGCGATCCGGACTGCGGTCCCTGGCGTTGGCGGAACGAATACCTCGGGAACGACGCGGGTGACTTGGACGAGAGCGGCTTCGGAAACTTCGGCGGGCAACACGCCATCGGCGATCAAGAACACGTCGCTGTCGAAGGTTGCGCCTTCGTGTCGAGCGCGCACCTGGTTGACGATCCCGTAGATCGAAATCGACTCACCCGTCGGCAGCACCCGATCGAGTGCGATGACGTCATCGAGCTGCAGCACGCCGCCTTCAGCTACCGCCACCCAGAACTGCAACGGCGTGGCATCGTCAGTTCCGAGG
>CAZMYN010000299.1:0-2669 GCA_964570495.1 uncultured Acidimicrobiales bacterium | reverse complement strand
CCTCTGGACGATCCCGCAGGATCGGGAAGCTGACCAGGCTCTTGCCGCCGCGTTCGACATACAGAGCAAGTTCCCCGTCAAGAAGAACTACATGCGCGCCGGCGCTGCGCTGCGGACGGCCATCGGAGTCGGGCCAACGCAGTGAAGCCCCATAGGGCTGGGCCGGGTCGGTCGCTGCCAACACCACCGTTGTCGGTTCGTCGTGCGCATCGCCCAGCGATCGCAGCCGATCCACTGCCCCTGGGGTCGCGAACTGCGCTGCACCCAACCCTTCGACGAAGTACCCGCGCCGCAACTCACCCCGTTCTTCCAGCGCCTTGAGCATCGGGTACACACCAGCGAAGCCTCCGGTTATCCCCTCTCCCAACGCTGCTTCTCGGGTCAGCACGCCGTAGCGCTCGACGAGTTGCAACGCCCGAGCGGTAGTGCGGGCGGTCGGGGCAGGTTCGGGGACGAGAAGGCTCGAAACCAACGACCATCTACCCGCCGCTTGGGGCGGTCCACTTTGGCGAAGCTGACCTACCCGAGGGCGGCGTCGTTGCTGGCGAGAGCCGGGTGCGGACTTCTTTCCCAGGAAGGCCCGAAGCGGTGCGAGCGAGTCGTTGGTGACCTCACCCGCCCAGACGAGATCCCAGAGAGCCGCCAGGATCGCCTCGTTGCCGTAGCCCACGTCATCGGCGTTGGCCACCGCCACGAGGTCGAACCAAAACGATGCTCCGCCTTCGGCGAGCCGGGCGCGAAGAAGGTCGTGCAGCGGTTCAGCCGGGGGTTCGCGGGTCGGGTCGACGAGCAGTGCGACCTGATCACGAAACGCGAGGCGCACTCGCCCGTCGTTCGAGCCGACCGCGCCTGCGCCTACCCAAACAATCTCACCCGAGCTGCATAAGAGGTCGAGATCCGACGGCCGGTACTGTGCCATCCGGGCTGGCAGGATCGACCGCTCGAGCGCCGACGCGGGCAGGGCCGCACCTTGGAGCACGCCCAGCACATCAGCCAACCCGTCGACACCACGTCGGTTGACCCCTACCCCTTGCCACATCGGCAGGAAGCGAGCGAGTGCCGACTTTTCGACCGGAGCCACCTCGGCCCGAAGCGCTGCGAGCGACCGGCGACGAAGTTGACGGAGCACTCCATCGTCGACCCACTCACGCGTTGTTCCGTCGGGCCGGAACTCCCCGCGGAGGATTTTGCCGTCGGTGGCGAGCCGATCGAGCACCTGGTCGACGCGTTCGGGAACGACGCCGTAGCGGCGAGCGAACTGTTCGGTGACGAAGGGACCGTGCGTCCGAGCGAACCGAATCACTAGATCGCCGACCGGATCGTCGACGCTGTCGGTAAACGCCGCCGGTAGCCCGGGTGGAAGCGCAACTCCGATCGCATCTCGAAGTCGCCCGGCGTCCTCGGCAGCAGCGAACCTTCGATCATTGCCGAAGCCGACCTCGATCACTCGAAGGTCGGCCAGCAACTGTTTCAGCGCGACGTCGACATCGAGTTCATGCACCGAACGAGCTTCGATCTCATGGTGATCGAGCGGACCGAGTATCCGGACTAGGTCGTGGATCTCATCGGCGTCACGAGCCTTTCGTCCGTCGACCAACCTCTGCAGCTCAAGCTCGAGGTCAGCAAGCACCCCCGGGTCGAGCAGCTCACGAAGCTCCTCGGCACCGAGGAGGTCACGCAGCATCTCTCGGTCGAGACTCAGCGCAGCGGCCCGCCGCTCGGCCAATGGTGCGTCGCCCTCGTACATGTAGACCGCGATCCAGCCGAACAGTAGCGACTGTGCGAACGGTGATGCCCGGGGAGTCTCCACAGTCACCACCCTGATGCTGCGATCTCGGATGCCTTGCAGAATGCGGCGCAGCGACGGCACGTCGAACACGTCGTTCAAACACTCCCGAGTCGTCTCTAACAAGATGGGGAAGCTCGGATACTTCGCCGCTACCCGCAGGAGGTCGGCGCTGCGCTGGCGCTGCTGCCATAGCGGGGTGCGCTGATCAGGGCGCCGGCGAGGTAACAGCAGCGACCGGCCAGCACACTCACGGAACCGGCTCGCGAACAAGGCGCTGCCCGGGAGCTCTGCAACCACCGCATCGTCGATCTCGGCAGGGTCGAATGCCAGGTCGGCGGGATCGAACTCGTCGGTGGCTTCGGGGAGGCGAATCACGATGCCATCGTCGGCCCACATCATTTCGACGTCCATCCCCCACAGCTCGCCGAGTTTCGCTCGCAGCGCCATGCCCCAGGGCGCATGCACCTGGGCACCAAACGGCGACAGGATGCATACTCGCCAGTCGCCGATCTCGTCACGGAAGCGTTCGATCACGATGGTGTGGTCGTCGGGTACAACGCCCGTCGCCTCCCGTTGGTCCCCGATGTAGTTGACGACGTTGTTTGCAGCCAGGACATCGAGCCCGTGACGAGACGTCAGCCGATCGACGGCTGCTTCGGTGCTGAGATCGCTCACCTCGCGAACGAACGTGCCGAGCGCCTCGCCCAACTCCACTGGACGTCCAGGACCGTCCCCATGCCAGAACGGCATCTTGCCCGGCTCCCCAGGAGCCGGAGTTACGACGACCCGCTCGAAGGTGATGTCCTCGATCCGCCACGTGGACGCGCCGAGAAGGAAGGTTTCACCGGGTCGAGATTCGTACACCATCTCTTCATCCAAC
>CAZMYN010000298.1:0-2679 GCA_964570495.1 uncultured Acidimicrobiales bacterium | reverse complement strand
CGATCTGTGCGTCGGGAACTCGATGCGTCTCGTCGACGATGAGCTGCACGCGGGTCCACAGGTCGACCGGCCGTTCCGACGGACGCCCGCCGATCACATCTCGTTCTTCGAGCAGTGACGCCAGTACCGCAGCGGGCCAACCCATTGGACCGTCGCGAAGAGACGAGACCATCGCTGCCAACCGCGGGTGCAACGGCAAAGCGAGCATCGATCGACCCTCCGAGGTGATGCGTCGGTCGTTGTCGACAGCACCGAGTAGCTGCAAGATTTCGAACGCCTCGTCGACAGCGGCGCTCGGAGGAGCGTCGAGCAGGCGCAGCTTGTCTGGCGAGCTCACCCCCCACGCCAACGATTCGAGCACCAGGCCAGCGAGGTCGATCTGTTGGATCTCGGGAGCGTCGTGTGCGGGTCGGCCGGCGTGTTCCATTTTCGACCAGAGACGGATGGCGACGCCGGGTCCCAAGCGACCCGCACGACCAGCACGCTGATCTGCTGACGCTTTCGAGTGATTCAACGTGACGAGCTTGCTGAGCCCCGACGCTGGGTCGTAACGAGGACGCCGCGACAAGCCCGCGTCGACGACGGTCCCGATGCCATCGACCGTGAGCGAGGTTTCGGCAACGTCGGTCGCGACCACGACTCGTCGTTCGCCAGGAATCGAGCGCAACGCCGCGTCTTGTTCTTCGGGTCGGAGCGCGCCGTACAACGCCAAGACCGTGGTGTCGGTATGGCGCTGGATCTCGCTGATCGATCGCTTGATCTCGCCCACGCCAGGCAGAAAGACCAGCACGTCGCCCGGCTCGGTCAGGGCTTCTGCGACCGCACCCCAGACCGCGGGTTCGAGCTTGTCGCGGGCCTTCCGGGGACGCCATCGAACATCGATGGGGAAGGTGCGTCCAGCACATTCGATGATCGGCGCTGGTGCGCCATTGCCGATCAGTTCAGCAACGGCCTGTGAGTCGATCGTTGCCGACATGACGAGGATTCGCAGGTCCGGACGGATGCTCTCGCGCACCTCGAGCGCCAACGCGAGACCAAGGTCGGCGTGGATGGAGCGTTCGTGGAATTCGTCGAACAGCACCGCAGCAACGCCCGGAAGGTTGGGGTCTCGCTGAATCCGATTGGTGAGGATTCCTTCGGTGATGACCTCGATGCGCGTGGTGCTACTGACTTTGGTGTCGTCGCGGGTACGCCATCCAACGGTCTGGCCAACGTCTTCGCCCAACGATTGGGCCATGCGCCGAGCCACGGCCCGGGCTGCAACACGGCGGGGTTCGAGCACGAGGATCGTTCCGTCCTGCCACGGTTCGTCGAGCAGGCGCAGTGGGACGACGGTGGTCTTGCCCGCTCCCGGCTCGGCGGTCAGCACTCCGACACCGGCACCATTCATTGCCTGACGGACGTCATCGATGACATCTTCGATTGGGAGTCCCGTATCGCGCACATCTCAGTATGGGCTGCCTACGCTTTTCTCCGTGACACACCCCTCCCCCCTTTCTCACGACGACCTCATCGCGCACGTCTCCAAGCACATCGACCGGCTTTGGGGGAGCCCAGATTCGGCGCTTGCACGACGCTTCATCGAGGCGATCGGGATCGATTTGTCGAGCCCGTTGCCCGCACCGCAACCTCGCTGGGATGAAACCGACGTCGCGCTGATCACCTATGGCGACTCGATCACCGACGGCGATTCTCGAGCTCCGTTGCGGGCACTCGAACAACTCCTACAAGACGACCTCGCCGACGCGATCAGCGTCGTCCACGTCTTGCCGTTCAACCCCTACAGCTCGGATCGGGGTTTCTCGGTCATCGATTACACCGAAGTCGACCCGGCGCTTGGATCGTGGGACGACATGACCGCGTTGTGCTCTCACGTGTCACTCATGTTCGACCTGGTGCTCAACCACATCTCGTCAGAATCGAAGTGGTTCAAACAGTTCCTCGCCGACGAAGCACCAGGCAACGAGTTCATCAAAACCGGAGATCCATCGTGGGATCTCTCCAATGTCGTGCGGCCGCGCTCGCTTCCGCTGCTCACCAACTTCGAGACCGCAGCAGGCTCGAAACTTGTCTGGACCACATTCAGCGAGGACCAGGTCGATCTGGACTGGTCCAACCCCGACCTCGTCGCAGAGATGCTGTCGGTCATCGACCTCTACGTCTCCCAGGGCGCCCGCTTCGTGCGTTTGGACGCTGTTGCCTACATCTGGAAAGTGCCGGGGACGACAAGCATCCACTTGCCCGAGACCCACGAGATGGTCAAGCTCCTGCACACGTTGCTCGCCGCCCGCGACCCCAAAGTGTCGATCATTACCGAGACGAACGTGCCGGACCGCGAGAACCGCACCTACTTCGGAAACAGCGATGAAGCACACCTGATCTATAACTTCACCTTCCCGCCGCTGGCCATCGATGGCGTGTTGAACGGGCGAGCGGATCGTCTTGTCGACTGGCTCACGAGTACACCGCCACCTCCGCCCGGCACCACGATGTTTAACTTCTTGGCATCGCACGACGGTATTGGTGTGCGCCCAGCCGAGGGATTCTTGAGCACCGAAGAAATCGAAGGTCTCGTCGAACTGACCCACGAGCGGGGCGGGCTTCACGGAACCTACGACCGCGCCGGCACTCCCTTTCCCTACGAGCTCAATGTTTCGTTCCCGGACCTGTTCGGTGGCC
>CAZMYN010000297.1:0-2683 GCA_964570495.1 uncultured Acidimicrobiales bacterium | reverse complement strand
GGCTATCGCCGACCCGATGATGGTCGGCGACAGCCATGGAATCGAGAACGGGTTGCTGATCGTCACCACTAGGGCCGTAATGACGATCGCCGAGAGCACGCTGCCGGGCAGGTCAAAGCTCCGGCTGTTCTTCGCGTCTCGGAGCGGCTCGTCGGGTATCAGGGCGCGGACCGCAACGAAGGATAGGGCTGTTGGCACGAGCAGAATGAGGAAGATCGTTTTCCACGACAGAACCTCGAGGCCGATTCCTCCGAGCAACGGCGCGCTCGCCGAGCCGACCGCGACCGCTGCGGTTTGAGCTCCCATTGCGAGTCCGCGTTCCTCGCCGGGGAACAGCGAGACGACCATGCCGGTCGCAACGGACTGGGTCAGCGCATTCCCGATTGCCATGACGATCCGTGCGCCGATAAGCAACGCAAAGCTCGGGCTCAGCCCCGTGAACAGTGTGCCGATTCCGAAGATCGCGATGCCAACACTGAGTATCAGCTTGTCGCCGAGCAGGTCTCCAAGCCCACCGAGCGGCAAGAGAAGCGCGGCGATGATGAGCGATTCGATGATGACGACCCAGCCAACAGCGCTCAACGTCACCTCGAAATCGTCGGCGATTCTCGGCAAGGACAGGAACGTAAAGGCGGTGGCGAAGACGATCGTGATGAACGTGATCGCAATGGCGCTGAACGCTCGCCACTTGGGCAGTTTCCAACGAGACCCACTCGACGATGCGGCAGGTGAGCGGGCGCTCTTGCCCAGTGAGGTCATTGCCTGACGCTACTCGTGGGGAGCAGTCCCTGGCAGTTTGCGGGGCGCTGCCCAACAGAACATGGGTACTTTCGTTGTATGCGGATCGGCGCGTGCCGCCCGAACGCTGAGTCGGAGCCTCAGAGCAGGGCGCGAATGGCTCGCTGTAGGTCATCGGCGATGAGCGGGTCGATTCGCTTCTTGGTGAGCAGGGGATTGTGGAGCCCCTGGAGTAGAACGAGTACCGAGGTGGCCCGCTTCTCCGGCGGGCCCTCGCGCAGAATCCCTGCCTTTTGGCCAAGCTCGATCTGACGAGTGAGGTGCTCAACGCTGCGAGCCTCGTGGCTGCGATAGACCTCGCGAGACGCTCGATGAGACGACACCCGAGCCTGCGCGACTCGTAAAACGAGGCTCTCGTTCTGGAACACATTGTGCATGGCTCGAACGAGACTTCGAAGCACCTCGTCGAGGCCGTCCTCGATCAGGGCCTCGATGTGAAGGCGCTGTTCGACCTCTCCGACGATTGCGGTGAGAGCTATGTCGAGCGCCGCCGCGATGGCGTCATCGTGAGATGCGAAGTGGGCATAGAAGGTCGCGGTTGACACGCCAGCCCCTGCGGCAATGGCATCAGGATCGAGAGAACCGGAGCTGCTGAGCTGTTGATGCGTTGCCTCGGCGAGCTGTGCCCGCGTGCGCCGCGATCGTGCTGTTGAAGGAGCTCGAACCGTCATTGAACACACGATACCTGATCTGATTAAAACTCGTAATGCAATTGGCTTTTCTAGAGTAATACTCTAGAAATAGGAGTATGAGTTCCATTCTGAAATCGGTCAAGGCGATTGGCCCGACGATCGCTGAACGCTCCGACGAGATCGAACGAAACCGCGGTCTGCCGCTCGACGTTGTCAACATGATCACGTCGACAGGCGCGTTCAGAATGTACGTACCAGAGGACCTCGAAGGCCCTGGCGTCGATGCATGGGAGAGCCTGGAAGTTCTCGAAGAGCTCGCATATCACGATGGCGCATCGGGCTGGTGCGCGATGATCGGCTCGACCACGTCGTTGATGTCTTCGAGCCTTCCCGACCCCTACGCCGAAGAGATTTTCGGTAGTCCAGAGTCGATCGCTGGCGGGTTCGCAATGCCCGCGGGCCGAGCCGTTGCGGTTGACGGAGGGCTCCGGGTGACCGGCCGATGGGCTTGGGGCTCGGGAACGCGGCACTGCACCTGGATTGGTGGCGGTTGCCTGATCGTCGATGCCGACGGTACTCCGACACCGCGCGAGGACGGCCTTGCCAATGCCTTTGTCTTCTTCGACCCCGACGACGTTTCGTTCATCGACAACTGGGACACCGCTGGACTCTGTGGCACCGGCTCGGGCGACTATGAGGTGACCGACGTGTTTGTCCCCGAGGGTCGGTGGATTCAGCTCGGCAGCGACGAACTCGTGCGCGAGAACAGCCTCTCTCGGTTCAGCTTCTTTGGTCTGCTGGCCTGTGGTGTCGCGTCGTGTGCGGTCGGTATTGGTCGTCGTTCGATTGCGGAGTTCGTCGCATTGGCCGAGACGAAGAAACCAATGGGCGGGTCAAAGACCCTCGCCGAACGCTTGCCGATTCAAGCCGACGTCGCGAGTGCTGAGGCCAAGCTAGGTGCAGCGTGGTCGTTCATGCACTCGGCCGTCGCGAGTTCGTGGGAAACGGCCGAGGCTGGCGAGTCGCCTTCGGTCGAGCAGAAACGATTGTTGCGGTTGAGCGCAACCCACGCGACCCAAACCGCGGCCGAGGTCGCCGAGCTCATGTACAAGGCCGGTGGAGGAGTGGCGGTCTACAAGACCAGCCCACTGCAACGCACCTTCCGCGACGCGTACGTGGCCACCCAACACGCCATGGTGGCGCCCCGTACGTTCGAGACCTACGGTCGTCTTCGACTAGGTCTTGATACGAAC
>CAZMYN010000296.1:0-2953 GCA_964570495.1 uncultured Acidimicrobiales bacterium | reverse complement strand
CTGCCCAACGGACAAATGATCAACCGCGGCGACAACCACGCCAAAGGCGACCGCTGAAATTGGGCCTTGTCGGAGCCCTTCTAGATGGCGTGTGCTCGTAGGTCGGCAATGTCGACCCATTCGAGCATTTGGGCGTGCGTTGCTTCGAGCTTGACGTTCGGAGCCTTGCCCTCGGCGAGTGCTTCTGCCCAGCGGGGGCCGCACAGGCACCACTGATCGCCGGCCTTGAGGCCATCGAAGCCGTATTCAGGACGTGGTGTCGAAAGATCGTTGCCCTTGGACTTTGAGAACTCCAGAAAGCTGTTCGTCATGATGGCGCACACGATATGGAACCCGCCGTCCTGGGCATGGAGGTCGCAACATCCGTTGCGCGTGAACCCGGTCATTGGGTCTGTGCTGCAGCTTTCGAGCTCACCGCCCAAAACGTTCATCGCCATAATCGAGTCTGCCCGATTTTCTCCGTGCTGACACCGTGGGCAACGTGTCACACTCCGCATCTACCATTGCGCTCAATGTTCATCTCGCAAGTCTCCGCAGGGCGGACCTACACCATCGCGATACGCGACGCGATTTCCGAGGCGAAAGCTGGAGACCCTTTGCGCGCCGTCCGCGTCATTGTGCCGTCCAACATTGCTGGGCTGAGCCTTCGCCGGATGTTGGGCTCGGCGTTGCTCAGCAACGATGGTTCGCTGCTGGCCAGCAAAGGCATTGCGAACGTCAGCTTTTCCACACCGTTTCAGTTCGCGTCACTGCTCGCCGCGCCATCGTTGGCCGCGTCGGGCCAGCGGCCACTCACGACCCCGGTGCTCGCTGCTGCGGTGCGCCATGTGCTGTCTACCAACCCCGGGCGCTTCGGCGTAGTGGCCGAGCACGTCGCCACCGAGACTGCGCTCATCCGGGCCTATGGCGAGATCACCGAGATGCCACCAGCGCACCGTCGAGAGTTGGCCGAGCAGGCATCGGAGCGTACCCAAGACTTGCTGCGCTTCGTCGAGGCCGTCGGCGAGCATCTCCAATCCGGGTCGTCGCTGCGCTTTCACGACGAGTACGCGGTACTGCATGCGGCATCGACGGTGTTGCAGACCAAGCCCGTCGATGAAGTCATCGTGTTGGCGGGTCCGTTCGGCCAAGGCTTGGCTGCGGTCGAGTTTCTGCAATCCGTCGCGCAGCATCTACCGACGCGCATGGTGCTCTCGCTCACCGGCGACTCTGAAGTCGATGATGCGAGCCGAGCTCAAGCTGAGGTCATCGGCGGCGAGCCGGTTGGTGAGGTTGCCGCCGAGCTGACACAACCAACACAGCTGTTTCCGACCGCCGACCCCGACGAGGAAGTTCGCGCTGTCGTCCGACAGATCCACGCCGCAGCCGAACGCGGGGTGCGCTTCGACCGAATGGCCGTTTTTGTTCCCGTACGGGCCCCGTACCTTCGCTCGATCCGCGAGCAGTTCGGCCAAGCCGACATCCCAACAGCAGGCCCCGATCATCGCACCCTCGGCGACTCGATGGTCGGCCGGTTGCTCCTTCGGCTGCTGGGCATTGCCGACTCGGCGCTTTCGACCCACGACAAGCGCTTCGAACGCGAGGCAGTACTGGCGCTGGTCGAGGCTGCGCCACTGCGCGGTCCCAATGGACGCCGCATCCGGTCGGGCCCATGGGAGAACATTTCCCGGTCGGCCGGTGTGGTGGCGGGGCTCGACGACTGGACCGATCGGCTCGGATCTCACGAAGCGTCGCTCACCAAGCGGCTCGAGGGCGGCCCGGACCAACATTCCGATGGCGCACGGTCGGGGTTCGAGCGAGAGCGCAAGGCCGCCGGAGAGCTTCGCGAATTTGTTGAATGGCTGGCCCAGCTCACCGACCCCGCCGCCGTGGGCAAGTCGTGGTCGCAGCGAGCTGCGTGGGCCCGACAGACCCTGACTGCTCTACTGCCGCTCGAAAACCGCCGCAACAGCTGGCCAGAAACCGAAGTCGAAGCAGCCGAGCGCGTCGACAAGCTGCTGACCCGAGTCGCCGTCCTCGACGAGATCGAACCCAACCTCACCTCGGCCGCGTTCCTTCGGGCGATCCAACTCGAACTCGATTCCCCGGCGGGCCGTCGGGGCCGCTTCGGCACCGGCGTGTTGGTTGCGCCCTTGGCGTCGACGATCGGGCTCGACCTCGACGAAGTCTTTGTGTTGGGTATGGCCGAGGGTGTGTGCCCGCGCCCTATTCGTGAAGACACATTGCTGCCCGACTCCGAGCGGGCCTTTGCCAACGGCGCTCTAGCCAGCCGCGCCGACCGAAATCGCGAAGAACGTCAGCGGTACTTGCACGCTCTGGCATCGGGAAGCCAATCGGTGACCCTGCTCTTTCCGATGGGCGACCACCGCTCGGGTCGTCAGCGAACGGCGTCGCGATGGTGGGTCGACGCCGTGCGCAGCATTACCGGCGACCCGGAGTTCAATTCCGAAACATGGTCCGAGGCTGACCTATTCGCCGATGCCTCCGCCGGGTCCTATCAAGAAGCACTCACCGCCGCGGTGGGTGCGGGCATGGCAACCTCGGCCGCTGACCTTCAGCTGCATCTTGTGCACGCGGCCCATCTACAGGGCGACGACCCCCTCGCAGACGACACCGAACTTGCCGGTGTTGTTCGGCGCGGCCTCGACATGACCGCTCACCGGCTCGAGGGCTTCAACCGGTTCACGGGCGATCTCAGCAACGTCGAGGTGCCAGCGGTAGTTGCCGACACGAAGCCCATCAGCTCAAGTCGGCTCGAATCCTGGGCGAAGTGTCCGCGTCGTTTCTTCTTCGAACAGCTCCTACGGCTCGGCGAGATTGAACGCCCCGAGGAGATCGCGGAGATATCGGCGATGGACAAGGGCAACCTCTACCACCAGATCCTCGAAGATTTCATCGGTGAGTCACTGCCCGGCAACGAGCACGCTTTCGACGACCCGGCCTATGTATGGAC
>CAZMYN010000295.1:0-2976 GCA_964570495.1 uncultured Acidimicrobiales bacterium | reverse complement strand
CCTTGGTACTTGACGAACTCTTCGAACATCGGAAGCTGGTTGGCTTCCTGGAAACCGCCGAGGCCAATGCCGCCCGAGCCGGTCTGCGGAGTGACGATGACGACCGGAGAGTGCGCCCAGAACGCTGCGGCGATAGCGGTGACACAGTTGGAAATACCGGGACCGTTCTGCCCGATCACGACGCCATGGCGACCCGACACTCGGGCGTAACCGTCGGCCATGTGCGCGGCACCCTGCTCGTGCACGACCGGGACGAGACGAATGCCGGCCGGAGCGAAGATATCCATGGCGTCCATAAACGCCGAGCCCATGATGCCAAAGGTGGTATCCACCTCATTGGCCACGAGCGTCTCAACAAATGCCTCACTTGGCGTCATGCGGGTCATCGAAATCCTCCTCAGTTTCCCGGCGGGGCTCGCCGGGCGTTACGAGCTGCGCTCAGGTTATACCTTCTAACTGCATCAATTCCATATCGTGGAATGGGTATTCTACATTTGGCAGTGCGGGCGCTTCGTCCAACAACTCACCACCTCATGGCATGACCCAAACTTCCTCCTCCAATTCAGCGTCCGCCAACGGATCTGGCACGCAGGCCATCGACCGCGCGTTGCAGGTGCTGTCGAGCTTCGTCGAACACGGTGATCAAGGCATCAGCGACATCGCTGCCCAGAGCGGACTCAGCCCGAGCACCGTTCATCGCATCGTCCGAGCGTTGGTCAACAATGGGTTCCTCGAACAAGACGCGGAAACCGATCGCTACCACTTGGGTCACGCCGCCCACGTCTTAGGCGAGAGCGCTCGAGAGTCGTGGAGCTTCGACCGAGCGCTTCCGATCCTCGAACGGCTCGGTTCGATCACGGGCGAAAGCGTCAACCTCGGCATTCTCGATAGCTCCGAAGTCGTGGTGATCATGCGCGTGGAATCCGTGCAGCCACTTCGCTTCGACCAACCTCCCGGCTCGCGAATTTCGGTCCACTGCTCGTCCATGGGCAAGGCACTTATGGCGCACGCCGATGAGCTACCCAAGATCAACTTCTCTGCGGTTACCCCGGCAACGATTACCTCCGCACGCGCATACCGAAACGATCTTGCTACCGTTCGGGAACGTGGATACAGCACCGATCATGAAGAGAGCATCCCAGGCGTGAGTTGCGTCGCAATCGCGATCCGCGACGCCACGGGCAGCGCCGTGGCCGCCATCGCGGTGCAGGGTCCCACCGTTCGCATGACCGAGGAACGCATGGCCACCATCGGCGGGCAGCTCCACGAGTCGGCAGCCGACATTCAGAAGGCCCTCGGGCTCGAGCAACGAATACATGGTTAATGGTCCACTCGAGATAGGCGGCCGAGCAGCGGTCCGCCGCGACCTTGCGACTCGATCGGTGTATGCCACCGACAACTCGATCTACCAGATCGAACCGGCCGCGGTCGCCGCCCCGACGTCCGCGGCACAAGTCGCACAGCTTCTCGCCGAGAACGCACAACGGCCCCGACCCCTCCCTGTCGCGGCTCGCGGAGGTGGAACGGGAACGAACGGTCAAAGCCTCACGGACGGCTTGATGATCGACATGAAACGACACATGCGTGCGATCGTGCGCATCGACCCCGACCGGCAACTCGCCGAGGTTGAACCGGGCGTGGTGGCCGGTGCTCTCAACGATGCGTTACGAGAGCACGACCTGTTCTGGGCTCCGCATACCTCAACGCTGAATCGAGCCACGATCGGCGGGATGATCGCCACCGACGCGGCAGGCAAGGGTTCGCTCATCCATGGTCGAACACATCGTCATGTCGAAGCCCTGGAGATGTGTTTGGCCGATGGGTCGACCTTTACTGCCGAAGCGGTCCCCATCGACGAGGCCGAGCGCCGGGCAGCTGCAGGCGGAACCGCAGGTGCGATCTGGCGTGCGCTTCTCGATCTACCCATCGCCGAGGACCACGACTTCGCCCTCCCCGAACTCGCTCGCGGCTTCAGCGGTTACGGCATCGACCGCTTGCGCCGAGACGACATGCTCGATCCCCTCGCACTGCTCGTAGGTGCCGAAGGAACGCTCGGCATCGTCACCAAGGCAACCCTGCGCCTCACACCCATTCCCACGCACACAACGCTGCTCATCGCGGGCTACCCGAGTTTCGACGACGCACTTCGCGCCGCGATCGATTTACGTCCTCTGCAGCCGAGCGCGATCGAGTGCCTCGACGAACGAACCGTCGCCGCGGCTCGCCAAACCCAAACATGGGACACCCTGGGATTGCCCTCCGACGGCGACGCACACGCGCTGCTGTTCCTCGAGTTCGATAGCACTTCGGAAATCGATTCCGCTGCACTCCACAACGCCATCACTAACGTCGGGCGCACCACGGGAGTCACCCCCATCGAGGACGACCTGCGTGCGGCCGCATGGCGGGTGCGGGCCGATGCCGTAGGCCTCGTCGCGAAGGTGAAAGAGGCAAGCGGTGTGACGAAGGCACAACCGGTTGCGATGGTCGAAGACTGCGCGGTCCCCGTGGAACAGATGCCCGAGTTCATCGACGAGTTCCGCCAGCTTCTCGATCGCCATGGGCTGACCTATGCCATGTACGGGCACGCCGACGTCGGCTGCGTTCACGTGCGCCCGGCCCTCGACCTGACCGACCCCGCCCACCAAGCCCTGGTCGGAACGATCACCGACGAGGTTGTCGAGCTCGTTGCCTCCCGGGGCGGAATTTTGTGGGGCGAGCACGGCCGGGGATTCCGAGGCGAAGCTTCGCAACGACTGCTCAGCGCCGAGACGATCGACCTCATGGAGCAGGTCAAGTCCATCTTTGACCCGAACGACATCATGAACCCGGGCAAGCTCTATCGACCGAGCGGAAGCGAACGTCCGCTCACCAAAGTGACCGAGGCTCCGACTCGGGGCGAGCGCAACCGCGAGATCCCAGTCGGCATTCGCCACGAGTTCGACGACGCCTTTGCCTGCAACGGCAACGGGGTGT
>CAZMYN010000294.1:0-3008 GCA_964570495.1 uncultured Acidimicrobiales bacterium | reverse complement strand
AAGCAGGGTCCCGTCTATGATCTCGCCATGATCTACACCTCGGACTTGCCCGACGTCGAGATTCCCTCTGGCATCTCCATCACCGATTACACCCTGCGCTTGGCCGACGAAATGCCCGACAAGCCAGCAATCGTCGACGGCCCCTCCGGGCGCACGCAAACGTTCGCCGAGCTCAAGGCGGGCATTCAGCTGATCGCCGGAGGCCTTGCGGCACGCGGCTTTGGGCCAGGCTCGACCCTCGGGCTGATGGCACCCAACATCCCCGAGTACGCCTCGTTCTTCCACGGTGCTGCCTACGCCGGAGGAACCGTCACCACGATCAACCCGACCTACACCGCCGGCGAGGTCACCCATCAGTTGAACGATTCGGGCGCCACGATCCTCGTCACGATCAGCATGTTCCTCGAGGTCGCCCAACAAGCAAGCAAAGGTACCTCGGTAACCGAGATCGTCACGATCGATCCCGTCGAAGGCGTTCCCTCGATGTTCGACTTCCTCACCTCGGAACCGCTGACCGAGCAGGTCCCCGTCGACACCAGCACGGTGCCTGTCGTACTGCCGTACTCGTCGGGCACGACCGGTCGCAGCAAGGGCGTCATCCTCTCCCACGACAACCTCACCGCCAACATCGAGCAGTGCAAGCACGTCCTCAGCTACGGCACCTCGGATGTGGCGCTCGCGATCTTGCCGTTCTTTCACATCTACGGCATGCAGGTGCTGATGAACGGGCTTCTCGCCAACGGGGTCACCATCGTGACGATGCCGCGCTTCGACCTCGCCGAAGCGTTGACGATGATCCAGGAGCACAAGGTCACGTGGTTCTTTGCGGTACCGCCGATCGTTCTTGCGTTCGCGAAGCACCCACTGGTCGACGAATACGAAACCGATTCGCTCACCGTGGTCTTCTCCGGCGCAGCGCCACTGTCGGCCGAGGTTGGCCAAGAGGCCGAAGACCGCCTCGGATGTTCGGTCATCCAGGGGTACGGCATGACCGAACTCTCGCCGGTATCTCATGCCACGGTTCCCGGCAAAGGCAAGGCCGGGTCGTCGGGAGTCACCGTCTCGAACACCGAGTGCCGCATCGTCGACCCCGAGGGCAACGACCTCGGCATCGATGAAGACGGCGAACTCTGGATTCGTGGCCCGCAGGTCATGAAGGGTTACCTGAACAACGCCGAAGCCACATCTGCAACCATCGATGCCGACGGGTGGTTGCACACCGGCGACGTTGCCCACTTCGATTCAGACGGTTACATCTACATCGTCGATCGCATCAAGGAGCTCATCAAATACAAGGGCTTCCAGGTTCCGCCCGCTGAGCTCGAAGGGCTCCTGCTCACCCACGACGACATCGCCGACGCTGCGGTCATTGGCATTCCCGACGATGAGGCCGGCGAGATTCCCAAGGCCTTCATCACCCTCATGCCGGGCGCGGAGTTGACCGCCGAAGCGATTCAAGAGTTCGTTGCGGGCCAAGTCGCGACGTACAAGCAGGTCCGAATTGTCGAGTTCATTCCCGAGATCCCGAAGTCAGCATCCGGGAAGATCCTTCGCCGAGAGCTCCGCGACCGCTAGACAGGCTCTATGAGCAATGCCCTCGCAACGTCCGAGGCCATCGAAGAGTTGCGGGGTCTCTTAGAGGCCAGCGAACTCTCCCTCGACCTGCCCGGGGTCGAGGAAGCTCGTCGAGAACGAACCGAACTGATCGACCAGATCGACGACTATCTGTTGCCCCGGCTCCGCCGTATCGACGCGCCGCTGCTGGCTGTGCTCGGTGGTTCTACCGGGGCAGGGAAGTCGACGATCACCAACAGTTTGATCGGCGAGAGCGTTTCGCTTGCCGGCGTTTTGCGGCCAACGACGAGGGCGCCCGTGCTGGTGTGCCATCCCGACGACCTTCCGTGGTTCGAAGACGACGAAGGCGTGCTCGCCGGACTTCCGCGTTCGACCAGCGGTACGGCGGTTGGTTCGGTGGGGCTGCGCCTCGTGACTTCCGAGGTGATGTCGCCCGGTCTGGCCATCCTCGATGCGCCCGACATCGATTCGATCGAGGTCGCGAACCACGATCTTGCCGCCCAGCTCCTCGGCGCCGCCGACCTGTGGATCTTCGTGACAACGGCTGCACGCTACGCCGACGCCGTGCCGTGGGAGTACCTCGGCCTCGCACAAGAACGTGCAGCCGCGCTCGCTGTTGTCATCAACCGGATTCCGCCCGACTCCCAAGACGAAGTCCGCCATCACTTCTCGGCCATGCTCAGCGAACGCGGCCTCGGCTCAACCACCGTGTTTACGGTTGCCGAACGCGAACTGGTCGATGAACAGATCGGCGAAGAACTCGACCCGGTCCGCACATGGCTGAGCGATCTCGCAGCCGACGCAACCCAACGCCAGGCGCTCGTGAGCGCCACGCTCGACGGTGCGTTGGCCTCGGTTCCCGATCGAGTGGTGCGCCTTGCCGGAGCGCTCGACGCGCAGGCCGAGCGGCTCGAGGCGCTCCAACAGATCGCGACACGCCGTTACGCCCAAGCCCTCGTCGACATCGACACCGAACTCGACCGCGGCACGTTGTTGCGCGGCGAGGTTCTTGACCAGTGGCGAGAGTTCGTTGGCACCGGCGCGTTCATGTCGAAGATGGAAGCGGGCGTCAGCCGAGTTCGCGACACGTTGCGCGGACTGTTCAACAGCGATCCAACCCCCGACCAACAGGCTGCTGGCCAGCTCGAGTCGAACCTGTTGGTCGTCGCCCGAGATGCCGTCGACCGGGCAGCGTTCGACATTGTTGAACAATGGGAAGACCGGCCAGGCGGCAAACATGCGTTGAGCAACGCTCCCCGCGGAATCGATCGTGCGTCTTCGGAACTGACCGGCCGGATCGAACACGAGCTCGCGGCATGGGAGCAGTCCGTGCTCGACCTGGTGCGCGAACAAAGCGGCGACAAAGTGGTTGTAGCTCGGACTCTCAGCACTGGCATCAACGGCGTTGGTGTTGCCCTGATGGTCGCGGTCTT
>CAZMYN010000293.1:0-3016 GCA_964570495.1 uncultured Acidimicrobiales bacterium | reverse complement strand
CCGCCGGCGACTACCACCACGGCTGCTCCAACTACGACGGTCGCGCCGACGACGAGTGCAGCTCCGACAACCACGGCCGCGCCTACCGTGACAGCCCCGAGCACCTCGGCGTCGAATTCAGCCCCGACCGTCACAACGGTTGCTCCAACCCCGGGGCCCACAACATCGACGATTCCTCCGCTCGCTTTCCGGGCCTTGGTTGCTCAAGACGACTCGTTGTCCGCGCAACAAGCAGAGGTCGTTGTTGATGTGCTCGCCAACGATGACGGCGACTCATCGTTGAGCATCGTTTCTTTGACCCAGCCGACCGTTGGTTCTGCCGAAGTCCTCGGTGACCAGATCGTTGTGTCCTTGCCGCCGAGTTATGCCGGGTCGGTAAGTTTCACGTACCTGGTGATGGACGATTCAGGCCAGGAAAGCACCGCGACCGTCGAGGTCTTCTCGGTGAACGTGCTCGCGCCGGTCGGTGATCTCGTGACCGACACGCTTCCGGCCGGGGACTCATTCACCGCTATTGCCGAACGCGCCGAGGTGTTGGTCCGTGGGCTCCTCAGAATCGAGCTGAATTCACTTCAGGTCACGGTGTTGGCTCTTGCGCCAGTACTGCTTGGTGGCCTGTTCTTTCTGCTTCGACGACGCGAGATCTTGTTCTCGGTGACCACTACCGAAGCGACTGGCGAGGTCGGCGCAATGACGCTTTCTGGCAAGTCCTATCCCGTGCGCCACGACGCGTTTGTTTGGGGCCGACACCGACTTCGTCGCCGCAACGGAAGATCAGAGCGGCTCGTCGAGGATGCATCTGGCAAGCGAGTGTGGATTGCCAACGACAAGTTGATCAACACGAACTTCTAGTCCACGTGAATCGGCGGCTAGCCGGAGTATGTGTGGAGTACGCGTTGTGTCGGATCAGTAGACGACGTAAATGCGAATCTGATCTACGAACGCAGCATTGGCGCGCATGTCCAGAAAGACGCTGTTCGGCAAGGTGAAGATCACGTCGTCGTTGCCGGGCCATTCCATTCGCCGAAGTCCAACGCCGTAATTCACGCCCGGGATACCCCACTGAGCGTCGGTGGCGGCGAGCGTGCCGTCCGTCCAGTCGTACCCGACGATTGTTCCCGAGAAACTGACGTTGCCGACCACGCCGGTGGTGCCTGACGCGGGGGACCAGTGGATGAGGTGTGAGCAGATCACGGTGCCGACTGGTAGTACGTCGCCTGAGTCGGTGGTCTGGGGGCTGGTGAGTGTCGTGCTTTGTTCGTCGAATACATAGAAGTTTGTGTTCGAGGAGTACTGCACGCTCTCGGGTCGCAGCGATTCCCCGGCTGCGAGCGTGCCCAACATTGCGTCGCCGCTGACCGTCGGTGCTGCGTTTGAGCCGGCTGCAGCCGCGACTCGATCAAGGCTGAGAACGCTCGGCGCAGTCCAGACAGCAGCCGTTGTTGCGGCAAAGGCGGCGACGGCACGACGCCGCGACACCTCGGGGATCTGTCGCGTTTGATTGTGGTTCGAATCCGCGCTCATGGGTCCCGATCGGCGACTTCTGGCCACCTATTAGCGATTTGCAGTACGTCGAGTGACGATTAAGACCGGTCTCAAGACCGTCGATATTCATCGATGGCCCGGACTAAGGAGTTGACTCCGAAGGCGAGGGTGTTGACATCGTTCTGGGCTGTCGTGCCCGGGTTTATTGGGACTCCGATTCTGATGTCGACGTGGGCGCCACTCTGGGCCACCGTTTCATGGTGGGTCGTTCACGTTTCGATTGCAGTGATCGCGTGGATTGCCATTCTCCGTGCATACGAAAAAGCTGACTACTGGTGGTCTATTGGGATCGGCTTAACGACTGGGCTTTTGCCGGTGAGCGCCTATGTCTTTGCCCCCGGCACCGAGGCGATCTGGATCGCGGGCTGCATCGCGATACTTACGCTCGCGCTGGAAGTCTCGAACCTGCCGTATCTGAAGCCGTTTCGCTGGCGAACCGGGCCGGTCATTCTCGGCATCCTTACGACCGTGGCCGCGGTTTTGGAGATCGGCCTAGTCGGTCTGTGCCTAGTCCCGATCTTTGCCCTCATCATTCACAACGCGAAGCGTCTGATGAAGGACAAAGCGGCGATGCAGAAGTCGGTCGTCGAGGCTGAGAGTAAGTCTGCGCGGGCCGAAGAAATTGCAGCGAACGACCAGCTCACGGGGCTGTTCAATAGACGCGGCCTAGTCATGGAACTCGAAAAGCTCCGCGAAGCTGGCAGCTACACGGTCGTGATGTTTGACGCGAACCGGTTCAAGGCGATCAACGACGCTCACGGTCATGGGGCCGGCGATCAAGTGTTGCGTGGTCTCGCGACTGCAATCGTCCAGCGACTACCGGCGCACTGGATCGTTGCTCGACAAGGCGGCGATGAATTCGTTGCGATCGCGCCGGGACACGAGGCCGTCGATTCCTATGGCATCTGCGAGCCTGTCGATTGTCACGTGTCCATGTTTGGTCAGGACACGACCATCACGCTCGGTATGTCTGCGGGTCTTGTTCACTCCGATGGAACCGACACCGTCGATGGTGTGCTGAACAAGGCCGGATATGCCATGCGAGAGTCCAAACGTCTCGGTGTCGGCGTCGTGCCTTTCGACGAGGATCTTGCAGCCCGCTTCGAGTGGATGCTCGAAATCAGCGCAGCGGACCAACATGGGCTCGACCCGGATACCTTTGACGCGGATTTCCAGGTCATCGTCGACGCTTATGGTTCGGTGGTTGGTTGTGAGGCGCTGTGTCGTTGGCGTCGCGCCGATGGCTCGACGTTGCAGCCCGATCAGTTCCTTCCGATTTTGAGTGAGGCCGGCAGGATGTCGATGCTCAACAAGCTGATGTTGGAGAAGGGGATCGCGTTTGCAGCGCGATTGAACGACGTGGATGATCCGCCGTTCGTCTCGATCAACATTGGCCCGTCGCATCTCGGTTCGAGCGGGCTGGTGCCGCACATCGAGTCGGTGTTGTCGACCTATGAAGTCGATCCCGGAC
>CAZMYN010000292.1:0-3082 GCA_964570495.1 uncultured Acidimicrobiales bacterium | reverse complement strand
TCGCCGCCGCCCTCGGCCGACTCGGCGGTCTTGATCGCGGTCAACACCGCACGGAGCGTGGTCTTTTTGACGTCATCGCCTGATTTCATTGCGGCGACCAGGTCTTCACGGATTGTTTCAGCAAGTGCCATGACCCTCATCGTTGCACAATGCACGGCCTCTGCGTCGCCCCGGATGCCCCAGATTTACGAGAACAGAATCGGAACAGCAGCAAATCGGGAATCACGCTGTCACACCCCATGTTCATACTTGTAACTATGGAAAAGACCACCCAACCCCAATTGCTGCTCGTCCTTGACGAAGCACCAGATTCCGCCCATTGGCGGCTCGACGAGGAAACTCGCGAGATTGGTCGACGTGGCTTGGCAAAGGCACGCGCTGCCTTGGATGCCAGCCGCCCGGCTTATAGCGACCTCGCAGCCTGAGTTAGCTTCCTTTTTGGTCGCTGCTCGCTACTAGGAGCGCGCGCCTTCTCGATGACACGCACTGGCGTAGTCATCCTCGAATTCGACGAGTGAAGGCACCCCCGATGGGTATTCGACCAAAGTTCGCCAGCTTGTCGCTGGCCCTTCTTATTTGCACGAGTTGTTCGGCTCCGCCCGGCTCAGTAATCAGCGTCATCGACATTGTCGATGGCGACACGATCGTGGTCGATGTACCAGGACATTCGCCCGAGCAAGTTCGCTTGCTCGGGATCGACACCCCCGAAACAATCGACCCGTTCCGTCCCGTTCAGTGCTTTGGTGCCGAGGCAACCGAGTTTCTGACCGAGTTGATACCACCAGGAACAGCGATCGATCTCGAACGCGACGAAGAGGCCCGCGATCGCTATGGCCGCCTACTGGCCTATGTGTTTCGCGCTGACGATGGCCTCTTCGTCAATGCAGAGTTGCTGCGCCACGGCTACGCCGACCTGTCGATTTATGACCCGAACAATGCCTATGGCGAACTCCTTGGGTCCGAAGAACTCACCGCAAAGACGCGAGCCGCTGGTTTGTGGAGCGCATGTGGCGGAGCAGACGTTCCGATCGATCCGCCACCGGTGACAGCTACTGACTAGTCGGCGGCTGCCCAGGCGGTCTTCCAGGCACCGTCTTCAAAGAGGGGGACGAGTTCGTCGAGCCAACGCGCGTACGCGCCCTCGACCTTGATGTCGCCACGCATGAACGCGACGTCGCGTTTCTCGTTTCCTGCCCAAAGCCCTCGGATGATGGGTTCCTTTACCGTGACGGTGACGTCGGCTTTCTCACCGCGCGGCAATTTTCCCGCGGTGACCATCCTGATGCCGCCCTTGTCGAGGTCGAGGTTGAAAGCAACCTTGCCCTCGTCGGTGTCGGTGACCACGTACAGCAAGCGCATTGGCTCGTGTTCGGTCGAGCCGGAGCCGACCGCTTTGGCCAACTCGTCGCACCACTCCTGGTCATAGACCGGCACTAGCGGATACCTGCGAACAGATCGTCTTCGGGCGCAGCCGTCTCGACCTCGGAGATGGCAAGTTCGTAGTCGTCCCACGGGTACACGGCAGCCGCGATCGGTCGCGGCAGCGGAAACCAGAAGGGTTCGTTCGGATCGACCTGGGTGGCATGGGCAAGAAGCGCATCACAGCGGTTGTCCCAGTACTTCTCGACGTCGACCTTGGCCGTGATCAGATGATCCTTTGACTCACGGTCGAGGAAGCGCTCATCAAAGGGGCTCTCACCGTTGACTTCAAGACACTTCTCGTGGGTGAGTTCGATTCGTTCCTTCGCCCATGCGGTGTAGTACATCTTCAGCGGCTGCCACGGCTCGCCAGCGTCAGGAAACGCTTCGGGGTCTCCAGCAGCGTGGAACGCGGGGAGGCTGATCTCGTTGACCTTCAGGTGGTCGGGATGCTTGTACCCGCTCTGGTCGGGTCCATAGGTAACAATCACGTGTGGGCGTTCTTCACGAATGATCCGGACAAATCGTTCAACCGCTTCGTCCAGCGGAGCGTTGGCGAAATTGTCGGGGTGCTTGTTCTCTTCCATGTCGGGCATTCCCGAATCGAGGTAACCCAACATCTCGACGCGGTGATAGCCGATTATCTCGGCCGACTTGTCCAGCTCAGCGCGACGCACGTCGACAATGTTGTCGTTGTTCTCGGGCGTATCCAGTGCCTTGTTCAAAATGTCGCCCGCTCCCCCGTCGGTGCAACACACAAGGACGCAGCGGACTCCCTCTTCGCTATATTTTGCGACGGTTCCTGCCCCCTTTGAGGCCTCATCGTCGGGGTGGGCGTGAAGGGTCATCAGGCGAAGTTCCGGCTCCATTCGAGGCACCATATCGGGTAGCGTGTCGAGCCATGGCCAATACCGATCTGGGCACCGCGACGATAGAGGTCGCGCAAAGGGCCCGACGCCTCCCCGCCAAACTCCGACCGGGCATGATTCTTGGCGTATCGGTCGTTGGGCTGGTCGGCTTGGTCGGCGTCGTGCAATGGGATCAACGCCTGATTCTGACCGGCCTCATAGCCGGCATGACCATCATCTTTTTGAACGGCATCGTGGTGGCGTTGAGGCACTGGCATCTTCGTAACACGAGCCCCGGCGCAACCTATGTCGATGCCGAAGATCTCGTTCGGCTCCGCCAGCCCAAGACCCGCTAGGGAAACTCTGGCGGGCGAACTGCATCTTGGGGGCCCTCGCGCACGTCATTTGTGGGCGTGCGATCTTGTGGCGAGTACGACTGGTCGAGCGTCTTGGCTACCAGCACGCACAGCCGTACCGCTTGGGCGAGCTCGTCGGGCGTCCAGGAGTCGCGCCGTAGCTTGACTTCGAGTTCGTTCTCATCGAGGTCGTCGATTTCCAATGCGTCGTTCAAAACGGTGATGATCTCGCGACGTTGCGGCGTGAGCCAGCGTCTCGCCGCGTCGATCTCCCGATCCTCAAAGCCAAGCCGCACGGCGAACGTCGATTCGAAGTCCGGGTCGCCGATCGAGAACTCAGGACGCTTCGACGTACGACCGTTTCTCGGTGAGATGTCGATCGAGCGCAAACCTGATTGGAACCGAACTTCTATTTCGGGTTCGCTGTTTCGGTAGGCGCTCACCGAGACACGGTGTCCG
>CAZMYN010000291.1:0-3120 GCA_964570495.1 uncultured Acidimicrobiales bacterium | reverse complement strand
GCCCACCACGGCCGCTAAGTGCCAAATATCTCAGCCGAGGACTTCGTCAAGCGCTGCTTCGAGTGACGCCACGGTGCGGTCGATGTTCTGCAACTTGTCGAGGCCGAACAGGCCCAGCCTGAAGGTGGCAAAGTCGTCGCGCTCGCCGACCTGGAGCGGTACGCCGCCAGCGATCTGCATTCCCGCAGCTTTGAACTTCGAGCCGTTCTTCACGTCCGGGTCGCTGGTGAAGCTCACGACCACACCGGGGGCGCCGAAACCGTCGGCGGCGACACTGACGACCCCACGAGCAGCGAGTGTCTCGCGGACGCGACGGCCGAGCTCGGCTTGGTCGGCTTTGACTTCGGAGAACCCGTACGCCTCGGTCTCGGCCATGACATCTCGAAACTGGGTGAGCGCGTCGGTCGGCATCGTGGCGTGATAGGCGTGACCGCCACCTTCGTAGGCCGCCATGATGTCGCGCCACTTCTTCAGGTCGCAGGCAAAGCTCGTGCTCTGCGTCGTGGCGAGAAGCTCGGTCGCTTTCTCACTCATCATGACCAGGCCAGCGCATGGAGGGCCGCTCCACCCCTTTTGGGGCGCACTGCACAACACGTCGACACCGGTAGCTTCCATGTCGACCCAGATCGTGCCCGACGCAATGCTGTCGAGTACGAAGATGCCACCTACTGCGTGCACGGCATCGGCGACCGCCGAGACGTAGTCGTCGGGCAGGATCATCCCGGCCGAGGTTTCGACATGTGGAGCGAACACGACATCGGGCTTGTGTTCGGTAATCGCGGCCACGACCTCATCGATTGGCGCTGGAGCGAACTGGCCCTCGGTCTCGTTGGTGAGTTGGCGAGCCATCATCACTGTTTCGTTGGCCGGGATACTTCCGGCTTCGAAGATCTGAGTCCACCGGTAACTGAACCAGCCGTTGCGGATGACCAGCACGCTCTTGTCGGTCGCGAACTGGCGGGCCACTGCCTCCATGGCGAACGTCCCGCTGCCGGGCACCACCGCAACCGAATGCGCGTTGTAGACCTGGCGAAGCGTGCGCGAAATGTCGTTCATCACCGTCTGGAACGACTGCGACATGTGGTTGAGGGCCCGGTCGGTGTAGACCACCGAGTATTCGAGCAGGCCGTCGGGATCAACGTTCGGAAGAAGAGCAGTCATGCCCGGATGTTTAGCCGAACAGCGCCGCGGCTGCGAGCCAAGCGGAGAGTCGTTGCCGCTACTGGACGGCGTCCTCGAAGATCTGCAGCACACCCGAGTAGTTGCTCACCCACACGTTCGACGTGATTGGGTCGACGGTGATTCCGATTGGCTTGTCGGCCGTTTGTAGCTCTTGGACTTCTTCCATGTCGGCGGTGAGGACCTTCGACATTGTGTCGGCGTTGTAGTTCACGACGTAGAGCGCTTCGCCGTCTTCGGACAGCGCCATCGAACGTGGGGTTTCACCGGTGCGAACCTTGGCCACGATCTCTTCGGTCTCGAGGTCGATCTTGGCGACGCGTCCCTCGCTGTTGAGCGTGACGTACATGAACCGATCATCCGGGCTGAGCACGACGCTTCGTGGCCCGGCGCCGACATCTTCGATCCACTCGATCTCAAAGTCGACATCCCAGGGAGCATCGTCGCGCCCGCCCACGGTTGGGGGCAGGGAGCTCGGTTCCGGAGCATTGATCTCGTCGAGCGGGATCACCGCGATCCGGGTACCGCCCATTTGCGTGACGTAGGCGGTCGATGAGTCGCTCGATATTGCAACGCCGCGCGGATGGCGGCCAATGTCGATCCGAGCAACCTCCCGGCCAAGTTGGGTGTCGATGATGCTCGCATCGAAGCTGCACCAGTTGCTCACGACAATGAAGCGGTCGTCAGGGCTAACTGCGAGGAACTTCGGCACTGCTCCAACTTCGATCACTTGGTCGATTTCGAGGCTCGCGGTATCGACCCGATACAGGAAGCTGTTTGGCCAGCCCGAGTCCGTGCACTGATCGTCGGGGGCTTCGCCAAAGCCGGGGCCGTACATTGCGTAGTTCGATACATAGACGTGTTCGCCGGTGGAGGTCGAGGCTGCCTCGACCGGTGCGCCGCGAGCAACAACACCGTCTTCGATTCCGAACGCTGCGAGGTCGACCTCGTCGCTAATCGTCTTCAGCAACGAACCAGTGTCGTCGTAGACGGTGATGGTGTGCCGGTACATCATGTTCTGGGCAAAGAACAGGCCGTCGGGCGTAGCGCTGACCGACTTCGGCGCAATGTCACCAAAGACCGAATCGATTCGTTCGAGCTCACGCTGGGACAGCGGGATGGTGGTCGTCGTTGTTGACGTGGTGGTTGTCGAGGTCGTACTCGACGTCGCAACAACAGTGGTTGTTGGGGCGACGGTGGTCGTCGGCGCAGTAGTTGTGGTCGGTGCTGCGGTGCTGGGAGTAACAGTCGCTGGAACAGCCGGAGCGGAGACGATTGTTTCGGTCTGCTCTTTGAATGCCCAACCCAATACGGCGACGAGGCCAAGGACTAAAAGGAGGCCCGCGTACATGGCTCCGGACCGGCGTCGTTCTTGCTGGGTTGGAGCCCTAACCGAGCGACTGTGCGGCTCGGGTGCAAGCGTGTCCTTCGGGCGATACGCGCCTGGTCCATCGGTGCGCGGACGGGGGCCAGGCCGCTTACGTTCGGTGCGGTTCGTTTGTCCGGTTGTCGTGCGTGGATCCGGGCTCACGCCACGATGCTATTCGGCCGATGGCCACAAATGCGAGCAGGGCGACCAAGTTCATAAATTCAATGGCCGCGCTAACGTAGATAGTCCGACTAGCAAGGGTCGGAGCTTCTTGACAATCACATCAAATCGCTTGCGATTTGCACGAGCCACATCAAATCGCTTGCGATTTGTCTGGCCCGACGGCTCGACCGTTCGGTGGCAGCGCAAGCACTTGCACACGGGGCTGATCGGTTTCGACGTTGAAGTCGGAAGTTTCATCGTGCGACCGGAGTTGCTCAGACTCCTAAAACAGGGCAACAACAGAGACGCCAATACGGATGATCTCGCTCTTGCTGTCTAACTAGTTAGATAACAAAGAGTCATTGCGAGCAGTAATGCCACGCGGGGCCAGTTCATCGCAGCCCGGCAAC
>CAZMYN010000290.1:1898-3136 GCA_964570495.1 uncultured Acidimicrobiales bacterium | reverse complement strand
GACGAGATTGCCGACATGGTCTGCGCTCCTGACCAGATCGGCCCGAGTTCTTTTGCGCCAGGCTTTGGTTTTTCCGACGGGCGCCCCGATCTCGGCGGGACGACGCTCGATGAGCTTCGCCCCTTCCTCGTGATCGATGAACCCACGTTGATAGAGGTCGCTGAGCTGACCGGTGGCGAATACTTCCGTGCTGCCGACTCCGCACAGTTGGTCGACGTGTTTAACCAACTACCGAGCCAGATCGTGTTGCAAGAACAAGAGACCGAGATTTCGGTGGCCTTCCTCGCCGCTGGCGCGGCGTTCTTGCTCGGGGCGATTGGTTTGACGATCGCGTTCAACCGCCGCTGAGCGCGAACGCCGGTTACGATCCCCGAAATGACTGCGGAGATCACCATCCCCTTTCCCGACGACTGGCACGTACACCTGCGCGACGGACCAATGCTCGACGCAGTCGTTGGTTACACCGCTCGCCGGTTCCGCTACGCCATGGTTATGCCCAATCTCGTTCCGCCGCTGACCTCCACCGCGGCGGCCATGTCGTATCGGGATCGGATCCTCGCGAGCGCGCCCGATGACGCACTGGACTTTCGCCCGGTCATGGCCATGTATTGCTCCGCGGAGATCGACCTCGAGGATCTTCACGACGGCATCGACGCCGGGGTCGTCAAAGCCGTGAAGTACTACCCGGCCGGGGCAACCACTAACTCTCAAGCAGGAGGCGCTGCCCTCACAGATTTCACTCACGTCTTCGAGGTGTTGGCTGAGCATGGAGCTCGGCTCCTGGTCCACGCCGAGTCGACGGACCCAACCGTCGACATCTTCGACCGCGAGGCCGTCTTTCTCGAGCGCGAGCTTGCCCCCATCTGTGAACAGATGCCCGAACTCGCCGTGACGGTCGAGCACGTCTCGACGCGAGCTGGCGTGGAGTTCGTGGCAGCTCACCCCCAGGTCGCAGCGACGGTGACCCCGCATCACTTAGCACGCGAGCGCTCGGATCTGCTGGCCAACGGCATGCGGCCCGACCTGTACTGCAAACCAGTGATCAACTCTGCAGATGACCAACACGCTTTGGTCACCGCAGCAACTTCAGGCGACCCAGCGTTCATGCTTGGCACCGACTCAGCCCCGCACCCAAGTACCGCCAAGTACGGCCCTGCAGCCAAAGCTGGAGTGTTCAACGCTGCCTACGGGCTCGAGGTCGTCGCCGAAGTGTTCGCCCGACAGAACGCGCTCGACCA
>CAZMYN010000290.1:0-1798 GCA_964570495.1 uncultured Acidimicrobiales bacterium | reverse complement strand
CGACCAGGCGCGACGCTTACCTTGCAGAAGCAGCCCGTCGACTCCGAACTCGCCACCACGCTTTCCACCTCGGAGGGAGACAGCGTTGTGTTGTTCGGCGCCGAAGAGGCAAGCCGATGGAGCGTTCGGACCAACTAGAAATCAGCTTCGCGGGGAGACAGCGAAGAGAACCCGGTACTCGCCACCGTTGCGGTTCTCCGCGTCGCGAATGCGAACGTCAAAGACGGTGTTTCGATCAGTCGTGAAGTCGGCCGTGCTGTCGGTGAGCCCATCGAGAACGACCTCGTTCGAAGCCACGAGCCGACCGTCGGGATCGAAGATTTCGATTACGGGCACGAACCCGTCTTGGGCTTCCACCGTTACCTCAAGGTTGATGGGGGTCTGCACGATCTGTTCATCCGGATCGTTCGCGCTGACCAGGCCAACACCGACCTCCCACTGCGCAACGGTTCCCACGATGAGTCGATCGTCCACGTCTTCGGTTCCGAGATCACCGAGATCCATCTGGCCACGGCCGATCACCTCAGGTTCCCAATCATCGCAATCGATCGGGCTGCGCGCAGAGGTTGCGCTCGACCGGTTGATGAGCCAGTACGGCTCATCACGAAAGAGGCCATCGACGAGTTCATAGGTGATGTCCCAGCGAGTGCAGGTGCTTACGCCATCAAACCCGAACGCTGCTTCCTGAGTGCTGGTGAACAGCGATCGGACAACGAGCACGCCGTCCCGCTCAGCGATAGAACGAATCCGCCAATCCCACAACTTGCTCGTACGCTGACCCTGCGCCCACGCTTCTGGCGTGTTGTCACGAGTGATCGCTGGGCCGAGCACACCGAAGGCTTCCTCGGCTCGAGACGAGTTGATGCTCTGGGTAAATACGGCAAACGTGCGCTGCACCGATGCGAGTTCCCGATGCGCGGTATCAGCGGAAATCAGTTCCGCCGCAACGGCGTCGATGTCGTCGAGATCGACGTTTCCAACACACGAACTCTGGGGAATTGGTTCGCGGGCGTCAACCCATTCGGAGAACAGGCCTCCAATATCGAGGGTAGAGAACGCCCGGAGTGGCCCCTCGTCGACAACGCTGGCGTCGAGCATGGCCAGCACGCCCACGACACGACCCTGACCGTCGATGAGTGGACCACCGCCGCTACCAACGCCAACCGCTGCGTCGGTACGGATTTGTCCCATTTCGTCAATCGAAGAGACCCGACCCACGATCATCGTCTGAGGCAAGCCAACAGGTTGGGTCAGCGCGCCGACCTGTTCACCGGCACGCACCGGCTCTTCGGAGAGAGCCAACGGTAATTCCGGAATTGGAGAACTAACTTCGAGCGCGGCGAAGCCCGATTCGAGGTCGACACCGATCACGAGCGCTTCAGCGCTCTCGTCGCCGAAGGTCACGGCCACTTCCGTCGCATCCTGAACAATGGAGGCGGTTGTTATCACGACATCGTCGTGCGCTAAGAACGCCGTGCCCTGTCGAGCGGTATCGCAGGTAACCGCTTCGACTATGCCGACAGCCCCCTCGAAGTCCGCGAACAGATCAGGGAAACTCCGTTGAGGCTCGGCGGGTGGGTCGACCGTTTCGGGCACGACAACTCCCGAAGCGCTGTCGGCCACCGATGCTGGCGGCGCAGCCGTAGTCGACGTTGTCGACGTTGTCGACGTTGAGCTTTCGACGCTGGCGACCGGAGAGGAGTCGTCTCTGGCCAACAGAAAGCTCGCCCCGCCGACGATGAGCAGCAGCAAACCAGCCCCTACACCAATGCCAATGCTCTTGAGCGTGGAGGACTTC
>CAZMYN010000289.1:0-3169 GCA_964570495.1 uncultured Acidimicrobiales bacterium | reverse complement strand
GGGCCACTCGATGAAATGTCGTAGCTCGGTGCGCTGAGGGAACGTGTAGCAGCGTACTCCTGCAAACGAGTCTTGTAGTCACGTTCACCCGGTGTGCTTTGCGCTTGCTCGGCTCGCTCGCCAAGGAGTCCAAGCACAACGTCGCGGGCAGCCACCCAACCGCCGTCGACAAACACCGCAGCGAAAATCGCTTCGGTGGCGTCTGCGAGGATCGAATCCTTCTCGCGGCCCCCCGATGAAGCCTCGCCCCGACCAAGGAACAACAACTCGCCCAAGCCAAGCTCGCGGGCCACTAATGCGAGGCTTGTGGTGCTGACCACTTCTGCCCGCGCCTTTGCTAGGTCACCCTCGGGCTGATCGGGTCGGTTCTCGAACAGCGACTGGGTTATCGACAAACCAAGGACGGCATCGCCAACAAATTCGAGGCGCTCGTTTGAGTCTCGGCCGGAGTTCTCGGCACACCAGGAGCGATGGGTCAGCGCGTGATCGAGAAGGTCGGGGTCGGTAAAGGAGTACCCGAGCGCCTCACACAGCGGTCCGTATCGGTCGTTGTTGGGGTCAGGGTCAGCCAAGACGACCGACGACATAGTCCGCTGCGTCGCGAACGGTCTTAAGGTCCTCGAGATCGTCGTCTTCGATGCGCATCTCAATGCCGCGTTCGCCGAGCTCTTCCTCGATTGCCTCGACCAATTCGATCAACGCGAGCGAGTCAGCGTCGAGATCGTCCTGAAAGGAGTCCCCTTCGCCAATGCTCGATGGTTCGAGTTCGAGAATTTCTGCAAGTCGATCTCGGACAATTCCGAGAATCTCACTGCGTTCAATAGTTGCGGACACCGCGACTCCCCTAGCTGCTTACGCGGTGCACTGTATCGAATTCACACTCGAATGAGAAAGGGCGCTAGCTGACGGCCGCGGCCAACTTGTCGACGACTTCGCCCTCGACCATCTCTGCAGCCACTGATATTGCGTTCGTTATTGCCTCGGCGCCACTGGATCCGTGGCTGATGATGCAGGGGCCCTTCGTGCCGAGAAGCATTGCTCCGCCGTAGCTGTCGGCGTTGAAACGCTCGTAGAGCGGCAAGAGGGCGGGCATGAGCTGCTCGGCGGCGGCCTTTGCCTCGGGGGTCGACTCGAATGCGGTGACGAGGGCGCTCATGATGTTCTTGGCGCACCCTTCGAGAGATTTGAGTGCGACGTTGCCGGTGAAGCCATCGGTGACGACGACGTCGGCTTCGTTGCTCATGAGATCGCGACCCTCGACATTTCCGATGAAGTCGGCTCCCAGCGCGGACCAGTCGACCTCGTCCAGCAAGCTCCATGCAGACTTGACGAGGGGTGAACCCTTGCCTGCCTCCTCGCCGATCGAGAGCAGTGCGACACGTGGTCGTTCGACCCCGAAACGAGCCCGAGAAAAGACTGCTCCCATCTGCGCGAACTGGACGAGCCATTCGGCTTTGCATTCGGCGTTGGCGCCCGCGTCGAGAAGTACTGTCGGTGTGCCCTCGGGACCGGGAATCGCGGTTGCGATCGCCGGACGATTAACGCCCTTGATTCGCCCGGTGCGAAGCAGTGCGCTCGCCATGGTTGCTCCGGTGTTGCCAGCGCTGACCATCGCCGACGCTTTTTCATCGCGCACGGCTTCGGCGGCTCGCACGAGCGATGAGTCCTTCATGGTGCGGACGCTCGAGCCGGGGTCTGCATCCATGGCAATGACTTCGGACGCCGCGATTACTTCGATGTCGCCAACGTCGCCGATCTCGTCAGGACGCCCGACCAGAACGACAGGAATGCCGCGTTCTTCTACAGCACGGAGCGCGCCAGCAATGATCTCGTGCGGGGCGTTGTCACCCCCCATTGCATCGACCGCAATGGGCAACATGTACTCGCGCCTTGCCTACTACTCGACTTCGATTGCCTGGCGGCCTGCGTAGTGTCCACAGTTGTTGCAGACGACATGCGGGCGCTTCGCTGCGTTGCAGCGAGGGCAGTTCGAGCGGCCACCGGCGCGAAGCTGCCAGGCGGATGCCTTACGACTGCGGCTCTTGGATTTCGAGGTCTTCTTCTTTGGAACTGCCATGACGTCACCTAAACAAACAAAGAGTGCATTGGCCCACGAACGGCGGGCGCACAAGCGCTACATCGTACCCTGTTCGTCAGATTCTTCATCAATCGAAACGTCTTCATCTTCTTCATCGTCGAAGGTGAGTTCGGAGAGTGCAGCCCACCGTGGATCGATTGCGGGCTCACTTGAGGCGTCGGTGATGTCGATGGTGGTAGTGGTCGGGAACCGATCGGGATCAGCGCCGTCACAGTCAGGACCACAAAGAGGCGTCAGCGGGAGTGCGAGCATCAGCTCTTCGCGCACCACGTCGCCAACGTCGATGACGTCACCGGTGATCGGGTAGATATCGGCGTCATCGTTGCCCTCGCCATCGGGCGCGAACGTGACGACGAGGTCGAGTTCGATCGGTTCGGTCACGCTCTCGAGGCAGCGTCGGCACTCCCCTTCCCACGACGAGGCAACCGTGGCCCGCACCTCGATGCCCGACAGCGTTGTATGCGCGGCTCCGCTGACGTGAACGTCGGATCCTTCGGGTATTCGGCTCGTCGTGATTTCCAATCCGTTTGCTTCGACGGTCGCGTCGATTGGGATTGTCGTGTCGCTCTGGGAGCGACGTTTGAGTTCAGCGGGCGCGAGTTGGCGCCGGACGCGCGCAACGTTGATGAGCAACGAGGACCACTCGGTCACGACAGATCTTGATCGAACAGCGGTGCACGAGATTCGACGCGAGGAGTGTCGGGGACGTCGGAGGGGACAGCCTCGTCGACAGCTACTTCTGGCTCATCGGTCAGGTCGATGATGGGTGCGCTTCCCTGCAGGCGTGTGCGGCCGGTAACGACCACGGTCCTGGTCCGGTCGAGAATTCCTTCGAGGGACGCCAAGCGGGCATCGCAGAAGTCTTCGGTCTCGCGCCGCATCTGGCGGGCTTCGCTTTCGGCGTCGGAGAGAATGCGCTGGGCACGGCGCTCCGATGCCTTGACCAATTCGGTTCGGTCGACCATAAGCTCGGCTCGCGAGCGGGCAATTGCGGTGATCTCGTCGCCTTCGCGTTCGACGCCAGCGAGAAACTCTTCACGTTCACGCAATAGCCAACGCGCCTCGCGCAGC
>CAZMYN010000288.1:0-3216 GCA_964570495.1 uncultured Acidimicrobiales bacterium | reverse complement strand
ATCGAGGTAAGCATGATCTCGCCTGCCCCGCGCCGCTCGACTTCGATCGCCCACTCGATCGCGTCGATGCCCGTTGCCGTGCGCCCACCGTGCACGTAGACCTCGAACCCGCTGTCGGTGGTGTCATTACCCGTGCATCGCCGCGCATCGATCGAGGCAACCACGCACTGAGATCCGAATTCCTCAGCAATCTCGGTGAGAACCTCGGGCCGATCGACCGCGGCTGAATTCACCGCGATCTTGTCGGCGCCTACACGCAGAAGCCGCCGTGCGTCTTCGACCGAACGGATGCCGCCGCCGATCGTGAACGGGATGTAGACCTCTTCGGCGGCGCGGCGTGCCACCTCGACGATGGTGTCGCGGGCATCCGATGATGCGGTGATGTCGAGGAACACCAACTCGTCGGCGCCTTGGGCGTCGTAGCGCGCTGCCAGTTCGACCGGGTCACCAGCATCGACGAGGTCGACGAAGTTCACGCCTTTGACGACTCGGCCGCCATCGACATCGAGACACGGGATTACTCGTGCTGCTCTCACGATGCCTCCACCGAAGCAGCCGCCCGACAAAGCTCGACAAAGTTCGAGATGATCTTCACTCCGACCGGACCTGATTTCTCGGGGTGGAACTGGGTCGCGAACACATTGTCTCGCTCGACCGCAGCGGTGACCGTCGAGCCGTACTCACACGTGGCCACCACATCGTCCGATAGCTCGGGCGCAAACGAGTGCACGAAGTACACCCATGCGCCTTCGTCGATTCCGTCGAACAACGCCGACGGACGGGTGAAGTCGAGCTTGTTCCACTGCATCTGGGGCCGTTTGACATCGCCGGTCAACAGGCGAACTCGGCCAGGGAGAATTCCGAGACCTTCCACGTCGGCCTCATCGCTCGACTCATAGAGCGCTTGCATGCCAACGCAGATTCCAAGGAACGGCTGACCGCGACGCACCGCGTCGAGCGCGATCGTGTCGATTCCGCTCTCCCGTATGGCGCTCACGACCCGACCAAAGTTCCCAACACCAGGAAGCACGACCCCATCAGCTGAAGCCACGACATCTGGATCGGCGGTCAGCACCGACGTTGCACCTGCCCGCTCAAGCGTCTTTTGCGCAGACCGCAGATTGCCTATCCCGTAGTCCAACACCGCGACTACCGGACTCGCTTCGCTCACAGTGTCCCGCTGACTCGCTTCGCTCACAGTGTCCCCTTGGTGGACGGCAGTCCACCGCCGGTCACCGCTACCGCGTCACGAAGAGCGCGCGCCACCCCTTTGAAGCTGGCCTCGATGAGGTGATGGGTGTTCTTGCCCCGAACCGACGTGATGTGAAGCGTGATCCCCGCAGACGTCACGAACGCCCGCCAAAATTCCTCGCACAGCTGTGGATCGAACGGTGGGGTCCCCAGGATCTTCTCGCCAGGAAAGTCGACCTCGTAGTGAAGGAACGGGCGGCCCGACAGGTCGAGGGCCGTGTCGACGAGCGCCTCGTCGAGCGGCACCCGGTTCGACGCGAACCGACGGACGCCAACCTTGTCGCCGAGGGCTTCCTTGAAGACCTCGCCCAGCAAAATGCCAGTGTCCTCGACCGTGTGATGTGAATCGATTTCGAGATCGCCCGTCGCCGAGACCGACAGGTCGAACCCACCATGGCGACCCAACTGGTCGAGCATGTGGTCAAAGAACGGCAAGCCGGTGCTGCAGTTCGTCTCTCCTGTGCCATCCAAGTCGAGCGAGATGGCGATTTGGGTCTCTTTGGTGTCTCGGTTAGCTGACGCTGTTCGCATAGCCACCAGTGTATTGGGCGCTATTGGCCAACGACTTGTGAGATCAGCGAGCCGAAGATCCAAACACATCGCGAAGCGCAGCGAGCAGAGCGTCATTCTCTTCGGGTGTACCGATCGTTGCGCGCAGGCATCCCTCAAGGCGCGGCCACGAGGCACAGTTACGAACGAGCACCGACCGTTCGACCAGCGACTGCCAAAGCTGCTCCCCATCGATGCCGGTCGATACCTCCGGACGAAACAGGAAGAAGTTCGCGCCACTGTCCCACGTGGTCACCGGGAGTTCGGCCATGGCTACCAACATCCGCCCGCGCTCTTCCACGATCCGAGCTACACGACGGTCCATTGCATCGCCATGATCGAGCGCGGCGATTCCTGCTGCTTGCTTCATCGAATCGAGGTGGTAGGGCAACACGACCGTTTCGAGAGCGCTCACCAACCATTTCGGTCCGAGCAGATAGCCCAGGCGAACAGCCGCCATCGACCATGTCTTGGAGAACGTGCGACTCACCACCAGCGGGACGTCCTCGCCAATCAGCGAAACTGCCGACGATTCCGCGAACTGACCGTACGCCTCGTCGACAACCAGCAGCCCGTTGGTCTCCGACATGAGTTCGAGCACGGCCGCAACCGTGTTCGGTGGGTCGACCACGCCGGTCGGATTGTTCGGCGAGCACAAGAACACCACGTCGGGGCTGTGTGTCGTGATGACCCGTTCGACCTCGGCCAGATCGAGGCTGAAATCATCACGCCGAGAACCCTCGACCACCTCGGTGCCGGCGGTCTTTGAAATGTGGGAGTGCAACGCGTAGGTCGGTTCGAACACCGCAGCGGTGCGCCCCGGGCCACCGAACGTCAACATGATGGTCTGCAAGACCTCGTTCGAGCCGTTGGCCACAAAGACCTCATCGGGCGTTCGACCATAGCGTTCGGCGATTTTGGATCGCAGCACGAGCGCGTTTCGATCCGGATAGCGATGCCAGTCGAGATTCTCGATCGCCTCATGCATGGCCGCGGTGAACTCATCTGGCGGCGGCACGGGGGCCTCGTTGGTATTGAGCCGGACATCGACGTCGAGCTGTGGCGAGTGATATCCCTCTCGCAGAGCCAGGTCGTTGCGTACGGTTGGCCGATTCACGAGAAGGCTCGTCGAGCGCTCTGGAGATTCCGACCCGCTCCCTTCAACGATCGCTCGACCTCAAAGAGTCGCACGGCGATGTCTGCTCGGTCACTGCCGTGGTACTTCTCGGCAACTTCGACAATGCGCTCTACGAGCTCATCGATTTGTGTGGCAACCGTCGAAAGCTCAGCAAGATCAGACTCCATATTGTTGTCGACACTACCGGTCGACATCCCACTTGAGCGATCTTGTTCGCTACGCGAGCTCCGCTCACCCAAGATCTGCATCGCCACTACCGGTCGACATCCCACTTGAGC
>CAZMYN010000287.1:0-3226 GCA_964570495.1 uncultured Acidimicrobiales bacterium | reverse complement strand
CATTCGAGCCACGCGCACCAAGACCGCGTTGCGACGCGCCACGGTCGACACGACCGCGTTCATCAACGGCGCAATCCAGATGTCCAAGCCCCGACTCACTGCGTCTGTCCGCAAGGGATTCATGGCGCCGTACACGAGCGCCGATCGCCGCGCCGCGATCGCGACGTTCGTCCAAGACATCCCGCTTGAAGCCGGCCATCCGAGCGCCCGGGTGCTCGACGACATTGCCGCTGGGCTCACCGAATTCGCCGAGATCCCCGCGCTGTTGTTGTGGGGGGCGAGCGATCCGGTGTTCTCGGATCTGTACCTACACGACCTCGAATCGCGGTTGCCCCACGCCGAGGTGCATCGTTGGGCACGGGCTGGGCATTTCGTTACCGAAGACGCCGACGTTGCTGGTGCAGCGATCGATTGGATCACCGCGCTCGATGCAGCGGAAGTTCCTTCGGCCGAGCCAGCCCACGCCGCCGAATCGGCCGAGCGGGTCACGTCACTGCTCACTGCGGTGTACGACGATGTACTCGCCGACACGACAGCAATCGTCGAGATGTCGGGCGACGGTGCTCAGATCTCCTATGGCGAGCTCGCCGAACGCGTCACCGAGACAGCGGGCGGGCTGGTCTCGTTGGGGGTCGAACCCGGCGACCGAGTCGCCCTGATGATTCCACCGGGAATCGAGATGGTCTCGGTTCTGTTCGCGATCTGGCGAGTCGGCGCGAGCGCCGTGCTGGTCGATGGGGCGCTCAAGCCAAAGCAGATGACCGCGGCGCTGGCATCGACCTACCCGAAGTATCTGATCGGCATTCCCAAGGCAATGGCCGCGGCGCGTGCACTGCGTTGGCCGGGCCTTCGGGTCAGCACCGAAAAGCCAACCGGACTGCAACGCCGCCTGCTCGACACGACGAGCGATCTCCCAACGCTTCGTTCCTCCGCTGTCGACATCACCAATGTGGCCTACCCCCTCGAAAGCACCGAAGCAGCCGTTGTCTTTACCTCCGGCTCGACCGGCCCGTCGAAGGGTGTGCGCTACAGCCATCAACGCTTGGCCACACAGCGCATGTTGATCCATAGTCTCTACGGGATCGAGCCCGACGACGGTCTCGTTGCCGCGTTTGCGCCGTTCGCGCTCTACGGACCTTTGCTCGGAATTACCTCGACGGTTCCCGATATGGATGTGTCTCGACCCGGCAGCCTCGAGGCGTCGAAACTGGCCGAAGCTGTCGACGCGATCAGCGCGCGATTGGTCTTTGCCTCCCCCGCTGCCCTCGAGCGTCTCGTCGAAACTCGCGACGAGATCGACCCGTCGTTCCAACCCGCGCTCGACGGCGTCGAGACCATCTTGTCGGCGGGAGCTCCCGTCCGGCCGTCGCTGCTCGAAGCGGTCAAGACCGTGTTCCCCAACGCCGAGGCGCACACCCCGTACGGCATGACCGAGGTGCTGCCGGTTGCGAGCATCAGCCTGAGCGAGCTCAACGACATCGGCCGAGGCAACGGCGTCTGCGTCGGGTTCCCGGTCAAAAACGTCGAGGTCGCAATCGACCCGATCGATCAGTCGAACCTGGACTTCGGTGAAATTCGAGTCCGCGCACCCCACCAGTACCTGGGCTACGACCGGTTGTGGCACACCTCAAACCGTGCCGCCCAGCCCCACGGCTGGCACCGGACCGGCGATGTGGGCGAGCTCGACGCCGAAGGTCGCTTATGGGTCGGCGGCCGCATGCAGCACATCGTGTGGTCCGAGCACGGACCGATCGGACCGGTGGCCCTTGAGAAGGCGGTCGAGAACTTGGACGGTGTCGCGAGCGCTGCCGTCGTTGGTGTTGGCCCAAAGGGAATTCAGCAACTCGTCGTCGTTGTCGAGTCGTCGATCCGGGCCAAGAAGCCCGAGCTTGCTTCGCTGTCGCTCATCGATGCGGTTCGCGAGGTCTCCCCTCATGTGGTTGCCGTGTTCGATGTTCCGAAGCTGCCGGTCGACCGCAGGCACAATTCAAAGATCGATCGCACTGCTGTTGCTGAGTGGGCAGACGCACTGTTGCGTGGTGGCCCGATGACGGCCCTGGCCAAGGAAGCCTCGTCGGCGAAGGAGACCTCATGAAGGTTCTTGTCACCGGGTCGTCCAGCATGATCGGGCGAATGGTCGCCGAGCGGCTGCGCGACCGTGGCGACGACGTCACGGTGCTGCAACGCTCCCAGGTCGACCTCGATGGTGTCGCCCAGTTCAACGGTTCGATCACCGACCTTGCTGTCGTTACCGAGGCCGCTTCGGGCCAAGACGCCGTGATTCACCTCGCAGCCAAGGTGGACATCACCGGCGAGTGGGAAGACTTTGTGTCGGTCAATGTCGAGGGAACGTCGACGCTGATCTCGGCTGCACGAGAGGCTGGCGTTTCTCGATTCGTGCATATCTCGACGCCGTCGGTGACCCATGGCGGCGAGTCGATCGTCGGTGGCGGAGCTGCCCCCGCCGACCCCGAGAGCACCCGTGGGCATTACGCCACGAGCAAGGCCATGGCCGAACGGCTCGCACTCGACGCAAGCTCGACCGAGATGCCGATCGTCGCGATCCGCCCGCACCTCGTGATCGGCGTTGGCGACACACAGCTGGTTGGGCGAATCCTCGACCGCGCCCGTGCAGGCCGGTTGCCGCTCATTGGCTCGGGCCTCGCACTGGTCGACACGACGTGGGTCGACAATGCAGCCGACGCCATGATCGCCGCTCTCGATCGCTGCCCCGACGTTGGCGGCCGAGCGTTCGTCATCTCGAATGGCGAACCCCGAACCGTCCATGAACTGATCGCCCGTATCACGAACGCTGCCGGGATCGACTGGTCGCCACGATCGGTCAACCCCAAGGTTGCAATCGCCGGGGCGAGCGTCGTCGAGAACGTGTGGGCTCGCACCTCGCGCGACGATGAGCCGCCCATGACGGCCTTCGGTGCCGAGCAGCTATCGACAGCGCATTGGTTCGATCAGCGCGAAACCCGTGAAGCCCTCCAGTGGGAGCCGACGGTCAGCCTCCGCGAAGGCTTCAACCGCCTCGCCACCTCCTTCACCTAGCCCCCACCCAAACTTCCGCCGTCGTCGTCGTTGTCGGCGACCGGTGCTGGCACGGGGCCGCCCCATAGCCACAGCATCACAACCATCGACGCCACGGCCGCACTGATGGCGAGATTTGGAACCTTGCGGTCCAAAGGGGGGACAAATCCTTAGCTGGCGGCGCGGAGTT
>CAZMYN010000286.1:0-3272 GCA_964570495.1 uncultured Acidimicrobiales bacterium | reverse complement strand
ACAACGCCTTTGGCGTCGATGAGGACGCGTCGGATGCGCGAGTTCATGGCGTTGGCGAACGTTTCGTAGGGATCGAGGCCGATGCCGTCGATGGTTTCGCATCGGAAGATGTCGGGGTCGAGGGGTTCGATTTCGCCGGTTTCGACTCGGCGGGCCATTTCTTCGAAGGTGGTGTGGTCCCACACGATGTTGTGGACGTAGCTGGGCGGCATTGCGCCGTGTGGTGATGCGGCTGCGTCGTGGAAGAGTTGCCAGAGTGCGTCGGCGCGTCGTTGTTGTATGGAGCGGGGCAGGTCGGTGTAGGTGGCGAGGTCGCCGTGTTCGGCGCGGGCTTTCTCCCAGTCGGCGAGCGTTTCGGCCTCGACGTAGTGTTCGAAGATTTCGTACATGGATGCGCCTTGGCCAGCGGCGAACCCGCCGATGAGTGTCCAGGACGTGTCGAAGTCTTGGCTGAATTTGGTGTCGCGGCGTTCGTGGGTGCGTTCGGCTTTGGGGTCGGGGCCGTCGTCATCGGCAAGCCGTGCCCAATTGAGGGCTTTGGCGGTGAATGTTTCGTAGTCGAGTCGTTTGGCGCGGTTCACGAACCATGATTGGTCGTCTCGCATTTTGTTCCGGACGCGTGGGTTGGCATAGATGCGGCCCATGACCCGAATCTGGTCGACGCCGATGTCGCCAGCCCAATACGCCACAGCTACCTCAGGCATCGCAGTCAGGACTTTGCGGGTCTTGTCTCGGGCGGCGGCCTCGCCGCTAGAGAGTTTGGCGTAGTGGCGGAGCATTGCTTTGGCCGACGCATGCCCGTCAGCCCCATAGAAACACGCCTCATCGATCGCGGAGAGCAGGCCGACCTGGACGGCGTCCATGCGGCGGCGCAGGACCTCGAACTCGCGAATGCACACAATTGCATCGCGTGCGTTGACAGGCGACATCCCGGACGCGTTGATTGCATCCAAACCGTTAGCCGTCGACACAATCGCCGACGCCAACACCGGGTTCGCCACCCCTGACTCCATACATAGAAACCTAGTGACGGGGTATGACACTAAAGATTGGACGGCGGGCCCACGTTTAGGATCGGGCTGCTCAGAGTCTTCGTGGTAATCGCAGCGCGATGAGTAGAGCTGCGACGCACATGATCGCGATGACGGCGTAGAAGAACTCGAAGGGCAGCGCAATGCCCAGAACTACCGCGGCTAGCAGTGGTGCGAGCAGCGCTGAAGTTTCACGCCACGTACTAAAGACCGTGGCCATGGCAACGCGCTCGCGTGGCTTGACCATTCGCATGAACGGGATGTTCCCCACGACGTCGATTGCCGTTGCGCCGACCGCAGCGGTGAACCAGAACGCGATTCCGATGGTCTTGGGTTCGCCGGATATGGCGAGAAGGAACAGCGATGTGGAGATGAGACCGAACGCGGTGGCGATGACCTTGCGGGTGCCCCAACGATCGGCCAGCAGACGCGTAATCGGTGAGGCGAGCAAAAGACCCGCGACCGAACTGAGAAACAGTCCCGCTACCCAGTCGTCGAAGCCAGCCTCCACGACGTAGATCGGTCCGTAGATAAACAGTGCTGCCCAGAACGTCGCACGCACGAAAGTGATCGTGTAGGCGATGCGCATGTACTTCTGTTTAAAGAATCGGGGGATGTTCTTCACTGGACTGGCCACAGCTGACTTGGCTTCGGCGATGACCTCGCTGTTTCCAAGCCGCAGCCACCAGTAGTAGCTGAGCAGGCAAACCGAGAGAGCAGCGCTCAACAGGAAGGGGGCGGCCGGGCTCACATTGTTGGCAAGCCACAAGCCGAGGCTCGGCCCGATCAGCCAGCCCACTCCGTTGTGAACCAGGCGGCTCGACTCGATGCGAGTCAGTTCGGCCTTACCGATGTAGTCCATGACGTAGAGGGTGATCATCACCGAGAAGATCGACGCCGCTATCGATCGAAACCCGATGGCGACCACGAACGGAACAATGGCGTCGACGGTGAACAAGATGCCAGCCAAGAAGAGCGCCACGATGCCGAGCGTCATGACATAGCGACGCGCGATCCGCGCTTCGAGCAGGCCAAGGTTGAGCGTGACGCCAAGCGTCAAAACAGCACCAGCGGTGAAGGCCTGGGATACAGCGTCCTTTGAACCGAGACGGTCGAGCGCGATGAGCGGAACGGTTCCGACGAGCAGTGATCGAGTGAGACCCTCGATGCCCGACAGGCGGACAATGCCGGTGCCAGCGCTTGCGGGCAGGTAGTTGAGCGACACCGGCCGATGAATCCGCACACATTCTCCTAGCCCGGAACGACGTACACGTGAGGAGCCTGCGCCATTTGAGTGGTCTCGTCAAGAGTTCCCATTCGTGACCGCGGGGTCCTAACCTCACTACGTGGCTGTACTCCGTGTCGCGATCTGCCAGATCAACACCAAAGTTGGAGACCTCGCAGGGAATGCGGATCTGATTCGCAACTCGATGCGCGAGGCTGAACGCGAGGGCGCCGACTTGGCGGTGTTCCCCGAGCTCACCATTACCGGGTATCCGCCCGAAGACCTGTTGTTGAAGCCGGGGTTCATTGCCGAGAACGTGCGCGTGCTCCACGAGGTCGCGTCCGAGATCACCGGGCACTGTGCAGCGGCGATCGGGTTCGCCGACGGCACCGGCCACGGCAACACCTTCAACGCGCTGGCTGTCGTTGCCGGGGGAGAGGTCAAGTCGACCTATCACAAACGTGCGCTACCGAACTATGGCGTTTTCGACGAAGAGCGGGTCTTCGTGGCTGGTACCGAGCCAATGCAGCTCCACGAGATTGCGGGCATTCGGGTCGGCATGTCGATTTGTGAGGACGGCTGGATTGCGGGCGGCCCAATCCCATCGCTTGCCGCTGGCGGCGCACAGATCATCGTCAACATCAACGCATCCCCCTACTACCGGCGCAAGACCCAAGTTCGCGAGGCCGAGATGGCCGCGCGGGTTTCAGAGTCGGGCGGCCTGCCGTTCGTCTACGGAAACCAGGTCGGCGGGCAGGACGAACTGCTCTTTGACGGTTCATCCTTCGTCCTTGGAGCCGACGGCGAGCTAATCGGCCGCGCCGGGCACTGCGTCGAAGAATTGTTCGTGGTCGACGGGCCGTTCGAGGAACGCAATGTTCGGGCAGCGGCGATGTTTCCCCTCGTGCAAATCAGTGAAGCCATCGGGCGAGAGAACGAAGGGTCGTGTCCGCGGATCGCTCCTGTAAACATCCAGCGCGACTGATTCCACGAACAACTCGATCTCGCTACCCGCT
>CAZMYN010000285.1:0-3295 GCA_964570495.1 uncultured Acidimicrobiales bacterium | reverse complement strand
GCGCCGAGTGGATGCCCGTGCGCGACCCCGAGCTCGACTCCACACTCTCGGCTCTGTCTGACCTGGCTCCGCCGGTTCTTGTCTCCCACGTCGACAAACCACCCGCCGACCAGATTCGCGTGATGCTCGAACAGCTGACGGACGCTGCCTGCCGCACATCGCTCGCGAACGCCGGGTGGAAACCTTCGCTTCCACGCAGTCGATCGTCGTCGGTTATTGCTCTTCGTAGAGTCGCTGGCGCGCTGTCGAAACCCGACGCGGTCTTCCTCGGTGACTCGGTAGCCCACGAGTCGGCATTTGCTGAGTGGTCCACTCAGCTGAGCACGCACGCCAGCGTTATGGTCGGAGCACCAGAGGTCTCCTTCCAAGGCCGCCTCGAGCCGCCGCTCAATACAGACGACGGCTGGAAGCTGCTCCTTGAAGTTCTTCCACCTGATGGCGACGCGGTGACGTTCGCCGATATCTGGTCCGGCGAGGTCGAAACCGAGTGGCTTGGCGACGGACAATCGCTCGATCCGCTCCGAACGCGCATGCGTGAACTCGTCGACCGGCTTGCATCACAGCTGGCCTCTTTTGCACCGCTCGCCGACGAGGTAGATCCGTTCGTCCTCGACCTTCACGTCGATGAGGTTGCCGATCTGCTGACAGACGGCCTGCCCACCTGTCGGCTCGCTGGCCTTCCGATCGTCACTCCATCAACACTGCTCAGCCGAAGTGCGCGCCTCACCGCCCAAGCAACGTCGCGCTCGATGCCCACCCGATCCACGGGACTTGCAACGTCACTCGTCGACGTCGACTGGGGCCTCGCGCTCGGCGACATCACCTTGACCCAAGACGAGATCGAGGAACTCGCTCGTTCCAACGCCGACCTCGTTGCCGTGAGGGGCAACTGGGTGCAAGTCGACCACCGGCAAATGCGGGCGGCCCTGAAACGGCTCGACGTAAAGCGCCGCGACGCAAGCGAACTCACCCCCGCCGAGTTGCTCCGCGAGACAATCACCGAACTCGAACAAACCGATGACGACCTGACCGCCGACGGCTGGATTGCTGAGCTCCTCGCGGGCCTACCCGATGATCAGCTCGAAGAGACTTCCGAGCCGGGCGGTTTCGTCGGAGAGCTTCGCCCGTACCAGCGACGTGCGCTCGGATGGCTCCAGTTCCTCGGCCGGCTCGGACTTGGCGGCTGCCTCGCCGACGACATGGGCCTCGGCAAGACGCCGACCGCCCTCGCCCACATGCTCGCTCGCACCCTCGATCGTCTCCACAACGACCAACCCTCATTGCCTCATCTCGTCATATGCCCGTTGTCCGTCGTGACGAACTGGCAGAACGAGGCTGAACGATTCACTCCCGAACTTTCGGTGCTGATTGCTCACGGACCCGACCGGGTGCGCGGCGCTGCGCTCAAGCGCGCGGCCGAAGCTCACGACGTTGTTGTCACTACCTACGGCACGGCGAGTCGAATCGCCGACGAACTGCTTCCGATCGAATTCGACGTCGTGGTGTGCGATGAAGCCCAAGCAATCAAGAACCATCGAACAAATGCGGCAACCACGATTCGTACGTTGCAATCACAACAGCGCGTCGCGCTTACCGGAACGCCCGTCGAGAACCGACTCACCGAGCTTTGGGCGATCCTCGATGCGCTGAACCCAGGGATGCTCGGCGGGATCACCTGGTTCCGCGAGACATTCGCAAACCCAATCGAGAGCGGCGAGGACCCCGAAGCGCTCGGTGCGCTGCTGCGTCTGACCGCACCGTTCGTGCTCCGCCGCACAAAGCTCGACCGGTCGCTGGTCCCCGATTTGCCCGACAAGGTCGAACAGGTCGAATGGGCGCCGCTCACCCCCGAACAGGCGGGCCTCTATCAAGCCGTCGTCGACGATTTCGTTTCTGGCGCCGAACGGGCGACTGGCATGGAGCGCCGCGGCCTCGTTCTTGCAACACTCACAAAGCTGAAGCAAGTCTGTAACCATCCCGCGCACTTTCTCCGCGAAGAATCGATGGGGGCATCGGGTAGGTCAGGCAAGCTCGAGCGCTTTGACGAACTCGTCGACGCGATCCTCGACTCCGATGAACGTTCGATCGTCTTTACCCAATACCGAGAAATGGGACTCTTGCTCAGCGCTCATCTGCAGAGCCGGCTCGACACACCCGTTCCGTTCCTTCACGGTGGAACGACCAGGACCAAGCGCCAGGCAATGGTCGACGAATTCCAAGCCGATGGTGGGCCCCCGATCCAGATCATTTCGCTTCGAGCAGGCGGCACAGGCCTGAACCTGACCGCCGCGAGTCGAGTCATCCACTACGACCGCTGGTGGAACCCGGCCGTCGAAGATCAGGCGACCGATCGAACATGGCGAATTGGCCAGTCCAAAACCGTATTTGTGCACAAGCTGGTATGTCGAGGAACTCTCGAAGAGCAGATCGACCGAATCCTGACCGAGAAACGGGCGCTCGCGGATTCGGTTGTTGGCGCGGACGACTCGTGGCTGACCGAACTGTCGACCGACGAGTTGCGAGACCTGCTTCGCCTCGACACGACACCGGTGTCCTTCACCGGCGACTCCAACGGGGAAGCACCGTGAAGCGCCCCCTACGCTCCGATGCAGCGCGGGCGCTCGCAAACGTGGCGATCGACCTTGGCGACCCAGGTCGAATGGCCAAAGCACGACGCTTGTACCGCTCCAACGCGGTCTCCACCATCGATCTGGCGCCCCGGTTGGCCAACGCCAACGTTTCAGACAGCGACGGCGTCGTCTACGACGTCACCATAGAACTGGCTCCCTCAGCCCAAGCGGGCGAGATCCCTCAATCGTCAGACCTTGAGGTTTCATGCACGTGCGAGGACACCTCGGACGCGTGTCGACACGGCCTCGCTATGGTGCTCGGAATAGCTGAGGGCGTCGAGGTGGATCCTCAGTCGATCGAACGCTGGACCGAGACTGAAGCCGACGTTGCTGAGGTGAGCCTCGACTCACGGGCCGCCGAACCCAACGATGACTTCTTCCTCGGTGGGTGGCGAGAACCAGCCCCCATTTCGATCACTCGGTTGCGATCTACTGAGCCTTCCCTTGTCGTCGACGGAGTCGATGCGGGCCCGGTTGTGGTCGACGCGATTGCGGCGATCGCCGACGAGCTCAGCCCTCGGACTCGTTAGAGTCCTCGCCGATTCCCAGCTCGGAGAGCACTCCGGCTACCCGTTCCTCATGGATCTCGGCATAGATCAGAATCGATCCGTCGCCTTCGGCAAGCACCTCGGAGCGCACTCCCCGAAGCAGGAGTCGGTCCCGAG
>CAZMYN010000284.1:0-3390 GCA_964570495.1 uncultured Acidimicrobiales bacterium | reverse complement strand
CCACTCGATCCAAGCTCGCCCGCCCAACGCTTGGCCGACGTTTGTCGACGCATGCAGATCGACGTGATCGTGTCACACACCCCGCGCGCAAAAACGCTGGCCGCGATTCACGAATTGCGACCGCTGCGGTTGGTCATCGGAATCGACGGTTCGCCAACGGAGCTGCCCACGATCTCTGAGGCCGAGCTGGAGCTTCTCGAACCAGCGGCCCCAGTTGCCGTCGATGCCAACGAGCGGGCCTACATCATCACTACGTCGGGCTCGACGGGTGAACCAAAGGGCATTGTTCACACCCATGGCAGTGCAATGGCCTATGCCGAGATGACACATCGCAACTACCACATGACATCGGCCGATCGCGTCAGCGATATTGCTCCGCACCACTTCGACATCTCGACTCATTCGCTGTGGTCGGTTCCGCTCATTGGGGCTTCCAACGTGGTCATCACCGAGCCGTACCAACGGCTACCGGCCAGCCATTCGCAGCGACTTCAAGACGAGGCCGTGACCTTTTGGTACTCGGTTCCGTTCCTGTTGCAACAGCTCGTACTTCGCGGCGACTTGGAGAACCGCGACCTCACCGCTCTGCGCTGGGTCCATTTCGGCGGAGAGGTGATCTCTGCTCAGGTGATCGGCGAGATGATGCGCCATTGCCCAAATGCGCGGTTCGCGAACATATTTGGCCCTGCCGAGACAAACCAGGTCTCGTTAGCCGTCTTCGATTCACCGCCGCTCGTCGATCAGCCATTGACGGTTGGATTCCCTCTCGACCACAGCGACATTTTGGCAATCGACCCCGAAGCCGACACGCCAAACCCCGCCAATCATGTCGCGCCTGGCGAGGTGGGGGAGATGTGGGTGCACACTCCTCAGCTCATGGAGGGCTACTGGGATTCACCCGAGATCAACAACGCCAAACTGAACGAGATCGATGGCAAGACCTTCTACCGGACGGGCGACCTGATCTCGATTGATGACTCGGGCAAGATGGCGTTCTACGGTCGAATCGATCATCAGGTGAAGGTGCGCGGATTTCGCATCGAACTCGAAGGAATTGAATTGGAGCTCGAACAACTCGACGGCGCCGACCATGTGGTCGTAGGCATAGTGCGGACGCAATCTGGAGAAGACGAGCTTGTGGCTGGACTACTGGGACGCACCGATGAATTCGATGAGGCCGAATTTCTTCGTTCGGCTGCATCCGTGCTGCCCTCCTACGCCGTACCCACTCGTACTGTGCAGATCGACAGCCCAGCCTTTACCAGCAGCGGAAAGCTCGACCGGCGTTCCCTGCGCGAGCACACGGTCGCAGCGGTGAAGGGCACGACTTCATGAACGATTTCAACGCGGCCCTGACCAGCTTCATTCAAGACGAGGTCGTGCTCGAGGACGTGCTTGTCGAGAACGAGACCGACTTGTTATTGAGCGGCGCGGTCGACAGCCTCGGCGTTATCCGCATCACCCACTGGATTGAGGAAGTCACCGGCATGGCCGTCGATCCCGGTGATGTGACGCTCGAGAATTTTCAGACCGTCGCGAAGATGACCGCGTTTGTCGACTCTCGGGCGGGCGCCTGAGCCAATGTCTGACTCCGCGTCGAGTGTTGTTCAGCTACAACCCCGCCGAAACCTGACCCCAGCCCAGGAACTGATCTGGACGTCGCAGCGCCTCGAGCCTGACTCGCCCCACCAGAACATGGCTCTGCTCACCCGTTTCGCCGCGCCGATCGATCCGGCCCGCTTCCTCGCCGCTGTCGATTCGGTGATTTCTGACAGTGACGCACTTCGCACGACCATCCGAGAGATCGATGGCATTGCGCATCCGTCGGTCGCGCCGGAACCGCCTGCTCGCTGCCGGCTGCTTCGCCTCGCCGAATATGAGCTCGAATCCTGGGCTGAGGCGAGGGTTCGCGAGCGTTTCGATCTTGCGGTTGCGGCCTATGACCTCGTATTGATCGACCTCGGCAACGACGAGTGGGCATGGTGGGCCAACCTTCATCACATCGTGATCGATGCGGGCAGCTCGGCGAACCTGTTCAATGCAGTGGCTGCTCGTTACCACGGCAGCGACGTTGAGCTTCCCGCCTATGCAGACGTCTGGGCAGAACTCGCCCAAGCCCAGCAGACCCCGCGGTTCCAACGCGCCGTCGATCAGTGGGCGGGTCAGCCGGACGCGACGCCTACCGACTTCTATCGCCCCGACGCTGGTCCGAGCACTGCGGCCGAACGGGTGCACGTCGACATGTCGGCGGGTCGCCAGGGAGCGCTCGACGCCCTCCTCGCAGACGAGTTCCGCCTTCTCAGCCCGGACATCTCGCTGTTTGTTGCGCTGGCGACGGCACTGGCTGGCTACACCGCTCGACTCGGCAATGACGAGCTCACGATCGGGGTACCGATCCACCACCGGTCGACCAAGAACGCAAAGGCGGTCATTGGTCCGCTCGTCGAGTTCTTTGCGCTGCGCGTGGAGGTCGATCCCAGCGACAGCTTCGCGAGTCTGCACAAGTTGGTCTCCCGCTCGTTCTTCGAGTTGCTCAGTTCGGCGATTCCCGGGAGCAGCGCCCGCCAACAATTCGACGTTGTTCTGAACGTTCACGCGGCCACCCTGGGCGATTTTGGACCCATCGCGGCCTCGACTCGGTGGGTGCACCCAGGTCATGTCGATCCGCACCATCGACTCCGAGTGCAGGCTCTCGACTATGACGGTTCAGGAACGTTGGAACTTGCGCTCGACATCAACGAGCGCATCGCGAACAGCGATCATCGCCAGCGGGCGGTCGGACATTTCGCGGCGGTTCTCGATGCGATGCTCGAAAATCCCGGACAGCGGATTCACGACGTGTCGTTGGTCGGCGACGACGAACAGACCCTTCTTCGTTCGTTGAGCGAACCGAGCGCGGGTACACCGCTCGAGGACCCCGCTCCTGTCGTGCTCGCCCAACAACTCCTCACCCACGCCAACTCGACAGCGGTGCGTCACACCTACCCCGAAGGCGGCCGCGTCGAGCTGAGCTCTCGCGAAGTCGATGTTCAGATCGACCGTGTCGCAACGCTGCTACGCCGAGCCGGGTTCGGGCCCGGTGACCTCATTGGAATCGAGATGCCGATCGGGATCGACGCGGTGCTCGCCATTCATGGCGTGCAACGCGCCGGGGCGGCCTTCGTGCCGATCGACCCGAGCTATCCCGATGCCCGGCGAGAACACCTTCGCACCGACTCGGGTTGCGGCCTGGTCATTACCGACCTTCGAGCCCTCGACGAATTGCCCGTCGTCGATCCGGCACCCGCACCCGTGCAGATCAACCCCAGCGACCTCGCCTATGTGATCTACACGTCCGGATCCACCGGTCTTCCCAAAGGCGTTCCAATCACCCACCAGGGCCTGTCGGAG
>CAZMYN010000283.1:0-3435 GCA_964570495.1 uncultured Acidimicrobiales bacterium | reverse complement strand
GGGATGTTCGCCGGAAGTGCGAACAAGTAACTGTCATAGGCCACTGCTAGAACTACATACATGACATTTACCGATCTCGACACCAGCGAGAGGCTGTACGACGTGGGCGGCGATCGTCCCCACGATGCAGCCGACACGCGTATCGACGATCGAAACACCAAAGCACCGGTTGGTCCGCCGCCGTATCTCTCGCCATCGAGCGCATCGACATTTCGTTCGTGTCCACGGCGCTGGAAGTTTCGCTACATCGATCGTCTCCCCGACCCTGCGGGCGAGGCCGCAATCGCCGGCACCTTCGCCCACCGTGTCCTCGAGCTCCTCATGGCCGAGCCGGGTGAATCGCGCACGACCGATCGCGCTCGCGAGATCGCACGCACGGTCTGGCCAGAAACCGCCGAACACGAAGATTTCCTCGCGCTGGCCCTCGACGATGCGCAAGAGCGTCGGTTCCGGTGGCTTGCGTGGACGGCAATCGAAGGTTTGTGGAGTTTGGAGAACCCCGCCGAAATCGAGGTCGTCGCCAACGAACAGAAGATGGACACCCAGCTGGGTGACGTTCCGTTTCGTGGCATCGTCGATCGTCTTGAACGCGAGTCCAGCGACTACGCAACGGGCTTGGTCGTGAGCGACTACAAATCTGGGCGCGCCCCGGCTCGCCGCTACGCAAACGATCGCCTCGAACAGGTGCTGCTCTACGCCGCGGCGGTCGAGGCATCGACCGGCGAACGACCCCAGGCTGCCCGCCTGCTCTATCTCGGGCAGTGCATCATCGAGACCAAGGTGACCGATCGGTTGCTCGAGGCAGCGGTCGGCGCACTGGGCGACACGTGGACAACACTCAACGAAGCCGCTGAACATCAGCTGTACGAAGCCTCGCCGGGCCCCCTGTGTGGGTGGTGCCCGTACGCCGGAGAATGCCCTGAAGGGCTCGCCGAACTCGAGCTGCGGCATTCGTCGGGCCGTATTCGCGCCTCGGCCCCCTCGCTACGCTTCGTGGCCGCAGCCACCTAACAAGTAGCCACCGTCGACCCGCTGCGGTCGGCCCGCTACGTTGCGCAGCATTCTTCGTCGGTATCATCACGTCTATGTCGAGTCCTGAGCGGGAACAACCTGAACAGCCAGCACTTCCTGCGCGCTCGGTGCCACCGGCGCTCACCGTCCGGTCGACCCCCCAAATCGATCACCTTTTCACGACCCTCATCGAGGCGGCCTTCGACCTGGTCGAGGAACTTGGATGGATCGAGCTGGCTGCCTATTTGCACGTGCCACACGTCGACCAACCGTTGCTCTTTTCTCGCAAACCAGAGCTCGTCCTACTCTCGCCCACCGAGAACTTCCGCCTCATGCACACGCTCACCATGTTGTCGAATGGTCGAAAGCCTGTCGCAGCATTTCGACACGGCGACCTCAGCGGCCACTACGTGCGCACAAGGGGTGCTCGATCCGACGGCTTGTTCGTGTTCGGCCCAATCCAAGCCGCCGAGACCGCCAAGCGCATCACGTCGGTGTCTCGAGCCTTTGCGCGGGTGCTTCATCAGTTCCATCTCGACGACGGCGACGACGGTTTCGACCCACCGCTTCTCGCGCTCGATCAAGTCGACGGCGAATCCCATGCCGCCGTCACCATCAACGTTCGCGCCGTCTCCTACTCGGGAACTGCGTCAGCTACTCAGCCCGAAGATGCCGTAGCCAAGGCCGTCATTGCCGCCATTGCACCCGATCACACCTTCGACGAGGTCAGGACCATCGACCTGGGCGCCCGATCGGCCGTCCTCACCGTGGCTCACGACGCCAAAGGCGTTCTGCGGCTCGGACTCGCGATCTCCGATGGAGATGTCCTGCAAACCACCGCCGAGGCAACGAAGCGAGCGCTCGTGGACTCTCACGAGGCAGAGCCCAACCGACCTACGCCCACCTAGCAATCGCAGCCCGAGGCACGAGCCACCGAGCAATCGAGGTGAGCGCCCCGTCACCATCGAGCACGCTGGTGAGTTCCCACGCATACAGCGTCTGCTCGAAGGCCCACGCCAGACGAGGGGCATCGGACTTCGGGATGCTCGTCGTGATCTCGGGGCATTTGTTGATGAACCTCACGAGGACTTCGCCGTCGATGTCGATTCCCGGTGCAGCCCGACCAATCCCCAAGACAGCGCCCACCCAGTCCGCTGCTTCGAGATCGATCAGCGCCTCGAACTGCTGGGGAGAATGCGGCGCGAGCGATACGGGCGCCAGATACGCGCCCACCAACGCAAGGAAGCTCTCCGCATCGATTGCCTGGTCGGCCTCGAACCCCGCGATCTCCAAGAGGGTCAGGGCATCCGGGTCGTGTGCGGCGACCCGTTCGCCGAACCGGTCTCGGGCCGCAGCCACCTCGGCTGGCTCGACGGTCGAGGCAAGTTCGCTTCTCAAGGCCGAGGTCAACACATCGGCTGCGTAGCGGTCGTCTTCGGGAAAGCGTTCGGGAAGTACGTGCGCCGCGTGGGAAGCCTCTGATTGGCCGCCCAGATCAGCAATGGCGATGTTCATCCTCTCGGCCAGCAACGGAATGGTGGCCTCCGAGGCCGAGGTCAGCTCGCCGAGCGGCTGGAGAAGTGTCTCACGGACAAGCTCGATGGCCTGACGCTGGTCTATTTGCTCAACGGGGATGTCGTCGTGGTCTGCGGCTGCGCTGGCCAAACCCTCGGGCCCGATCGCTACGCCGACGAGGCGCCCGCCCTCGATCGACACCGACAGATCGTGGCGATCACCCGACGGGGCCTCGTACTCAAAGATCAGCGCCCTGTCGGGCCCGGCGCCCAGCTGAACCGCACGGGTGATCTCGTGACGCCCGACGTCGTCGAGCCAGTCGGGTGAACCGCTGGGCAGTTCGCCCCGTTCGAGCCAGTGAATCAGCTGGGCAGCCAGCGCGGACTCGCCTGCGACCTGTTGGGCCAGCGTGCCCGGTGCGCCCTCCAGTGCGAGCCACTCGGCGATCGCGCCCGATGCCCAGGCCTCGGCAATCGCTGCCTGTTCGACGCCGTCGAGCACCGAAGCACTGCCCACCAACTCATCGAGGTAGCGGGCGCGAAAATCGTCGGGTGTCGCCATAGGTGGGCGAGGCTAGCGTGCAGCCATGCCGGAGTTGCCCGAAGTCGAGGTTGTTCGCCGACAGCTACAACCGCAGCTCGCGGGCGCCGAGATCATCGCGGCCGACGCGCATTGGAGTAACAAGTTCGCTCCGGCGCTTGATGCGGTCGGTACGAGAGTCGACGGGATTGCGCGACGCGGCAAGTACTTGTTGTTCGAACTCGACGACGGACACGAGTTGGTGGCGCACCTCGGTATGACCGGATCGTTTCGTATCGAAGAGGGGCACTCGGGCCCGCCGCGCTGTGAAGACCACGGCGCCTACACGCGCGCTGTCTGGGCGTTGGGGAACGGTCGACGCCTGGTATT
>CAZMYN010000282.1:0-3461 GCA_964570495.1 uncultured Acidimicrobiales bacterium | reverse complement strand
TTCCCCTCGACCTGGTCGACGTAGGTTGCGTCGACCAGGCCTCGTTGGGCGGGAATGCCAGCTTCTGTCGGCGAGTCGCTCGGTGCCGATGTCGCCGACTCGACGCGCTCGCCGCGGACAGCGCCGCAGCTCGTCGCGACCAATACCACCAACAGCAGTGCAATCAGCTCGGGGCGTCTGCTCACGAGCCCGTTCCTGACGGTGGTAGTGCGGTGAGTTGCAGATCGCTAAACAATCCGGCCGTCCGGCTCGTGACGAGACCGACGTGGCCTCCCGTGCCGATCGAGGTGAACGTCGTGATGAACTCGCCGTCAGCTCGGACGGTGATCTCGTTGCCGTGGACAACGACCGAGAAGCGGGCGCTCTCGGCCGCCGACGGGTCAAGGTCAACCGCACCGAGCAACTGGTAGTAGCCACTGGCGTCGTAGTGACCCCAGCGAAGCACGTTTCCGGCGTCGGCCAGGTCGATGAGCGCTGCTCCGCTTCGGGTGAGTGGCGATGACTGGTTGATGACAACGCCGCCCTGGTTCACGCCACCGACGCCAGACGCGGTCACGTCCCAGCGGTAGTGATTGAGCGGCTCGGCTCGCAACAGCGCGGTGTAGTCATAGCCGCAGTCGTGGGTCTGTTGCAGGGCACCGGAACCTTCGGTCCATAGACCGCTGAGCACGTCGAAGTCGGTAAGCGACACGCCGGGCCCGCTCGCATAGACCGTGGTCGGCGAGGTCACGCTGTCCGCGTCGATGGCGAGACGTTGTGGCCGGTCCTCATCGAAGCCGCTCGTGCACGAGGGCCCCTCGGGCACGGGGGCACTCGGGAACGTGAAGGTCTCGTACTCGTTCTCGGCGTAATTCTCGGCAGCCTGTTGGCCTTCGGGAGTGGACGGTGGCGTCTCGGGCTGGGGACCGTCGACGTCGGGGATCCCCGCGGGTGCCGGTGCAAGCGAGCACGACGCTCCATCGTTGGAGTTCGTTGCCGACGCGGTGGCGACCTGCGTGGCGTGTGGTGAACCGGTCGAATAGCCGGTGACCTGGAAGATCTCACCGGAGTTCCGACCGACGTAGAGGTTGCCGCCAGCAGACGACCACGCCGCGCCAAACGACAGCGACCCGCCCGGCAATCCGGACACGCCACCGACGTTGGTGACGGTCTTGGCGACCGGGTCGATGCGTATCAGTTCGCCGCTGGTCGACACCCCGTAGAAGATGCCGTAGACGTTGGTGATGTCGGCGACGCCGACGTTGCCGGACAGTTCGGGAATGGCGGTGACCTGAGCGGTCGCGACGTCGACCGCGTACCAGTTTCGGCCGCCACGGCTGATGTGCAACAGGCCGTCGTCACCGAAATCGCCCGTGTAGGAACCCGACGCGATGTCGAGCGTCGCAACGACCGACACGATGCCCGAGGCGTCGATCCGAATGAGGTTCGAGCCCTGAATCCCGTAGAGGTAGCCATCGGCAATTCGATAGCCCATGGCGTTGTAGCTCGGGCCGTCGGTACCGATGGTGTTGTACGTGGCGTTCGCCGGGTCGAGCTCTGCGAGCTGGCCCGAAATGACCTGGTAGAAGCCGGGGTCGCAGGCGAAGGTGTCCCCTGCGCTTTGAGCCGCGAGCGGCGGCGCGACGATCGTCGAGGCCGATAAGGCAGCGACGATCGCTAGCGCCCCCACCCGCGAACGGGTGAATGACTGACTGAATAACAACGGTGATCTCCTCAATGGATTGGGACATCACCTGATTCGACGGACCCTCCGAAAATCTCGACTCAAGATCTCCTCAAGGTTGTGCCGCGCACTGCGCATCTCTGCGATTTGGCGGTGCGTCGGGGTCTTTGGCGACGAGGCGTCCGAAAGGATCGTGAGCTACCTTCTAACCACGATCGGTGGGGACCGATCACACGCACGAAATGCAGTGTTTCCACAAGGGGGAATAGGCCATGAAGGTTGCGCTAACCGTCAACGACTTTCTCAACCGGGCGATTGCCGTTTATCCCGAACGCATCGCCATTGTCGATGAGCCCGACCAACCCGCCACAGCGTTTCCCACGGTGACCTACGGCGAGCTTGGCGACCTGACCCGCCAGATGGGTGTGGCCATGGATGAGATGGGTATTGGGTTTGGCGGACGAGTCGCGATGGTGTCGCACAATTCGGCACGGCTCCTCGCCTCCTTCTTCGGTGTGAGCGGGAACGGCCGGATCTTCGTGCCGATCAACTATCGACTCAGCGCCGAAGAGGTCAGCTACATCGTCGAGCACAGCGGTGCCGAAGCACTGCTCGTCGATCCCGAACTCGCCGACGCGCTCTCGGGCGTCGAGTGCGAGCGCAAGTGGATCATCGGCGAAGAATCCGACGCTGCATGGCTCGGCCGCGAGGGCGAACCGAAGGCCTGGGAGCCAGACGAGGACGCGACCGCATCGATCAACTACACGTCGGGAACAACGGCCCGACCCAAGGGTGTCGAACAGACCCATCGGGCGCGCTGGGTTAACGCGGTCACGTTTGGTTGGCACGCCGCGGTCACCGACCGCGACGTCTATCTACATACGCTCCCGATGTTCCACTGCGACGGTTGGGGGATGCTCTACACCGTCACGGCAATGGGCGTGAAGCACGTCGTGCAACGCAAGGTCGATGGCCCCGAAATCCTCCGTCGGATCGACGAGCACGGAGTGACGCTGATGTGTGGCGCTCCGGCGGTCGTGGCCGCTGTGCTCGACGCCGCCAAAGATTGGGATGGCGAGATTCCGGGCAAGGGAACCGTCCGCATCATCGTTGCGGGTGCTCCGCCACCAACAGCCACGATCGAGCGAGTCGAGACCGAGCTTGGGTGGGAGTTCATCCAGCTGTACGGACTTACCGAGACCGCTCCCCTGCTCACGTTCAATCGCTGCCGACCCGAATGGGACGACCTGAGCTCGACCGAACGCGCCCAAAAGCTCGGCCGTGCGGGAGTTCCGACCGTCGGTGTCGAGATGAAGGTGTCGCAATCGGGTGAGTTCTTGGCGCGCAGCAACAACGTGCTCAAGAGCTACTGGGAGAACCCCGATGCCTCGGCCCAAGCACTCGAAGGTGGCTGGTTCCACACCGGTGACGGCGGGGTGCGCGACGACGAGGGGTACTACTCAATCCTCGATCGCAAGAAGGACGTCATCATCTCCGGTGGCGAGAACGTCAGCAGTATCGAAGTCGAGGATTGTGTGTTCAGCCATGCCGACGTGACCGAAGTAGCGGTCATTGGAGTGCCCCATGAAAAGTGGGGCGAGACCGTCAAAGCGTTGGTGGTCGTCGCGAACGGTTCGACCGCATCGGAGCAGGACATCATCGATCATTGCCGAGACAAGATGGCCCATTACAAGTGCCCAACGTCGGTTGAGTTCCGAGACGAGCTCGCCCGAACCGCCACCGGCAAGCTGCAAAAGTTCAAGCTCCGTGAGCCCTACTGGGATGGCATGGACAAGGC
>CAZMYN010000281.1:0-3478 GCA_964570495.1 uncultured Acidimicrobiales bacterium | reverse complement strand
GAGAACAGTGTTACATGCGACACGCGAGCTATCGTTCCGCCATGCGTCCGAACCCTTTGCGCGAGTCAATTCGCAGCGATTCCCCTGCACTTGGGGTGTGGCTGAGTACCCCGTCTCCCATTACCACCGAGGTGGTCGGCCGTCTCGGCTTCGATTACGCCTGCATCGACATGCAGCACGGCCTCATTGGTTACGCCGATGCGGTGCTTATGCTCCAGGCGCTCACGCTCAGCTCGACAACCCCGACCGTCCGGGTGCCATGGAACGAGCCGGGCATCATTGGCAAGGTCCTCGATGCGGGCGCCATGGTCGTGGTCGTGCCGATGGTCAACACCAAAGAAGAAGCCGAGCAAGCAGTGCAGCGCGGTATGTATCCACCGCTCGGCTCGCGATCATCGGGCCCGATTCGGGTTCAACCGGTTCACGGAGCGCACTACGCCGAAGTCGCAAACGAGCACATCCAGATCATCCCGATGATCGAAACGGTTGAAGCGCTCGGAAACATCGACGACATCTTGTCGGTCGAAGGAGTGGACGCGATCTACGTCGGCCCAATGGACCTTGGCGTCTCCATGGGCCTGGGCCGCGGCACCACCGACCCGTCGTTCTTGGATGCTCTCGACCTGATCGTCGAGCGCTGCCGCGAGCATGGGGTCATTCCCGGCATTCACGCGAGCCCCGAGGCAGCACAGGATCGACTCGATCGCGGCTTTCGGATGGTCACCGTGCAAAGCGACCTGACCGCCATGACCGTTGGCCTACGCGAGGCGCTCGCCGCCGGGCGCGGCGGTGCGGTGGACGATGGGGGTGCCCCCAACGGGTACTAATTCGGCCGCTACCCTGGGGACTGTGGGTAGACGGAAACCGGTTTTGGTCGCAGTTTTCATCGCAATGGTTCTCCTCGGGTTTGGAATCGCGCCGCTCGGCGCTCACACCGACGTGTGGCAACGCTCACCCGAGGCCGGCTTGGCCTACGGCGGCACGATCGACGAGGTACAGATCTCGTTTATCGCCGCGGTTTCGTCGAGTGAAATCACGCTTCTTGGTCCCGACGATGAACCCATTGAGTTGTCGGCGACACGTCTTGAGTCGGCCGACCGCATTGCGGTTGCAGAGTTTCCTGAGCTGACCGAGCCCGGCCGCTACGTCGTGACCCACACCGAGCTCGCTACCGATGGCGACACTCAGACCGCAGCGTTTCAGTTCTTCTTGGATCCTGCGAGCGAGAACCGGGCCGCTCCTCTGCTCGGCGAGGACGGCCCCAACTGGCCACTTCTCGGCATCGTCGCCGGCGCAGTTCTTGTGCTTGCCGGACTCTTTTGGCCCGGGCGAACCGCTCGATAGACTCCCCATGGCTGAAACCAGGGAGGGGGTTCGGCTCCAGCCATGGGATCGTCTTCAATCCCAGTGTGGCACTCGTCATAGAGTCGTGCGTGCATAGGGGCCGAAATCAAGGTAAACGATGAGTGACGTTGAAGTCAGTGCCGTAGTTCTCGTGTTGATGCTTGTGGGGCTCGCGGGCACCTTGTTGCCGGTGTTGCCAGGGATCTTGTTGATGCTCGGCGCGGTCATTGGCTATGGCGTGGTGCTCGAGTTTGGGGCGATTGGCGTCATCGTCGTTGTGCTCTGCATCCTGCTTGCGCTCCTTGCTATTGCTCTTGGCGTTGTGCTTCCGCAGCGGGCCGCGACCGAATCGGGCGCGTCGACGCGTTCACAATGGGCGGCCGCGGGTGGCGCCATCATTGGCTTCTTTGTCATCCCCGTCGTTGGTGCCATCGTCGGCGCGCTGGTTGGAATTGCCATGTCTGAATACATGCTCACCAACGACTGGGAAGCAACGCGCCGCTCGACGATCGGAATCGCGAAAGGCTTCGGGTTGAGCACGCTCGCCCAATTCGCGATCGGCTTCGTGATGCTGCTGCTGTGGCTTGCCTGGGCAGCCACGCGCGTTCTGTAACCCCGCGATTAGTTCGTTCGCAGCAACGCGATTTGGCGAGCCTCGGCAACGAGCGCGCCGGTCGAATCCCACAGGCGAACGTCCTCGACGATCTCACCACCGCGAACATCGTCGGTGACGATCTCGCCTTGGATCCAACCCGGCGCCGCCGTGGCTCTGATGTGCGTGGTCATCTCGATCGTTGGCACCCACGCAGTCGTTGGCACCGCGGCGAGAATTGCCGGAGGGAATGCATCGACCATGAGCGCCAGCGCGAGCTCGTCGTTGGGGCGGTCATCGCGGAACCGAACCCAGCAATCGAATCGTGAGCTACCAGGTCGGGAGTCGGCCTTGTTCGGTGAGTCGACCCGGATGTCCAACGATTGCATCAGAGTCATGTCGAGGCCCTGGCTTTTAGGGTCGCGTGGCTCGCAATCCTCGGCCGACGGAATCGTTGGCGGCGTCCTCGCGAACAGAACATCGTCGGTGGCGTAGTCGCCCAAGACCGCAATCGAGTGCGCCCGTGTCTTGTCATCTTGCACAAAGACCGCTTCGACATGGGTCATCGAGCGTCCACGCCGAATCACTCTCGTGCGCACCGTGAGCGGTGCGTCCGCGATCGTGGGACGTTGATAGTGGGTGGTTAGTGATGCTGGGCGTTGCGCTCCGGTGTGTGCAAGCAGCGCTCGAACAACAATTGCCGAGGTGTACCCGCCATTGGGCACCGCCCCAATCGACCAGTCGTTCGTCATGTGGCCGTGCCAGAGAACCTCGTCGGTGTCGGGTCCGACGGGTGTTTCGTCATCGGGGACAAGCGCAGTTGCTTCGTCAAAGTTCGGGGTCATCGTTGATCCAAGTAGTCCGGGAGCCGTTCGGTCGCGCTTTCGATCGCGCCGTGCAGGATCGTGCCGAGAGCAGGAATCCAGAGCGCGCCGTCATAGACGAGCGTAAGCGTCACCGAGCAGACGCCGGCGACCGGCTCGACGTCGACTCGCATCGTCCAGGCGGCATGGGTGCGGTCGTCGAGTTCAGCGCGGGCGAAGCGGATCGAGGCGTCGTCGTCCATTTCTACGAACTGTTCGCGAACGAATCGGAGCTTTTTCGATCGAGCGAAGGGGCCAACCCGAGCTTGAAGGGTGGTGTGCCACGCAGGGCCAGCATCGCCATCTGCGGGTTCGGCTGGTTCAGCTTCGGTGACCAGATCGTTCCAATGCGGATAGGTCGCAAGGTCTGCAACTACGGCTGTCACTTCGGCGGCGTCGGCCCTGATGAGCAGTTCACTGCTGTGCTTCACCTATCCAGTCTGCCGCCCCGTACGATCAGATCGTGGGTTCAACAACCGTGCGCATCACGAAGGGCGTGCTCGCCGACATCGACCTGGTTGCGCTCGGCGCCCGGACCGAGCTCATCTGGCGCTCCTCGGAGGTCACCTTGATCGGGCTCGGGGCGGCTCGACGCGTCGACGTTGCTCTTGGCGCCAGCGAGGACGGGATCGACCCGGCCTCGCGTTACCTCCGGAAGCTTCGCGTCACCGACGATGCC
>CAZMYN010000280.1:0-3493 GCA_964570495.1 uncultured Acidimicrobiales bacterium | reverse complement strand
CGCAACGAGATCACCGCACTGATCGGCCCATCGGGCTGCGGTAAGTCGACGGTGCTCCGTTCCTTCAACCGCATGAACGACCTCATCCCGACGGCACGAGTAGCGGGCAATCTGCTCTACCGCGGCGTTGACCTCTACGACGAGCGCGTTGACCCCGTCGAGGTGCGTCGTCGAATCGGGATGGTTTTCCAGAAGCCGAACCCGTTCCCAAAGAGCATTTACGACAACGTCGCCTATGGGCCTCGCGTGTCCGGCCAGAAGAAGGGCTTGGACGACATCGTCGAGAGCAGCCTCCGCAAGGCCGCCCTGTGGGACGAAGTGAAGGACCGCTTGAACGAGTCCGCCATTGGCATGTCGGGTGGTCAGCAACAGCGCCTCAGCATTGCCCGTGCGATTGCCAACGAGCCCGAAGTTCTCTTGATGGACGAGCCTTGTTCGGCCCTCGACCCGATCGCAACCGGTCGCATCGAAGAACTCATGGCCGAGATCAAAGACGAGTACACGATCCTCATCGTCACGCACAACATGCAACAGGCCGCACGCGTTTCTGATCGCACGGCGTTCTTCAGCGTTGAGGTCGACGACACGAACGATCGCCGTACCGGTCTATTGGTCGAGTACACCAACACCGAGAAGCTGTTCTCCAACCCCGACGACGACCGCACCGAGAACTACATCACCGGCCGTTTCGGCTAGCGGCAATTAGGCAGGTTCGCGATGAGCGATTTACGAATGAACTACCACGAGGAACTCGATGAGGTTCGCAACACCATCGTGACCCTGGCGGCTCACGTTACTGAGGCCATCCCTCGGGCAACCGAGGCGCTAATCGATAACAACCTCGAACTCGCCCAGGAAGTCATCAGTCACGATGACGAGCTCGACCTATTGAGCCTGCAAATCGAAGAGCGTTGCTACGCCCTGATCGCGTTGCAACAGCCGATGGCAAGCGACATGCGTGCCATCGTCACCGCCATGAAGATCAACGGCGAATACGAGCGCTCCGGTGACCTGGCCGTCAACATTTCCAAGGGTCTGCGACGGTCCTATGGAATGACACTCAGCCCAACACTGCGCGGACTCATCACGTCGATGAGTGAAGAAGCGGTGCGCCTTACCCGGTTGTCGGTGGACGCCTACGCCGAGCAGCACGTTGGTCTGGCTGCGGCGCTGCCAGATATCGACGACCGCCTCGATGACCTGCAGGCTGACTTCATTCAAGAGATCTTCCAGTCGCACAATGACGGCGAACTGCAGCTTCAAGAGACGGTGCAGCTCGCGTTGATCGCTCGTTTCTACGAGCGCATCGGCGACCACGCCGTGAATATCGGCGAGCGAGTGATGTACATGGTGACCGGTGAGTCTCCTGAGTCAGCTGGTGCTGCTCGAGCTCGCGAGGCCGCCGAAGCGAAGAACACCGGTGACGAGAACGAGTAGACGATGATCTGGATCATCCTCGCTGCAGCCTTGGTGATCGTCCTCATCGTGGTCGTCACGTTCAACGCGCAACGCGAGCGCGACATTCTCGAGCGTCTACACGTGGCGCTTCGCACGGCGGGTGACGACGGGGTTCCGCCCCGTAACGTCAACGCCGCCCTCGACCGATTCGAGAACGTGCTGCATAGCGACGAAACCGACCTCGATGCCCGACGCGCCTACTCTGCGTTCCATCACATGGCTACGGGCGCCGTCATCACCGATGTCGACGGTGTCGAGGTCGCTCGCAATCGTGCTGCTGCGCCGTATGCATCGGGCCGCCACGGCGATGCCCTCGTCGAGAGCGTCATCAAACAGCGGCTTGAAGATGCGCTTGATGGGGAAAGCACCGACGAGGAACTTCGTCTTCATGGCCCGCCCGAACGCCACTTGGTCGTGGTGGGGAGTCCGCTCGTAGAGCAGGGAGAGCTGCTGGGCGCGGTTGTACTCGTGGACGACGTGAGTGAACAGAAGCGGCTCGACGCCGTGCGACGAGACTTCGTTGCCAACGTCAGCCACGAGCTGCGCACCCCCGTTGGGGCACTGAGCCTCCTCGCTGAAACCTTGGAAGGCGAAACCGACCCCAAGGTGATTGCGAACTTCCTCACCCGAATCCAAGACGAAAGTGGACGGCTCTCCCGACTGATCGATGATCTACTCGATCTGAGCAAGATCGAAGAAGGCCTTGCGGATCCCACCGAGGACGTGGACGTCGCCGCGGTCATTCGCGAAACCGTCGGCGCGGTGCGCGCCGCTGCTGAACACAACGACATCACGCTCAATCTGGAGCTGGCCGAGGTGCCGCTCATCATGGGCGACCCGAACCAGCTGATCTCGGCCATCACCAATTTGTTGAGCAACGCCGTCAAGTACAGCCCCGACGGGGGAGAGGTGACCGCACGTCTTGCTGGGCATGGCGATGAGGTGGCGATTGCGATTGCCGACAACGGTGTGGGGGTTCCCCGCAAGGACCTCAACCGGGTCTTCGAGCGGTTCTACCGGGTCGATCGTGGCCGTCATGCAGAGACGGGGGGAACTGGCCTCGGCCTCTCCATCGTGCGCAATGTAGCGGTGAACCACGGCGGGCGAGTGGAGGTTGTTTCCGAAGAAGGCGTGGGCTCTACCTTCTCGATGATTCTGCCAATCAATGCCGCTGGCGAGGAGCGGTCCGTCGATGAGGAACTATACGACTCCAGCGAAGCCGATCGAGCCGAAGCAAATGAGTGATATCTCGGTGCTCGTCGTCGAGGACGAACCGAGTTTCGCCGAGGCGTTGACATTGGGGTTGGGGCGAGAGGGTTTCGCCGTCACGGTGGCTTCCGACGGCGCCGACGCGCTCCGCCGCTTCGAGGAAATAGAGCCAGACCTCATCTTGCTCGACGTGATGTTGCCGACCATGTCGGGAATCGACGTTTGTCGGGCAATTCGAAAGACATCGAAGGTGCCGATCATCATGGTCTCGGCCAAAGGTGAAGAGCTCGACATGGTCGTCGGTCTCGAGGTGGGCGCCGACGACTACGTCACCAAGCCGTACCGGCTGCGCGAGCTCATCGCCCGTATGCGGGCCGTTCTGCGGCGAGCGGACGACGTACCGCCTGTCGCCGCTGAGCCTTCGAGCGACCAACCGGCCGAACCGATCGAAGTCGGCGACATTCGAGTGGACGCTGACCGCCACGAAGTGTGGGTACGTGGCAGCCAAGAATCGCTCCCGCTCAAAGAGTTCGACCTGCTCCTCATCCTTATGGAGAACGCGGGCCGGGTGCTCACGCGCGACATCCTGATCGATCGCGTGTGGGGCAGCGACTACGTGGGTGATACGAAGACCCTCGATGTCCACATCAAGCGCCTTCGCTCCAAAATCGAAACCGATCCAAAGAACCCAACCCGCATCGTCACGATCCGCGGGTTGGGCTACAAGTTTGAGGATGCAAGGGGCTAGGAGACGAACTCGATGGTGCGGGCCATGTCGTCGACGATGTCGAGTGCACGCTCAGTCTTCTTTGAATTGGTCTTCAGC
>CAZMYN010000279.1:0-3587 GCA_964570495.1 uncultured Acidimicrobiales bacterium | reverse complement strand
GCGCGAAGAGAGCTCGACCTTGGCCAACGGGTATTCGACGCCGTCGAGTGTGATGGTCTCGGAGGTCTTCATCGTCGAGCCGACAATGATGTTGTCGCCCGAGGACTGGTCTTGGAATACGACTTGGCGGTACTCGGGGTGGATTTCAGGCTTCATAGTTTTTCCAGTTTCGCTGGTTATCGGGGGAGATCAAACTCTCGGAGAGCTATTTCGCGACTTCTTTTAGGAAGTCGGCATTGGTCTTGAACGTCGAAAGTCGATCGATCAGCAGCTCGAGACTGGCTGCGGAGCCCTTGTCGGACTCACCTGCCATGTTCGCGAGCACCCGACGCAACTTGGTGACTTGGTCGACTTCCTTGGGCTCGAAGAGCAGCTGTTCTTGGCGAGTCGACGAAGATTCGACGTCGATTGCCGGGAACAGGCGCCGCTCGGCGGCACGGCGATCGAGCCGTAGCTCCATGTTGCCGGTGCCCTTGAACTCTTCGAAGATCACGTCGTCCATCTTCGAACCGGTCTCGACAAGTGCGGTTGCCAAAATAGTTAGCGATCCACCCTCTTCGAGGTTTCGTGCCGCGCCAAAGAACTTCTTCGGCGGGTACAGCGCACTCGAGTCAAGACCTCCCGACATCGCACGGCCGTTGCCGCTTGCGGTTTGGTTGTAGGCCCGCGCAAGCCGCGTGATTCCATCGACGATGAGCACGACGTCGCGGCCGATCTCGACCATGCGCTTTGCTCGCTCGATCGTGATCTCTGCGAGCGCGGTGTGCTCGTCGGGCGGGCGATCAAAGGTCGACGCAACCACTTCACCGGACTCGAGCGAGCGCTTCATGTCGGTGACTTCTTCGGGCCGCTCGTCGATCAGCAGAACAATGAGCTGAACCTCCGGGTTGTTGCGTTCGATTGCTTGGGCAATGTTCTTCATGATCGTTGTCTTGCCCGCTTTGGGGGGCGAAACAATCAGGCCGCGCTGGCCCTTGCCGATCGGTGCGACGAGATCGATGATCCGCGCTGTCATGTCCTCGGGGAAACCTTTGCGTTCCTGCACCAACTTCTCGTCGGGGAACAGTGGGGTCAGGTCCTCAAAGTGGCGACGATTCGCTGCTTTTCCGGTGTCCTCACCGTTGACCGAATCGATCCCCAGCAGCGCCGGGTTCTTCTCGTTGCGGTTCGCCGGGCGGGAAGTGCCGATCAGGTGATCGCCTTTGCGAAGTCCGAACTGACGGACTTGTTTGACCGACACATAGGCGTCTTCTTTCGAGGAGCGCATGGTGCCGACGCGCAAGAAGCCGTAGCCGTCGTCACGCAGGTCAAGGAATCCTTCAACCGGTACGGGCTCGGCTTCGACCTGGTCGTTGCCATCTCCGCCTCGGCCCCGGCGACGGCGTCGGCGGTTGCCGCGCTCGACCTGGTCGTCGTCGCCCTTCTTGTTATTGCGTCCGCCTCGTTTGGTCGTGACCTCGCCGAAGTCGAATTCGCTGTCATCGCCGGCGTGGTAGGTACTGGCATCCTCGCCGTCTTCGCCCTCGGCAGCGTCGGAATCCCCGCCCTTTGCGTCTTTGTCGTTCTTGGTATCCTTCGCAGATTTCTTGGACCGAGACGACGACTTGGGCTTTGCCTCGTCGGACGTGTCTGCTTCGTCGCCATCACCGTTGTCGTCGCCGTTGCTCGATGCGTCGGTTGTTGCGGTCTTGATGATCAGGTCGACAATCTCGGCCTTGCGAGCCTTCGACGGCGGCTTCGAGCCAAGCGCGGTGGCGATTGTTACCAGCTCGTCGCGGTCTTTGCGTTCGAGCGTTGATCGGCGGAGTTCCGTGGGTTCCACGAGTACCTCTTCACAGGTTGGATTCGAAACCGAGCGCACGGAAGTCGGTCTTCCGATGCGGGCCAGCTAACGGTCCCCCTCGTGGGTTCCCAGTCAGCCTCCTGCGACTGCAGGTTCAGTGGCCGTCAGTCAGCGTAGCTCACCATGTTCGGCTCGACACTTCCGGCCGAGAATTCAGATCGATCGGTGCGGGTTGGCTAATTCAGCTATTCCGGTTTGCGGCGACGAACTCCTGGACGGTAGCCAGCTCATTGGCGAGCACCGTGTAGTGCTCTTCTCGGTCGAAGAGGTCGGCGAGATGAGGCGGCAGTTCGGGCCGGATACCGGTTGCCTGCTCGACGGCATCGGGGAACTTCGCCGGATGCGCGGTGGCCATGACCATGCGCTGCATCGAGTCGGGCCGACGCCTGGCAGCACCCACACCGACCGCAGTGTGCGGGTCGAGCACTACCCCACTCTCGTCGAACACCTGAGAGATCACCTCGGTGGTCTCGGGGTCCGAGAGGCTTTCGCCAATCCAGCTCTCCTGCATGCGAGGAATCAGTTCCTTGGGCAGCGCGATCTGGCGATCGGAGCGGAAGTCGGTGAGAAATTCGTCGACCGCAGCGCCATCGTTTTCGAGCAGTTCGTAGATGAGCCGTTCGAGGTTGCTGCTGACTTGGATGTCCATGCTCGGCGACAGCGATGGCTCGACATCGCCGATGGTCATTGCGCCGGTCTGGAAGAACTGCGTGAGAATGGCATTGCGGTTGCTGGCAACTACGAATTCGCCAACCGGTGCGCCCATCCGTTTTGCCACCCGGCCAGCAAAGACGTTTCCGAAGTTCCCGGTGGGCACGGTGATCGACACGGGCCGGTCCGAGGACTTTGCACCCGCCCAGTGGTAGTAAACGACCTGGGCCATAACGCGGGCCCAATTGATGGAGTTGACTGCGCCAAGACCCACCCGATCGCGAAACGCGGTGTCGGCGAACATTGCCTTCACGATGTCTTGGCAATCGTCGAACGTGCCCTCCACCGCAACGTTGAACACATTGTCGGCGTCGACCGTCGTCATCTGCCTTCGCTGCACGTCGCTGGTTCGCCCGTGCGGGTGCAAGATGAAAATGTCGACGTTCTCGCGATCTCGGAAGGCTTCGATAGCCGCCGAACCAGTGTCGCCCGACGTGGCGCCCACGATCGTCACGCGGGTTCCGCGCTTGCCGAGCTCGTGATCGAAGAGGCGCCCGAGCATCTGCATCGCCACGTCTTTGAATGCCAGCGTCGGCCCGTGAAACAGCTCGACCAATTCGATGCCGTCGGCGAGCGTGGTGATTGGGATGACGTCGTCGGCGGTGAACGTGCCATAGGCGTCGATGCAGATCGCGGTGAACGTGTCGCGCTCGATCGAGCCCTCGACGAACGGCCACATGACCTGCGCTGCGAACTCGGCGTACGGCAACGATGCGTCAACCGTGGCGGCGGCTGGCCATTCATCAGGAACATACAGCCCGCCATCAGGTGCGAGCCCGGTGAGTAGGACGTCGGCAAACGCCAAGTGGGGAGATTTGCCGCGGGTGCTGGTGTAGGAAATCACCGAGCTAGCTGCTCACGGCACGAAGGACTTGCCCGACTTTCTTCACGGCGTCGAGGTCGCTGACTGCGGCCAGCGTTGCTCGGAAGTCGCTCTCGACGGCTTCGTGAGTAATGAAGACTAGCAGCTCTGTGACTTTGGCGCTGACGTTTTGTTCAATCGACTGGACGGACGTACAGTTTGCAGCGATGG
>CAZMYN010000278.1:0-3590 GCA_964570495.1 uncultured Acidimicrobiales bacterium | reverse complement strand
GAGCAGACCCAAGCTCGCCTATGGCTGATCGAGGCTGCTCGAATCGGACTCGCCGCGACCCTTGGTCGCCTCGGAATTTCGGCCCCCGAAGCAATGTGGAGCGACGAGGCAGAAGCAGCGATGGGCGACGGCGAATGAGCACCGATGCCGCGGAACGCGAACCATCCGAACTGCCCGTTCCGTTTTCTCTGCTACCCGACACCGCAACGCAGGGCGCCGCTGGCGAACTGATGATCGGCGGCTGCTCGGTCGTCGAACTCGCCGAACAATACGGCACCCCGCTGTTCATCTATGACGAAGCACACCTACGCGCTCGAGCCAGCGAGGCAGTCGCTGCCTTTGGGCCAGGGGTCGCGTACGCGAGCAAGGCGTTTCTTTGCACGGCAATGGCAAAGCTCGTGTACGAGGAAGGAATGGACATCGACGTGTCGACAGCGGGGGAGTTCCACATTGCTCGCGCCGCTGGCGTGCCCGCCTCTCGAATGATCTTCCATGGCAACAACAAGTCAATGGACGAGCTCCGGACCGCTGTCGAGGCAGGAGTGCAGCGGATCATCGTCGACAGTTTCGATGAACTCGACCGACTCGATGCGCTCCATGGCGAGGGTCTTGGTGTTCCGAAGGTGTTGCTGCGGATTACCCCCGGGGTCGAGGCCCATACTCACGAGTTCATCTCGACGGGCCGCGACGACTCAAAGTTCGGGTTCACGGTCTCGACCGGACTTGCCGATGCGGCCATCGAGCGGGCCAAGGCCTCGCCTTCGGTCGAGCTTCGCGGCATCCATGCCCACATTGGGTCGCAGGTCTTTCGTGTCGATTCGTTCGCGAAGTCCGCCGAGATCATCGCAGCTGTTGGTGAAAAGCACGGTCTGGCCGAGGTATCGGTCGGCGGTGGCCTTGGCGTTCCCTACGTCGTTGGCGAAGAGAGCTCAACAATCACCGAATGGGCCTCGGTCGTGCACGACGCACTCGGGGCATCGGGGGTCAAAGCACACGTGACTGCCGAACCGGGGCGCTCGATCGTCGCGTCGGCGGCGATCACCGTCTACTCGGTGGGCACGATCAAGGCGCTGGATGGGATACGCACCTACGTCGCCGTCGATGGCGGCATGTCCGACAATCCCCGGCCCGTGCTCTATGGGTCGGGCTATGAAGCATTCCTGCCAGCTCGGCCGATAGCAGAGCGCGATCTCCGTGTCCGCGTTGTTGGAAAGCACTGCGAATCGGGCGATGTGCTCGTCCGCGAAGCCCAGATTCCAAGCGATGTCGTCGTCGGGGACCTATTGGCAACCCCGGTCACGGGTGCGTACGGTCATTCCATGGGATCGAACTACAACGCGGTTGCCAGGCCGCCCGTCGTGTTCTGCGAGAACGGCAACGCTCGACTGGTGATACGACGCGAAACGCTGGACGACCTTTTGTCCCGCGACGTCTAGGCCATGAGCCACGACATCGACGATCAGACCCGCTTCACCCGCGTGGCCACGGTCGAACGTAGCCTCGGCGCGGATCGTCGACTCGTCCAGCCGCTCGATGCTCAGGTACCAACACAGCTCGCAGGGTCAGCTCCCATCATCTGGGATTTGCTTGCCGAGCGCGGCTCGGTCAATGAGGTGCTGGCTGAGTTGCAGCGCGTGTTCAGCGATGCTCCCGAGGTCATTGCCGGAGGTATTCGCGCCGCGTTCGCGATGTTCCTCGACTCCGGGTTGATGGTTGCTGAAGGAGTCGAGCAGTGAGCAGGGCGACCGGAGTTGCCGAGCGGATCGCGGCTCTTGGCTTTGGCGAGGCCGCCGCGCCGATCGAGCTCGAAGACAGTGACGAGATGGTTGCAGTTCTGCGCGCTGAACGAATCCTTGGGGTGGCGGTGAGCGGTGTCCAAGGTGGCCAAATTATTGGTTCAGCCGACGCACTCGGCGCCATAGGCGTTGCTCACGACGAGGTGATGCGACAGTCCATGCGCATCGAGATCGAAGCTCTGAACGTCGCGAGTGTTCTCTCCGACGCCGGGGTCGAACATCGATTTTTGAAGGGGACAGCGCTCGCCCACGTTCTTTATGACGATCCAGCAGAGCGTTCGTTTCGCGATGTCGACGTGCTGGTTCATGGCAGCGACATCGATCGCGCAGTGGCAGAGCTCACTTTACTCGGGGCCACGCGAGCGCGGCCGCAGCTACGCGATGGGTACGACGCTCGATTTGGAAAGTCGGTGACGCTTCGACGCGACGGCGTCGAAATCGACCTGCATCGGGTCTTGTCGCCGGGGCCGTTCGGTGTGTGGAGCAATCCCCGTGAACTGTTCTTGCTGCGCCGCTCCTTTCATGTGGCTGGCCACGAACTCTCGACGCTCGATTCAACCGATCACCTCGTTCATGCCTGCTACCACGTTGCGCTCGGCCAGGTAACGCCCGTGCTGGCGAATCTTCGAGACATCGTGCTCCTGGCGACGCTCACTTCGGACCCGGTCGATTTCGATCGGTTCAACGAGACGGTTGATCGCTGGAGAGGTGGCGCGGTGATCAAGCGCGCTGTTCGATTGGTCGACGGCCGTCTCGATATCGAACTCCCCGATGCGTTGGCGTCGTATCGCAACAAGCCGGTGCCTCGCGAAGAGCTCGAGATGATCACGCCCTACCTGAGCGATGATCCCGGCGGACGATTCGCGGCGCTCGCTCCCTCCACGCTCAAGGCGTTGCCTATGAGTGACCGCGCTGGCTTTGCCTTGGCTGTTGGGTTGCCCGACGGAACCAACCCCCGAGACCGGGCACGAGACCTACTCAAAAGGGCAAAGCGTTAGAACACGTGCGTTAGCCAACAAGGCGCGGTGTGGCGCAACCCTTGTTGTTGAGCTGCACCGATAGCGCTGCATTTGCTCGGAGAGAATTCGTGGTCGAAGTCGCGTCCGGGTCCCAACTATCGAAGGTGAACCAGGACCCTGTCGATGGCCGGTACACACCGAGGGTCTGAGTGCCGCTGCAGTCCCAATCGCCCGTCGCGGCGATGTCCCCCGGTTCGCCTACAGCAAAGGAGCGTCCCGAGTCGACGAGCGTGGCAAACCCTTGTGTCCACTCCACTCCAGCGCGCTCCATTGACTCGGCGGCCGAGATGACTTCGGCGAGTGACTCGATTGGTAGCTCCGGGGTGAACGCTTCGGCGGCTGGAGACTCTCCGTAGAGCGCCGAGAACGCAAGGAACAACGCCAAGACTCCAACGCCGAGAACGATTGCAGGGTGCAGGCGTTGCGAAGAGCCCGCGCTGTCACCTCCGCCGCCACCGCCAGGTCGCGGTCCGAATTCGCGGGTCGAGCCGCCGGGGCCGTGAAGCGATGGTTTCGTCGTTCGCGGTCCGGGCTCGGGCAACGCTATGGGAGAGATTGGTGCTGGCGCTGTGGCACTGCCTACCTCGCCAAGATCGGCGGCGGCGACGTCGCTGCCGTTGTCGCAGCGCTCTATGAGTTCGGCCAACTCGCTATCGAGTTGGCTTGAATCGGTCGCCAGGCAGGAGCGGATGCTGGCTGCGCTACACCGGATGTCGAGTCGCGCCTGTGCGGCGCGGATTGTCCCCGCGAGACCGTCGGTGCCTTCGTAGATTTC
>CAZMYN010000277.1:0-3643 GCA_964570495.1 uncultured Acidimicrobiales bacterium | reverse complement strand
CGAGCAGCACCCTGTCGGCGTCGGGCAGAGATACCCAGTTTGATGACGGCCGATGTCCACGATGTTTCGCTATTTGACTACGGTGGCCACACCGCAACTCACAACGGAAGAACCAATGAAGCTATCTGCCCAGCAACAAGCCATGTGCGATGAAAACACCGTTGACTTCAGCGACCTCAGCGCGCTGTTTATCAACACCACTCTGAAGCGCTCTCCCGAGCGGTCACACACTCAAGGGCTCATCGATATTTCATCGGCGATCATGGAAGCCAACGGCGTCGCGACCGAGACTGTTCGCTTCAACGACCTCAACATCGCCCTAGGCGTTCAGCCCGACATGAAAGACCACGGCTGGGAGACCGATGAATGGCCAGCGCTGGCTGAGAAAGTAATGGCCGCCGACATTCTCGTGATCGGTACGTCGATCTGGCTCGGCGACAAGACCTCTGTTTGCACCCATCTCATCGAACGCCTCTACGGCAACTCAGGAATGCTCAACGAGGCCGGCCAATACGCCTACTACGGACGGGTCGGAGGATGCCTCGTAACCGGTAACGAGGACGGCGCAAAGCACTGCGCCATGAACATCTTGTATTCGCTGCAGCACATTGGCTACATGATCCCTCCACAGGCCGATGCCGCGTGGCTCGGCGAAGCAGGACCAGGCCCGTCCTACCTCGATGAAGGCTCCGGCGGCCCGGAGAACGATTTCACGAACCGCAACACCACGTTCATGACCTGGAACCTTCTCCACAACGCCCGGATGCTCAAGGACGCCGGTGGAATGCCAGCGCACGGAAACCAGCGTGCGCTCTGGGACGCAGGCTGCCGCTTCGACTTCGACAACCCCGACTATCGCTAGTTCTTAGACGCAAGGTCATTGCGGCTAGATTCAGCGAGTCGATCAATTATGGAGTTTGCAGATGAACGTTGATAAGGAAATCCTCCGCGAGACCATGCTGGGCCTCGAGGCAGAGCAGCTTTCAGCGTCGAAGGCGAACTACCAGCGCTACCTCGCTGCTGCGCAGCTCAACCAAGGCGACGTCCGCGACGCTCAGGACATGTCCCAAACGCAACAAGAGGGTGACTACGCCGAGCTCTTCGACGCACCGATCCACACCCACGAAGAGGCCATCGCCGCAATCAAGAACCTCGACTTCGCCGCGACGAGCACCGTGCAAGCTGGCGCGGTTGTGCAGTGGGCAGGGCAGAACTTCGTGATCGCGGCGTTGACCGATGAGTTCGAGTGCCAGGGCCAACAGTTCATGGGGGTCTCCTGCGACGCCCCAATCACCGCTGCGCTGTTGGGCAAGTCAGCGGGCGACAGCTTCGAACTCGCCGGTGCAACTCACCAGATCGAGAACGTCTACTAACTCACCGTTAACTCTTCTTGGAGCGGCGCACACCAGCGATCTGCGCGGCTTCGCCCACCCCGACGTAGACCGACTCGTCGTCGTCGACATCAACCGGGTGTAGCGAGCCCGCCGCGCCGCGGCTGACCCCGGCGGCGTTCGCCTCGTCGGTGTCGATGTGCATCTCGAGTGAATAGTTTTCGTGCACCCGGATCAGCACGTCGCCGAGCACCAGGTCTCGTTCGCCACCGGTGATCGCAACCGATACTTCATCGCCGTCAGAAACCCCGAAGGCCTCGGCATCGTGTGGCTGCATGTGAATGTGGCGCCACGCGCTGATCAGGCCCTCGGAGAGCTTCACGGTTCCCTTCGGACCAACGAGGGTTACCGGCGCCGAGCCTCGAACATTGCCCGACCCGCGAACCGGGGCGTCGACACCGAGGTGAAATTCGTCGGTGGTCGAGATCTCGACTTGGTTGGCTGGCCGGAGCGGGCCGAGAACGCGCACGCCCTCGATCTGGTTGCGGGGACCAACGACGGTCACCTGTTCGGCCGACACGTATTGTCCGGGCTGGGACAAGTCCTTTATCGGTGTCAGCGTTGCATCGCTGCCGAAGAGTTCAGCGAAGGTCTCCTCGGTGAGGTGGCAGTGTCTCGCGCTCACCGCAATCGGAATCGACAGTTCCCGTTCGGGAGCCGACGCCAGAACCACACGCGAAGTCTCGCGGGCGATCATCAGCTCTTCGTTCGTCTTAACTACGACGGCTTCAACTCTCGACCGGTCGATCGTGATGACCGCGTGATCCTCGTCAAAGCGAACGCTCGCGTCGAGGTTCCTGTCCTCGTCGAGGACAACGCCGAGAAACTCGAGTCGTTGCAGGATTCGCCGCCGCATACTTGCGCTGTTCTCGCCGATTCCTCCGGTGAACACGATCGCATCGACGCCGCCCATCGCTGCTGCGTAGGCGCCGATGTATTTGCGAGCTCGATGCGCAAACACATTGATGGCAAGGCGCGCTCGATCGTCGCCGTCTGCTGCTGCTTGCTCGATATCTCGAAGGTCGTTGCCACGGCCCGATAGCCCCGCAAGGCCACTCTTGTTGTTCAACAAGTCGTCGAGTTGATCAACGTCGAAGTCGTCGCTTCGCAGAAGCGTCAACAGCACGCCAGCGTCGACATCGCCCGAGCGAGTGCCCATCACGAGACCTTCAAGGGGCGTGTTGCCCATGCTGGTCTCGGTCGAGCGACCAAACTCGACCGCCGACGCGCTTGCCCCATTGCCGAGGTGCAGCGTAATCAGACGAAGCTCTTCGAGCGGGCGCTCCAAAAATTCCGCTGCCTTACCGGCCGCGTATTGATGGGAGATTCCGTGAAACCCGAACCGGCGAATCTCATGTGCGTCGGCGACGTCTTGGTCAATGGCATAGGTGGTTGCTCGCCGGGGCATCCGAGCATGGAACGCCGTATCAAAGACCGCCACGTGCGGAATAGCCGGCAGCCGCTCTTGGGCAGCGTCGATTGCCGCGAGGCTGAACGGGTTATGCATTGGAGCGTCGGGGATATGGCGCTCGATAGCTGCTCGAACATCGGCGTTGATCAGTTGCGGTTCGTGATAGTCGGCTCCGCCGTGGACAACACGATGCCCCACAGCGCCAATCTCGTGATCCTTCAGCTCGTCGAGAACGTCGGCGATCGCCTGACCGTGCGCCGCTCCACCATCGGTCACAGTCGAGTCGAGACGCTCCCGTTTCCCCGAAAGAATGAGCTTCTCATCGGGGTCGAAGAGGGCGTATTTCAGGCTGGAGGATCCACGGTTGATGACAAGAACGTTCACACGCTCGATCCTACGCCGGGCGCTATTCCCTCGGCTGAATGCTGTCGCGTAACCACTGAACTTGTTCCTTCGGCGCGACGAAGATCTGGTCGAAGTTCGCGACGGCGATCATCAGAGTCATCCCGGGGTCCATTGTTTGGACGACCTTTCCTCCGGACATACGCAGCGTCCCGATCTGCGTCTGACCCTCGCCGAGCAACAGCTCAGGCGTTTCCGCGATGAGTAGGGCCGGGCCGCCGTCGGGGCCTGGCCGCAAGAGCACCTGAAAGTCCGATTCCTCATCGCCTTCTTCGCGGGTCTGCACGGGAAGGAGGAACGAGGTGTTGACGAACTCCTCCCATACCGGCAATAAATCGCCGGTCTCCTTCGCAGTGGCGAGCTTCGTGTTGAACGGGGTTTCCACTAGAGCAGCGACTCCGCAACAAGCGCAGCACCGATGAGCCCGGCGTCGGCTCCA
>CAZMYN010000276.1:0-3670 GCA_964570495.1 uncultured Acidimicrobiales bacterium | reverse complement strand
GGACAAGGCCATGAACTGAATTTTCCGGCTTCGACCGAGCGCGCTCGGATCGAATTCATGAGAGGTGATCGCAATGCAGTTGGAGCAGGTTGACTACTCGGTAGATGATTCGATCGCTACCATCACGCTGAACCGGCCCGACAAGATGAACGCGTTCACGTCGCGAATGGTGCACGAAACCGTCGCCGCGCTCGACGCCGCCGATGCCGACGACGACGTGCGGGCCGTCATCGTGACCGGAGCGGGCCGCGCTTTTTGTGCCGGTGCCGACCTGGCCGAAGCCGGAGTCGACACGTTCAAGAAAACGAGTGCGCCCTACGAACCGGGGTCGTCGACCGGAAAGCGGAGCGACCATGTAGACGAACCGGGGTCGTCGACCGGAAGTGTCGACAACAAGGTTGCCGGGAGCACAGCGAAGCGAAGCGACCATGTAGACGAACCGGGGTCGTCGACCGGAAGTGTCGACAACAAGGCCGCGCGAGATGGTGGAGGGATTGTTTCGCTCCGGTTGTTCCAATGCCTCAAGCCGGTGATCGGCGCGGTGAACGGTGTGGCGGTCGGCGTTGGGTCGACGATGCTGCTGCCGATGGACATTCGTTTGGCCTCGACCGAGGCCCGGTTCGGGTTTGTGTTCACCCAGCGCGGGATCGTGCCCGAGGCCGCGTCGAGCTGGTTCTTGCCGAGGGTCGTGGGCATTAGCCGAGCGCTCGAGTGGTGTTACAGCGGCAAGGTCTTTGACGCGCAAGAGGCTCTCGAGGGCGGGTTGGTTCGCAGTCTGCACGAACCCGAGGATCTGCTTCCGGCAGCACGCGAGATTGCGACCCAAATTGCCGAGAACACGTCGTCGGTTGCGGTGGCAATGACACGCCAACAGCTCTGGCGGATGCTCGGAGCCGACCATCCCATGCAAGCCCATCAGGTCGAGTCGGCAGCGGTCCCCCAACTGGGCGCTATGGCTGATGTTGCCGAGGGAATCTCCAGCTTCTTCGAGAAGCGCCCGCCGCACTTCACCCTCAAGCCCTCGACCGACATGCCTGCTGTATATCCGTGGTTCGAAGAGCCAGACTTCATCCCCTACACCTGAGCACGCCCCATTCCCAGAGGAGTTCCACATGTGCCGAAACATCACGACGTTGCGAGGCCTTGAACCCTCAGCGACCAACGAAGAGGTCGAGGCGGGTGCGCGCCAGTACGTTCGCAAGATCACCGGCGTGCAAAAGACGTCGGCGGCAACCGAAGAGGCGTTCGAACGGGCCGTCGCCATCATCACCGCGGCTAGCCACGAGGTTCTGGCCGAGCTGCCGCCGCGCAAAGTTCCGCCAAAGACCGTGCCTCCGCTGCGACGCCTCTCCGCCAAATAGAAAATCTGTGGTTGCTCAGCCGCGAATACGCGGCACACAAACCACAGATTTTGTGCTTAGAGGTCGATGGGGGTGCCGCCCGCGGCGGCTGAACGGTAGGCAGCGTCAGCCAGTACGTGCGCTCGCAATGCCACCGAGAAGTCGGGGTAGGCGGGCGTCCCGGCAATCACCTTGCGTACGAAGTCGGCGTCGGGGTTGGTTCCGCGGCCGTCGAGCGTGTCGGCCATCGACGCGAGGTCACCACCGCTCCACTCCGCATCGGGTTCGCTACCTGCCACAAGCCCAACGGGGCCATGCCAGTCACCGGCTAGTCGTATGCACGCGTTCTGGCAGAACGCCTCGACGTAGCGTTGACTCGGACGCGAAAGAACGTCGTGCCAGGTGCTGCTCAACACCGCCGACCCGCCGTGGTCGGCCGTGAGCATGACCGTTGCCTGATCCTCGATACCCGGGTGACCGTGCAGGTTCATCGTCGTGCACGAGACCCGCACGATCCGCCCGAAGATCCACTCGATGAGATCGAGGTCGTGAATCGAATGCTCGAGCAACGTGCCTGCCCCGGCCTTGGCAACGTCGGCGCGCCACGTCGACCCGTACATGCCCTGCACCGGGATGTACTGATCGTCTCGAAAGAGCAAGCTCATTGGTTCGCCATGATCTGCAGCGTTGTTGACGTGGTGCTGCATCCATCGAAACGCTGGCGAATGACGAAGTACCAGACCGACCTGATTCACCACACCCGACGCCTGGACAGCATCGTGAATTGCCTGGGCATCAGCGAGGTTGACGCCGAGCGGCTTTTCACAAAAGACGGGCTTTCCTTGCGCCACCACCGCTTCGACAAGTTCACGATGCTCCGAGGTCCAGGTCGTGACGTAGACCGCGTCGCTCGCGCTGATTACCTCGTCGAACGACTTGGCTTGCACCGCTCCAAACGTCGACGCGAATGCAGCCATCCGGTCGGCATCGATGTCGAAGCAGCTGACGATGGCCGCTTCGGCGACCGTCTCCAAGCGTTGTGCATGTGAGTTCGCGATGAGGCCGCACCCAATAAAGCCGATTCCCAAAGTCATGGACACCCATCGTCGCAGACCCCACACCCCCAGGCAGGAATCTGTGGTTGCTCAGCCGCGTATTCGCGGCACAGGAACCACAGATTTTGGGTGGGGGTGGTTGGCGATAGCCTTTCGGGGTGAGCAATGCAGCGAAAACACCGAGCCCCGGCGAGCCAGAGAAACCGAGCCCCGGCGAGCCGAGGACACTGAGTCAAAAGGTTTGGGACGAGCATCTCGTCCATCGAGGCGACGACGAACCCGACCTCTTGTACGTCGACCTTCACCTCATCCACGAGGTCACGTCTCCCCAAGCCTTCGATGGTCTGCGCCAGTCCGGTCGAACCGTGCGCCGTCCCGAGCTGACGATCAGCACCGAGGACCACAACGTCCCGACCGAGGACATCGACAAGCCAATCGCCGATGAGATCTCGGCCAAGCAGGTCGAAACGCTCCGGACGAACACCTCCGAGTTTGGAATCACGCACTACCCGATGGGCGACATCAACCAGGGAATCGTGCACGTCATCGGGCCCGAGCAAGGCCTCACCCAACCCGGCATGACGATCGTGTGCGGCGACAGCCACACGAGCACGCACGGCGCGTTCGGCGCGCTGGCCTTCGGCATCGGCACGAGCGAGGTCGAGCACGTTCTCGCAACCCAGACCCTGCTCCAGCCCGCCCAAGAGACCATGTCGATCACGATCAACGGCGAACTTCCCGCCGGGTCAACCGCCAAGGACGTTGTGTTGGCGATCCTCGGCGAGTGCGGAACCGGCGGAGGGATCGGCGCTATTGCCGAGTTCCGCGGTCCGGTCATCGAGGCACTCTCGATGGAAGGCCGAATGACCGTCTGCAATATGTCGATCGAGTTCGGTGCCAAGGCTGGCATGATCGCCCCCGACGACGTCACCTTCGCCTACCTCGAGGGGCGCGCTCAATCACCCTCGGGCGCCGATTGGGAAGCAGCCGTCGATCATTGGCGCTCGCTGCGAACCGACGAGGGCGCCACGTTCGATCGCTCAGTGGTTCTCGATGGCGCGGCCATCACCCCACACGTCACCTGGGGAACCAACCCGGGCCAGGTCATCCGACTCGCCGACAGCGTCCCGTCGCCCGACATGTTCGACGACCCGGTCGCTCGCGAAGCTGCGTCACGGGCACTCGACTACATGGGCCTCACGGCGGGAACCCCAATGCGAGACGTTCCCGTCGACACGGTGTTCATCGGCAGCTGCACCAACAGCCGCATCGAAG
>CAZMYN010000275.1:0-3674 GCA_964570495.1 uncultured Acidimicrobiales bacterium | reverse complement strand
GCGTCCTTCAGTGGTCGACATCTCGATCGCACAGGTCGAGCAGACCGCAGGTGACGGCTCGCAAGAAGACGTCGTCCGCATCGTCACCGAGTACATCGCGAACAACCGTGATCTCGTTGACAGCTGGATTGCTGTTGCGAGCTAAGCAACGAGATATGCGATAACTCGACTTCGCGTCGAGTAGTCCGATAGGGACCGGGGCGAAAGCCCCGGTCCTCTGTCGTTTTCTCGTTAGGCTCTAGGCATATGTTGTTTGCAACTGAAGCTAGTGAAGGCAACTTTGTAGATATCTCCGTCCCCGTGTGGGCGTGGGTTGTTCTCCTCGTATCGGTCGTCTTGCTGCTGGCGCTCGACCTGTGGCGGCATCGCAAGGCACATGCCCCCACGTTCCGCGAGGCTGGCCTCGAATCGGTGTTTTGGGTTGGGGTGAGTGTTGCCTTTGGCATCTTTATGCTCTTCCAGTTCGGGGCAACTGCCGGTGGTGAATACTTCGGCGTCTATCTGACCGAGAAGTCGCTCAGCGTGGACAACGTCTTTGTGTGGGCGTTGCTCTTCTCGGCCATGAAGGTGCCGCTCAAATACCAGCACCGGGTTCTGTTTTGGGGAATCTTCGGCGCACTGGTACTGCGAGCGAGCTTCATCTTGATCGGTGCAGCGATCGTCGAACGTTTCGCCCGGGTATTGATCATCTTTGGAATCTTCCTCATCTACACCGGCATCAAGATCATCCGGCACTCGAACGAGGAACAAGAGGAGGCCTCGACGATGGGCCTTGGACTCCTGAAACGATTCATGCCGGTCACCGAGCAACTCGACGGCCAAAAGTTCTTCACCATGCTCGACGACGGACGTCGAGCAGCCACGCCGCTGTTCGCAGCGCTCGTCGTGGTCGAGTTCACCGACTTGATCTTCGCTGTTGACTCGGTGCCCGCCTCCTTTGGCGTGGCCAACGATCCGTACATCCTGATCGCTGCGAACGCGTTCGCGATTATGGGGCTTCGCGCCATGTACTTTCTTCTGGCCGACGCTCGAGAACGCTTCCATTATCTGGCTCACGCGCTCGGCGCGATTTTGCTCTTCGTCGGCATCAAGCTGGTCATCACCGAATGGGCTCATATCCCCATTGGTTGGTCGCTCGGCATTATCGGAACGATCCTTATTGGCGCTGTTGGCTTCAGTATCTACAAGGGCGACGGCAGCGGACACGCTCACGGCGATTCCATTGCGTCCGATTCAGCCGATTCAGCCGAAACATCTGCGGATCCTGCATCGAGCGACCCGTCTAGCTAGCAGAGCCTGTCTCTTTAGAGGCCCAGCAATCGGAGCATCGACGGCGGGGGAGAAGGATCCCCCGACGCGAGCATCGATGCACGTTCGACGTTGATGGGATGGAAGTGCTGGTTCGCCCAGCTGGTCCACGGACCATCGCCAAGCCGGGCAACATCGCCGCGGGCACCGAGACATGCCTGCAAATAACTAGCCAAGTCGTCTACTTCTTCGACCCCACCGACGTTTCCGTGTGCGGGCACAAAAATCTCTCCCATTGTCTTGAGCTGGTCGAGGGCGGCGATCCACGCCTCAAAGTCGGCCTCAAATCCGAGCGGTGTCGATCCGAATGCAGTGAGGCATCCCGAAAAGACGACGTTCGCAGCCGGAACCTGCACACACAGGTTTTCGAACTGAGGGCCTCGCATGGGCACCGCGATACTTGCCGGGCACAGATGCGCTGCTTCGGTGACCACATGGGACACCGGGCGTGAGGTCTGCTCGTCGAAGTCATCGACGGCGGGGTGCAGTTGCTTCCAGGTATCGGGAGAGGGCTCCTGGTCAAGATGGGCCGACGTCTGAGCGCTGCCATAAATTCCGGCGAGCGGAAAGGCCGCTGCGCCACCCACGAGATCGATGTGCGACCCGGTCAGCAATAGCCGTTTGACCGGTAGTTCGGTGAGTTCGGCGAGCGCCGCGGCGACCGGTTCGGCCAGCGCGCAGGTAAGGGCGCTGTCGACCACGGTTAGGCCATCGTCGGCGATGATGACCCCGACGTTGGTCGAGTGCGTGGACGCTGAATCATCGGGCAACCAGGCAAACACGCCAGGCGCAAGTGCTGTCAGTTTCACGGCTGCTAATTCTAACCAGTTCGAATGGCCTGTTTGGTTTCGCCTACAACGTGCCGATTAGCCATCTATGCAGACTCGTTCTGGACAGCGTCCTCGTCGACGCATCATTGCCCTGGTCGCCCTGATGTCTCTGGTAGCGGCAGCGTGTTCGAGCTCGGAACCCGACTCGCTCGCACTGGCCGATGAACCAATCGCATCAACCACGACGACGACTACAGCCGCGCCGAGTACCACGACGACGACAGCAGCGCCGAGTACCACGACGACGACAGAGGCTGCTGCGGCGACCGAGACGACGACCTCAACAATCGCACCTGATGAGTTCCGTACGTGGATTGTTACGGCGTTGCCGTCCACCACCCACCTCGTGGCCTATGACGAACCCGACGGCGACATCATCCCGTTCGAGTTTCTCGTCCCCAACCCTCACCAGTTCGGTGGACCGATGACCCTTATGGTCACCGAGGGACAACCCGGCGACGACTGGGTGCAGGTCCAACTCCCGATCCGACCCAATGGTCAGACCGGCTGGGTCCAATCCGAGCTCTACGAAATCTCCGAGACCCGTGTCCGAGCTGAAGTGAATCTCAGCCAACACCAGGTAACCGTCTATGACGGCGAGGAGATCATCGCGGAGACCTCCGCGGTCATTGGTTCGCCAGCGACGCCGACACCACTCGGTACGTTCTACATCACGGCAAAGCGTCGTAACCCCGAGAACGAGTACTTCCTCGGTCCGTGGGCGCTGGCACTATCGGCATTCTCTGAAGTGCACGAGACTTTCGGTGGCGGACTTCCCGTAATTGCGATCCACGGAACACACCGTCCTGAACAGGTCGGTCAGGCCCGTTCGAATGGCTGTGTGCGAGTTCCGAACGAAGTTGTCACATTTCTTGCCGAGAATGTCCCGCTCGGTGCTCCAGTGACCGTCAGCGCCTAACGAATCTAGCCTAATCGTGTTCACGCAACTGCAACACTGTGACGCGCTGTGTTACGATGGTGTCGGCGAAGGACTAGGAAATCGTGACCGGCAAATTGAACAGTGGCGGCTAACACACCCCCTACACACGTACAGCGGGTTCATCCGGGAGGGTTCTTTTGGACCGTCCAACGAGCTGACCGACTGGCCCATATCGCCAGATTTGTCGCGCAAACGCGACAGCTCGCGATCATTGCTTCCTCCGATGCAGAGGTCTCGTCGCACGCCGAGCGCTTGAAGCTCTCGGGCGTGCCCGTGCACCAGGCCATGAGCGACTCACCGAGCTCGGTGCTCGAGACCTACCTCGCCGAGCCAGCAACCACGCTCATCGCGCCGCACGAATACTTGGTTGAAAACGGGCCTGTTCCGGTGCCCATGGCCGTGCACCTGAGAGCGGCACGCTCGGTACGCCAATACGCCAAGCGACTCGATGCGTTGCCTGCGGCGGTGCACCTCACCTTTGTGATCCCCGAGGACGACCAGCGAGCAAGTTCGCTACAGGCGCACTTCGAACACGACGAGGGCCACGGTGGTCCATCTGATGTCACGGTCACCGATGTGATCGACCTCACCGTCTC
>CAZMYN010000274.1:0-3713 GCA_964570495.1 uncultured Acidimicrobiales bacterium | reverse complement strand
GCCTCGTCGCGAGTGAACTTGCCTCCGGCCTGACGTTGCGTGAAGTCCATTTGGTAGCGGGCCTCTTTGAAGCTCTCGAAGCCGGCATCCATCACCAGGTCGAGGAGTTGCTCGAGTTGTTTATGAGAGGCGGGAGGTCCCGCAGCTTGTCCAAAGGCCATGCGCTCAGTCTCGCGCTACGCCAGACGGGAGACGGTGATCTGACGCTGCCGGACTTCGAGAGCTAGCCGCCGAGCATCTTTTGGAGGAAGCCCTTCTTCTTTGGCTTCTCCGCCTCGTCCAATATGGCTCGGAGTCCAGCGAGGGGCGTGGCGCCGACGTAGGTGCTGTGGTGCTCGCCATCGACGAAGGTCATGATCGTTGGCATCGATTGAATGCCGAACCGCTCGGACAGCTTTCGCTGTTTGTCGACATCGACCTTGGCGATCAAGACATCGTCGGGAACTTCGGTCGCGAGTTGCTGCAGGTCGGGCGTCATCGTCTTACACGGCCCGCACCATGTGGCCCAGAAGTCGACCATCACCACACGATGTTCGGCAATGGTCTTGTCGAAGTTCGCACCGGACAGGTTCTTAGGGTTGGTCGTGGCCATGGAATTGGGAACCCAGCTTCGGTTCCCGAGATTCCGACAACCTAGAACGTACGCCTACTGTGGGGTCTGAACGTCACGGAAACGGGGGACACGACACCATGACTTCTACGAACAGTGCCGAACTGAAGGCCACGCTGAACCTGCAACGCAAGGCGGCAATCACCGCCGGGGGAGCGGTCGATCATGCGGGGCGGGTCACGGTGAAGCGCATGACGAACTTCGATATGGGGCGCACGATCTTCGGTGCGCTCGTTGGGCTCCCGAAGTTGTTCATGAGCGAGAAGCTCGCCAAGGAACCGGTGTGGGGCGCAGCGGTCTCCGATGAGGTCGAGGCTGCCTATGTCGAAACCGAAGCGGCCAGCCCGGTGCCACAGATCGATCAGCGCCTCGTCGACTTCATGGTCGACGAGTGCGACTTCTCGATGGAGCACGCCGATGGCTCGTTCCTCGAACACCTCGTCTTCTGCCACGACTACGCCGCTCGCTACTACCCCGAGCATTCGCCGAACGTGGCCCTGCTCCACTCGATTCTGGGAACGGCTACCAACACGTTCGCGATGGACGCGGCCAAGATCCCGAAGCTCAAAGAACTGCTGACCGACTTCGAGGCCACTCACGTCGAGACTTTCCCCTCGCTGCTTCGCCTGCTCTACAACGCGGAGTTCCTCGAAGAACTCGAGTCGAACATGCACCGGCTCGAAAAGATCGACGCTCTGCATTTCAACCGGGTGATCGACAACGAACCGCTCACCATCGACGGCGGGGCGATGTGGACCAACCTCAACTATCACCTCATGCATTTCGTCGACTTCATGCCGGTAGCGAACTGGCCGACCCACAGTGCAGATCCGCTTCTGCAGATGTTCAACCGTTTGTCGAGCCTCCTCGACCGGGCCGGCCAGCGCCAGGCCCAAGTCAACGTCACGTTCCCGTCAGCAAAGCGAGCGCCGGTCGGCGAAGAACGAACGCCGTTCGGTCGAGTGGTCGGGTTGCTGCCAGCGGCTGTCACCTTGAAGCTGGCCAAGAAGTCGATCGTCGAATACTCACAAGCCTGTGGACACGATCTCGGGTACCGAATCGAGTGGGCCCGCTAGCCGATCGGCCTGAACACAACCTTGGGAGCCCTTCAGGGTTCCCTTACCGCGTTCGCATACAGTTTTCTTGTGGCTGACGACGAACGCTCTCGATACCGGCGCGTGAGTCGCCGCGCGATGCTCAAAGGCCTCGGTGCCGGAGCGGCGGCGGCGGGTATTGCGGCGTGCGGGAACAACGATGTCGAAGTCTTCGCTGGAGCGGTCGCCGAACCCATCGAGACAACCACCACTACGACCACTACCAATCCGCCCACTACAAGCCAAGCGGCGAGCACGCCAACCACCCAACCCGTCGAGCCGGTGTTCACCGACAACCCAGCGATTGCGGGTTCGATGGTGATCTCATTCACTTATACCCACGGCCCGGTTGGCAAGATCGAACCGCCCTACGTTGCGGTATGGGTGGAGAACGCCCAAGGCGAACTGCTCGACACCATTGCGCTGTTCTTCGAGCAAACGCGTCGCGGTGGCCGCTGGCTCGACCATCTCGACACCTGGTATGCCCGAGACACCGAGCGCATCCGGGGCGGCGGCGCCGACACCGCTCGGACGATCTCGTCGGCGACTCGTCCACCGGGCGATTACGCCGTGTCGTGGGATGGCTTCGTCCAAGGCGTGCAGTTACCAGAAGGCGACTACTTCATCGCCGTCGAAGCAGCACGTGAAGACGGGCCGTACTCGCTCATTCGTGAGCCGTTCCGCCTGACCGGATCACTCGCAACAACACAACTGCCAGACGACGAAGAGCTGTCCGGGGCATCGGTGCGGATAGATGTCTAACGAGTTGGATTCGCTCACCCGTGCCGACGACGCTCTTGCTCGGCGTATCGCCGATCAGCAGGCTCGCCAATCCGGGCGCGATTCCCTGCCGGAGAACGGGGGCGGGGCGTCGACGGTGAAGAAGCTGTCGAACAAGGGTCAGAGGTGGATGCGCTGGACGCACGTCTACGTCAGCATGTTCGCGTTCGTGATCATCGGATTCTTTGGCGTCACCGGGCTGCTCCTCAACAACCCCGCGTGGCTCGGTGGAACCGAACGCGTCACTACCACCGTCGAGGGAGCGCTTCCCGAAACGGTGCGCGATGGCGACGAGGTCGAGTTCTTGCTCGTGAGCGAGTTCCTCCGTAGCGAGCACGGCATCGGGGGAGAGGTCACCAACTTCGACCAGCAGGACAACGAGGGTTCGATCAACTACACCGGCCCCGCATTCGGCGCGTCGTATCGCTTCGACGTCGTGAGTCTTGACTACACCGGCACGATCAGCGAAGAAGGCTTCGTCAACGCGCTGCGAGACTTGCACACCGGAAGCGACACAAACGTTGCGTGGAGCTGGGTGATCGACATCTCCGCCGGGCTACTGGTCGTTGTGTCGTTTAGCGGGCTCGGCATGCAGTTGTTGATGCGCAGGCGACGGCAACGGGCGATGATCCTGCTCGTACTGGGAACCATCGTCGCCGTCGGTCTCGGCTGGCTCACATTGGTCTAAATCGGTCCGAGGTTTGGGTCGTCTCACCCGAGGCGCTGATCAACAAGCAATCCGCACCTTCGGAAGCGACGAGTTCCAATGTCTCTTCGGGTTCCAGGACCAATGCGACGGTCGCTAAGACATCGGCGGTGGCGGCCGTTGGCGCAACCACCGTTGCCTGCCTGATGTGATCGACCGGTTGGCCGCTCCGCGGGTCGAGCACTCGCGAGTAGCGACGCCCACCGATAATCCAGAATCGATGCACCGTCCCGCTAGTGGCCAGCGCCTCGTTCGCCACGTCGATCGTTGCGAGCGGATCGACGTTGTCGTATGGACGCGCCGGATCCTCGATGCCCACAACCACCGATCCATCTCCGCGGTGGACGAGGTCTCCGCCCAAACTGAGCCACGCGTCGTGGACCGAGTCGTCGCCAGTGAACGCAGCGTCGAGTCCGCGGTCGGCGATCCAACCCTTCGCCAGTGCGTTGAAGTCGAGGTGCGCGTGATCGTCTGGATTGAGTGACCCCACTACCTCGGTCAGCGTCGCCGTGTCGGGCGGCGA
>CAZMYN010000273.1:0-3779 GCA_964570495.1 uncultured Acidimicrobiales bacterium | reverse complement strand
GGTCTGACCGGTGTGTTGTTTTTTTTTTTTCAAGCAGAAGGCGGCAAATGGATTAGGAGGTCGTCTCGTGGGGTCGGAGATGTGTATTAGAGACAGATGTTGGCCTGGACGAGCATTTGCGTCAGGTCGCTTCGCGTCGGAAGATTCTCGACGAGGTCGAACAGCTGTGCTTGAAGGACCGGCGCGTACCACGTTGCCCATTCTGGGTCGACGCCATCGGATGCCATGTATGCCCGGTGGTGGCTGTGGCCGGTCTTCATAATCAGGCCAGCAAGGTCTTCGATGGTCAGCGTGTTAGCCATTTTGGTGGATCACTTTCATTAGGTGCAGCGGCTCTCGCTACAACTTGATTGAGACTACGCCTATCCATGGGCTCAGAACGTTACAAATTGAACCCGAATTGATCGAGACCTTAGGAATGATCCCCGAGTTCGCCTATGTCCGCGACCATGTCGATGACCCGGCCTGCTTCAGCAATCACCTCATCGACCTGTTCGCCAGCGTGACCCAGATAGTTTTTCGGATCTAGCGCGTCGACCGCGTGTGGCGCTAGGTCTCGCACAACTTCATCGAACGTTGACCCGGTTGTGGCGACCGTTTGCACCATGTCGGCAACCTTGTCGTGTGCTACTTGGCGCCCGAGCTCGCGTGCGAGCGACATCATGACCGCTTCGGCCATGATTGCGCCACCGGTCTTGCCAAGGTTTTCTTGCATTGCAGCGGTGTTAACTTCTAAACCTTCGATGAGTCGGCGCGCAGCATCTATGGCTCCACCGGCAACCGCGATCGAAGGTGCGACCGAATTCCACTCGAGTGCCCATGCAGCGGTTGCTCGATCGTGGTCGGCCATGGCGCCGTCAAGCGCTAGGTCGAGGTAGGAGCGGGTGAGTCGACTTGCTCGCATCAACTGCTGGGAGAGGATCGGGTTGCGCTTTTGAGGCATTGTGCTCGACGTCCCGCCGCCGGCAATCCGGGCTTCGGCTAACTCGCCCAACTCGGTTTGGGCGCTCAGAGCGACGTCATGACCAATCTTGGAGATCGAGGACGACACTTGGGCCGACCAAGCAACGACTTCAACAATGCGGTCACGGCCCGAGTGCCAAGTGATTAGCGGGTCACTGAGTTCGAGGATCTCGGCCATTGCCTTGCGGACGGCGAGGCCGTCGGGTGCGATCGAAGCAATGGTTCCGACAGCTCCACCGAACTGCACCGCTTCGACGCGCTGACGAAGCTGTGCAAGCCGCTCCATATGACGCAACAGCGGGCTGAGCCAACCCGCAACCCGATACCCAAAGGTGGTCGGAACGGCTTGTTGCATTTGGCTTCGGCCAGCCATGGGTGTGTCTCGGTATTTCGCGGCAAGCCTGGCAAGCGCCCGAACCAGCAACGCGAGATCAACCATGATCTCGCTTAATGCCTCTCTGATCTGTAGCACCAGCGCCGTGTCCATGATGTCTTGGGTCGTGGCACCCCAATGGGCCCACTGTCCAAGATCGTTCGGGACGACCTCGACGATTTGTTGGATCAACCCAACCACCGGGTAGCCAACAATGGTCATCTGGTCGGCGAGCCTCGTGAAGTCGAGATCGTCGACCGTTACCTTTGCAATTGCAACTGCAGCTTCACGTGGGATGAGCCCGAGGTCGGCTTGGGCTGTGGCCAAGGCTGTCTCGACTTCGAGGTACCGCTCGATCAGGCAGCGTTCACCCAGGATAGAGCGCAACTCATCGGTGGTGTGCAAGACACCAGACACGTCAGAGTCAAGCGCTGAGAGTGCTTGACGGTGCAGGTGTTCTGACATCTACGCTCCGACGACCGAGTTGCAGTCAATGGCCTTCATGGCGGCCATGAGCTTTGCATTTTCGCTGTAGTCCACCGGCACGTCGATCACGTGCACCCCGCCAGCATCGGCTGCCTTTTGCAACGCGTCGGCGAGGCCTGCGGCACTATCGACTCGCGTACCGGTCGAACCAAACGCTGTGGCGTAGGAAATGATGTCCGGGTTGGTGAACTCAACCCCGTGGACGGCGTTGCCCATCGCTTCCTGTTTGAGTTGGATCATTCCGAGCGCGCCATCGTTGAAGATCACCACGGTGAGGTCGAGCCCGAGGCGCACCGCGGTCTCGATCTCCTGGCCGGTCATCATGAAACCACCGTCGCCGACGACAGCGACGACGCGGCGGTCGGGATACACCAGCTTGGCTGCGATCGCGGCGGGCACGCCCGTGCCCATCGACCCCAACGCCGAGTCAACCAGAATGGTTCGAGGTGCCAGCGCCGGATAGTTGCGGGTCATCCACAACTTATGGATGCCATTGTCCAAACTGATGATGTCTTCAGGACCGAGCGCCTTGCGCACGGTCTGCGCGACGTGCTGTGGCTTGACGATCCCGGGAGTTGGATCGGTGGGCTCCGCCATCATCGCGCCAACCGCGGCTTTCCGCAGCTTGGCGTAACCGTCGAGCTCCCACGATGCCGCCCCGCTGACGCGCTCGGTGAGCTCGATCAGAGAGTGCGCCATATCGCCGACCACCTGGTGCTGGGGGAACCAGATCGTGTCCGCGGTGGCGGGTGAGTCATGAATGTGGATCACCGTTCGAGCGTCGTCGGGCTTCATGATGAACGGCGATTTTTCGATCACGTTATGACCCACGCTCACCACAAGGTCGCTGTGTTGCACCGCGCAATGCGGGATCCCCATTCCGGGCATTCCCGCGGAACCCAAGAACTGGTCGCTCATCTCGTCGCCGACACCCTTGCCCATCATCGTGCAAATGAAGGGGATACCGGTTGCGGACAGAAAGTTCCGCACCGCCGCTGGCACGGCTTGGCGAGCGTTCGCGCTGGCGCCAAGGAGCACCAATGGCCGCTTGGCTTCTTGCAACAGGGTTGCTGCCGTGGCCATCGATGCCTCCGTCGCCAGTGCCGGGTCAGCTCGACCGATCTCGAGCAACGGGTGGATTCCCGCTGGTTCGCCAGACACATCCACCGGCAATTCGAGATGTACCGGACCTTGCGGATACTCGAGCGCGACGTGGATTGCTTCTGCGATCAGGCCTGGGAGCGCCGCGGCCGATGGGACCGACGCCGACATCTTCGTGATGGGCGTCATGAGGTCGACGACATCGACCAGCTGATACTTGCCCTGCATATTGTCGAGAATTGGCTTTTGGCCCGTGAGCACCAACATCGGCGACTCGGCCAACCAGGCGTGAGCAACCGGCGTCGCCAGATTGGTAGCCCCCGCCCCGAGCGTCGACATGGCAACGGCGAGCCCGCCCGTGAGGTGGCCATGGGCCGCAGCCATGAAACCGGCTGCGCCTTCGTGGCGGGTCAAAACGAAGCTCACCTGGTCGGAGTTCGCTACCGCTTCAACGAAGGGAAGGTTCTCATCACCGGGCAGACCAAAGACGTACGAGACTCCCTCTTTTTCGAGGGCTTCGAGTAACTGCTGTGCTGTATTCATCGGCTCAGATCTCCTGGCTTCCACTAACAATGACCTCGCCGGGGTCCTCGGCTCGAATCTTCTCGAGCATCTGATGACCCATCTCTTTGATCATCCGAGCGGTCTGGAGGATCTCGTCGGCATTTGATGCTGGGATGACCGCGGCACCCGTCGTGTCAGCGAAGATGATGTCGCCGGGAACGACCGTCACCCCGGCGACCTCGACGGGAACATCGGTGACGTAGGGCTGAATTTCGTTTCCGCCAGCGCGGACCGCTTCACCTCGACAGTAAAAGGCACCCGGAAACTCGGCGAGTTCATCGAAGTCACGCAG
>CAZMYN010000272.1:0-3801 GCA_964570495.1 uncultured Acidimicrobiales bacterium | reverse complement strand
CCGCCGAGCATCGAGGAGCGACAGCGACGGATTGCGACCGCGGAAGAAGAGAGCCCGGAGCTGCGAAGCCGGTCCGGGCGGACCGGGGCCTCCGGCCAGCCGCCGAGCATCGAGGAGCGACAGCGACGGATTGCGACCGCGGAAGAAGAGAGCCGCCTATCGGAGTCGAACCGATGACCTACGCTTTACAAGAGCGTTGCTCTACCAACTGAGCTAAGGCGGCACTGACGCAAGAAGCGCCGAGTGAAGTGTACGTCCAGTTAGCTCTTGAGCAGGCCGTCGACGGTGGCTTCGCCGGTGGTGTAACGGCGGGTGACTTCGGTTTGGACCGTGTCGATGATCTTGTGCAGCTGGCGACGACTGTCGGAGACCTCGTCCTCGAGCGAGTTGAGAGAGCTGAGCACGTCGTTAAGCGCGGACTCGTCTCGGGTCGATACCTCTGCGAGGGCTTCGGCAGGGAAGATCTCTTCGAGCCGTGCTTCAAGTTGAGCAGTCACGTCGGGATCGGGTTCGAGCGAATGCGGTGGACGCACTGCGGCGGGGCCACCTTGGACACGACTGCCGTCGGACAAGATGTCGGGCAAGCGGCCAATAAGTTCGCTGACGTTTCCAGCGTCACCGCCTTCGCGACGGCGTTGGAGTTCTCCGCCGACAATGTCGACGCGGCCCTGGATCAGGCGACGCACATAGGACAGTGAGTTCTCAAGCGCCTGGCAGCGACTACGCACGGCGCGCAGCTCGTCCATGTCACGGTCACCGAGATCGGTGATGAAAGTTGGGTTGGTGACCACATCGAGTTCGGGCGTCATTGGATCCTCCAAAGGGAGACTGCCTACTCAACGCTAGTCGGCAAATGCCGTATCAAATGTGAGCCTCAGCCGCCCGATACGGGCGGCAGCAGCGCGACTTCGTCTTCGTCGGTCACCGCGGTGGCTTCGTCAGCTGTCTGACCGTTTACCCAAATCCGACACGACGGCACGAGCTCAGCGAAGTCCGGCCCGTACTCATTGCGGGCCGCAGCCAGCACATCGCCAACGGTTTCGCCCGAGAACGACGCCTTGCCGGTACCCGCGGCCACGCGGACCGTGGCGAATAGACGAAGTGTTGTCACAACAAAAGTGTACGTTGTGAGCCATGGGTCGCATCCTTTTTGTTCGCCATGGCCAATCCGAGTGGAATGCCGTGGGCCGCTGGCAGGGCCAAGCTGACATTCCGTTGTCCGATCTGGGCCGTGAGCAGGCCAAGGCCGCAGCGTCGTCGCTCGGCACCTTTGACGTCGCTGCTTCGTCCACCTTGTCTCGTGCTGCCGAAACGGCATACATCGTGACCAACGAGCTCGGTATCGGGCCGATCGTGCCGGTTCCCGAACTGGTCGAGCGGAGCGCTGGCGAGTGGAGCGGTCTCACCCGCGCCGAAATCGAAGAAGAGTGGCCCGGCTATCTCGACGCCGACAAGCGTCCACCGAACTACGAGCTCGACGATCAGCTCTGGCCACGACTGGTCAAGGGTTTGAAGATCGTTGCCGACATGCTCGGGCCAGATGATGAGGCGATCGTCTTTGCTCATGGCGGGTTGATCTATCTGATCGAGGAGCGCTCCGATGTGAAGCGCGGCCGCATTGGCAACTTGGGCGCGCTGTGGCTCGAAGTCACCGCCGATGGCGAGGTCGTCGCGGGAGACCGAGTCGAGCTGCTCAGTTCCGAACTCGAAACGGCACAGTCCGACCAAATTCTGTAATGACTGCTGTCGACCAACTCCCGGTCAAGGTGATCACGTCGGCTCGCCGCAAGAAGACGGTGTCGGCTCGCATCGTCGATGGAACGATCGAGATTCGGATGCCCGAGGGGCTCAGCTCGGCCGAGCAACAACAACACATCGACGACCTCACCTCGAAGCTCGACCGAAAGCGCTCGTCGCGCGATCTCGACTTGCCCAAACGGGCCCGAAAGCTGGCACGGGAGTATTCGTTGCCGGAGCCCTCATCGATCGTGTGGTCGAGTCGCCAACAGAAACGATGGGGCTCATGCACTCCGGCCACGGGTGCGATTCGGATCTCGGATCGTATGGCCGAGTTTCCCGACTTCGTGATCGACTATGTGATCGTGCACGAACTTGCTCACTTGGTCGAACTCAACCACTCGCCTGCCTTCACCGCGCTCGAACGTCGCTATCCCCACGCCGACAAAGCCGAGGGCTTTCTTATGGCGGTTTCGCTCGGCTTTGCCGAGTCGCCGGGCGGAACGCTTCCTGACTTTGACCCGTGCATCAACCTTGATGACTGAGCTCGATGGCCCGGCAATTCAACTTGCCGACGTCGAAGCGGCCGCCGAGCGAATCGCGCCGCACGTTGTTCGCACCCCGGTCATCGAATCCACCAACCTGTCGCGTGTTGTCGATGCCCAGGTATTCTGCAAAGCCGAGTCGCTACAGCGGACGGGTTCGTTCAAGTTTCGCGGAGCGACAAATGCGATTGCGTCGTTGTCCAACGACGAGCGAGCTGGCGGGGTTATCACGTACTCCTCGGGCAATCACGGCCAGGCAATCAGCCGGGCTGCGGGCATCTTTGGTTGCCAAGCCACGGTCATCATGCCGCTCGACGCACCAGCGATGAAGCGCGCCGCCACGATGCATTGGGGTGCCGACATTGTCGAGTACGACCGCTATGACGAAGACCGGCCTGCTGTAGCTGAACGGGTCCTTGCCGAGCGCGGCGGTGTGCTCATTGCGCCATTCGACCATGTCGATGTGATGGCTGGCCAGGGCACCGTCGGGCTCGAGCTTGTCGACCAGGTGCCCGACCTCGACATGTTGTTCGTGTGTGTGGGCGGCGGCGGTTTGTTGTCTGGCTGCGCGACGGTGGCCAAGGCCCACAACCCCAACATCGTGATCGTGGGCGTCGAGCCCGAAGCGAGCAACGACCATGTGCTGAGCCGCGAGGCTGGGCACATTGTTGGCCTCGATGCAGTGCCCCGAACCATCGCCGACGGCCAACAGACCACCGCGCCAGGCAAGCTCACCTGGTCGGTCAACAGCACCAAGTGCGACGAGTTCGCGACCGTGTCCGACGACGAGATCATCGACACCATGCGCAAGCTCTTCGACCATCACAAGCTGGTGGTCGAGCCATCTGGTGCATCTGCGCTCGCTGCGGTGCTGCACCGTGGCCTCGTTGAACCCGACATGCGCGTCGGCGTCACCCTCAGCGGCGGCAATATCGATCTGGCGACCTTCACAACGTTGCTCACCTAGATGTCTCGTCAGTAGGTACTGCGTTCCAAGTCAGAGAGCCCGCAGAGCGGCGCGGATCTTCTTTTCGCTGACCTTCTCGGCTGCGCCAACCTGTTGAGCGAAGGTGGCAACCCGCAGCTCCTCAAGCTTCCAGTTGAGGTCGATGAGTTCGGGCGACGGAGCGAGCTGCTCGGCATAGTGATCAAAGTCGGCTTCGAGCGCTTTGCATCTCGCCATGAGTTGGCCGTCCTGGGTGATTCGATCGGGAAGCTTGTCGAGGCGAACCTCCATGGCATGCAGGTACCGGGCAACGTCGGCGAGCCGGTCAGGGCCCACGCCGGTCAGGTGATTCGGGTACACGAGGCGGACGAGCTGCTGAGCCATGTCTCGGCGCGCCGGAAGAATCGCGGGCGCGGCCTTCTCGGCAAGCTTGGCGCGCAGGCGCGCGTTTCGAACCAGGATCTCGACAGCATGCGGGCCAAGTTCAGCAACGATGCTCGGAAGGCTCGCTCTCGCCTCGTCGACGAGGTCGTGCCAATCACTCTCGTTCCACACCACTCCCCCCACATCAGC
>CAZMYN010000271.1:0-3867 GCA_964570495.1 uncultured Acidimicrobiales bacterium | reverse complement strand
TCGTCGGCGCCGACGATCTGAATGAAGATTGCCACGACCAGGTCGTAGGCCTCGGGCTCCCAGTTCCACGTGAGCAGATCGGCAACCTCGAAGTTGATGCTGACCCCGGCGCTCTCCGCCAGCCGTTTCGCCTTCTCCACGCCGACAGGTGACGCATCGACCGCCGTGACCTTGAGCCCCTGCTGAGCAACAAAGACCGAGTTCCGGCCCTCGCCGTCAGCGACCGCCAACGCTGTGCCGCTCGACGGAAGCCAGGTGGCTTGCGCGGTTAGGAACGCTGCTGGTTCGGTGCCGAATAGGTAGCCGTCTTTTGAATAACGTTCATCCCACATGCGCCCCACTCTATTTCGGTGACGTGTGCGGCCGAGCTGGCGAGCCGATTCGACGAAAGTAAACGCGCGGGAAGAATCCACCAAACGGCTGGAAACGGCCAGAACGCGACAGTTATTGTGAAGCCTCCACATAACCAATAAGGATTCTCATGTTCCTGAATACCTCAGGAGGTCTCCAATGACTTCCAAGTTCAGGGTCCGCAGTTGGCGGGCCATCGCACTAGCTCTGAGTTTCTCACTGCTGGCCGTTGCATGCGGCAGCAGTACCGACTCCGCTACGGGATTACTCGAGGAGTCAGCCGAAGAATCGGTAGATGATTCTTCTGGTGCCCAAACCCGGGTCCTTCGCGTTGGGGCTATCCCCGACCAGGAACCCGAACGTTTGCAACGTACCTACGACTTGTTGGCGACGTATCTCGAAGACGAGATCGACGGCTTGGCCGTGCAGTACGTCCCGGTCACCGAGTATTCCTCGGCCGTCACCGGGTTTAGCGTCGGCGACCTCGACGCAGTCTGGTTCGGTGGCCTCACCGGCGTTCAGGCTCGCCTCGAAGTTGAGGGCTCGAATGCGATCGTGCAGCGCGATATCGACCAAGAGTTCACGTCGGTCTTTATCGCTCGTGCCGATGCGGGCATCGATCCGTTGGGGAGCGTCGAAGATCTCGCCACGCTCGATGGTCGATCGTTCACGTTCGGTTCGGAATCTTCGACATCGGGTCGGCTCATGCCCCAGTCGTTCTTGTCTCAAGCAGGCATCGACCCGGCAAGCGATTTCGCGGGTCAACCCGGCTTCTCGGGCAGCCACGACGCGACGATCGAAGTCGTCTCCTCTGGCAGCTTCGAGGTTGGCGCACTCAACTCCCAGGTGTGGGACGCACGAGTGGCTGAGGGAACGGTCGACACCGACGAAGTCATCGAGATCTTCCGAACGCCGCCGTACTTCGACTACCACTGGGTCGCACAGCCCGACCTCGATGACCGCCTCGGCCCCGGCTTCACGGGCGAATTGACCGAGGCATTGTTGGGACTCGACGCATCAGACGCTGACCACGCAGCGATCCTTGAGCTGTTCGGTGCTGGGTCCTTCGTCGTTACCGAAAACGACAACTATGAAGCAATCGAATTGGTCGGTCGCGATACCGGGCTCATTCGTTAACGGCCCACGGGCGCATGGATAACCCAAACCTCGCCTCTGGGCGAGCGGTCAATTGTCGAGACCTGGTCGTGTCACACGGCCAGGTCGTCGCGCTCGATCGCGTGTCGATCAGCGTGGCCCGTAGTGAACGGGTTGCGCTGATCGGTCCAAGCGGCGCGGGAAAGTCGTCGCTGCTGAACGTCATTGGTGGCTTGGTGGTCCCCGACGACGGACATGTAGAGGTACTCGACAATGCGCTGGCTGATCTGAAAGGAGCCAAGCTCCGTGACCACCGGCGGCGAATCGGCATCATCTCGCAGCACTTGGGCTTAGCGCCGGCCCTACGGGTTATCCACTCGGTCAACGGAGGCAGGCTGGGTTCGTGGTCGACAACCAAGGCACTCGCGTCTTTGGTCCGTCCCGGCGACGCGTCCGATGTCATCGACGTGCTCGACTTGGTCGGGCTCGCCGACCGCGCCCACGCGCGGACCGGTGACCTCTCCGGCGGCGAGCAACAACGAGTTGCGGTGGCGCGAACAATGCTCCACGCACCCGAGCTCGTGCTCGCCGATGAGCCAACCTCGTCGGTCGACCCCGAATTGTCCGAACAGGTGATGGCGTTGTTGTGCCCGCCCAACCCAACGTGGGCTGCGGTCTTTAGCGTGCACGACCCCGAGCTTGCGCTGCGCCACTCCGACCGGATCATTGGGCTCTCGCACGGACAGATCGTGTTCGACCGCGCCGCGGTCGATGTGGGTGACCGAGACATCGACGCGCTCTACCAGCGAACCTGAGTCACATGGTCACGGCTACTCCTATACGCGCTGTCACGGTCGAGAACCAGGATCGCCAACGCGACCGTCGCCAGGCCATCGCAATCGCAGCGGTCGCGCTTGTGTGGGCGGCGTGGCGTGCGGGTTTCGACAACGGAATCGTCAACACCCGTGGCTGGCCGAGCTTCGCGGAGTTCTGGACGGCGGCGTTGCGCCCCGAGCTCTCGGGCGAGTTTGTTTCTCTCGCGGCCGATGCTGCGCTGACGACCCTGGCGCTGGCCATCTTGGGAACAGCAGCATCGATTCTGTTCGCCGTCGTAGGTGCGGCCGCGACCTCCGAGCTGCTCTGGAACGAGCACCCGCTGCGCTCATTGGCTCGTGGCGTTCTTGTCATACCGCGCGGCATTCACGAGGTGATCTGGGCGCTGTTGTTGGTGCAGGTCTTCGGCTTCGACCCGCTCGTTGCCGTACTGGCGATCGGCATCCCGTATGGCGCTGTCACGAGCAAGGTCTTTGCCGAGGCCATCGACGAAGCCGACCCCCAGACCTTCCACCAGCTCCGAGCGACCGGAGCCAGCCGCGGGTCCGCGCTGCTCTACGGCGTGTTGCCGACCGTTCGCCACGACCTCGTTTCGTACAGCTTCTATCGAATGGAATGCGCTGTTCGTTCGGCCGCGGTTCTTGGTGTCGTTGGTGTTGGTGGCCTCGGCTTTCAGCTCGACCTGAGCTTCGAGACGCTGCGCTACAACGAGATCTGGACGCTGATCTTTGCCCTCATGATTCTGAGCGGCGGCATCGACCGATGGTCGACCGTGATTCGCCGTTCGAGCGAGGAACGGGTCAGCCGATTCTCGCTAGTGGCCGTCCTCGTGTTGGTGCCGCTTTCGGCGTGGTGGGCCGGGCTCAACATCTTTGAGCTGTGGCGTCCGAGGTCGGCAACGCTCGCTATCGATCTACTCAGCGAGCTGCTTCGGCCTCGACTCGGGCCAGGCGGTTGGGGCGAGCTCATTGGGGCCACCATCGACACCCTCGCGTTGTCGCTGCTCGCCCTCGTCGTGGCGGTCGTCGGCGGGATCGCCGCTGCGGTCATTGCTCGCCGCCGAACCGAACACGCGCAGACCCCGTCGTCGACGACCCGGGCAACCGGCTTTGTGATGCGCCTACTCCTGCTACTCGCCCGGGCGGTCCCGGCGCCGATGTGGGCGTTCCTCGCCGTGCTGATTCTGTTCCCGGGGTTGTGGCCAGGGGCGGTCGGTCTCGGCGTCTACAACCTCGGGGTGCTCGGCCGTCTCTTCGCCGATGTGTTGGAGGATCGCGACACCGCACCGACCGATCAGCTTCTTCTCACCGGGTCTGGCCCAACGACCGCGCTTGTCTATGGAGCGCTGCCGTCGGTTGCGCCGCGCATGGTCGCGCTCGCGCTGTACCGCTGGGAGGTCATCGTGCGCGAAACCGTCGTTGTTGGAGTCGTCGGCGCGGGCGGACTTGGCCAGCTCATCAACGAGCACATCGTCGCCCGCGACTTCGCAGCCGTATCGGGAGCGGTGCTCGCCCTCATTGCTCTGACGTGGATCGCCGACGCCCTCGGCTCTCGCCTACGCCGCCAGCTTCGCTAGCGACCTGTGCG
>CAZMYN010000270.1:0-3903 GCA_964570495.1 uncultured Acidimicrobiales bacterium | reverse complement strand
GTTGCTCGATACGTTCCGGATCTGTGACGCCGAGGTCAGTCGTCCGTCGGTCGTCTTCGCGTACACCGTCAAGGGCTGGAATTTGCCGATGGCTGGCGACCCGATGAACCACGCGGCGCTGCTGTCGCCCGAAGAGATCGATGCGCTTCGCAGCCGTGTTGGCCTTACTCCCGACACCGAATGGGACCGCTTCGCTGCCGATTCCCCCGCAGGGCAACTGTGCAATTCGGTCGGCGGCGAGATCAACAACCCAATGCCGGTGCTGCGCCCCACGCCACCGGTACCTGTCAATGCGCGCCCGCCAATGCTCACTGGTTCGACATCGTCGCAAGAGGCGTTCGGGCGCACGCTTGGGAGCCTCGCCGACATCGACGGCGTCGGCACCCACATCGTCACCACCGCGCCCGATGTTTCGATCTCGACCAACTTGGCCGGCTGGATCAACAAGAAGGGCGTGTTCTCACACACCGAGCGCGACGATCACGGCGGCGCGGATCGACTACTCAAGTGGGCGCCCTCTCCAAGCGGCCAACACATCGAGCTTGGGATCAGCGAGATGAACCTGTTCATGTTGCTCGGTCAGCTCGGTTTAAGCCACGACCATCACGGCACGCAGCTGTTGCCGATCGGCACGGTCTACGACCCGTTCGTGCTCCGTGGGCTCGACGCCCTCATCTACGGCGTCTACAACGACGCCCGCTTCATCGTGAGCGGCACCCCTGCCGGAGTCACGCTCGCGCCCGAGGGTGGCGCTCATCAATCGACGATCACCGCATCGGTCGGCGCGGAGCTTCCGAACCTGAACTACGCCGAGCCCACCTACGCAACCGAGGTTGACTGGATGCTCTGCGATGCAATCGCCGACCTGGCTCGCCCCGACGGCACGAGCAGCTACTTGCGTCTCTCCACCCGTCCAATCGATCAACTGCCCTTCGCCGAGGCGTTCGAACGTTATGGCGAAGCAACGCTGCGGCGCCATGTCCTCGCGGGCGGCTACCGGTTGCGTGAGGGTGCTCCCGACGGACGGCCAGGCGTCACGATCATCACGACCGGTGCAATGGCGCCCGAAGCACTCGAAGCAGCCGCCGAGCTCGACGAGGAAGGCGTGCAAGCAACCGTTGTGCAGCTGACCAGCCCAGATCGGGTCTACCGGAGCTGGCGAGCCAGCTATGCGCCAGCGATTGGTTCGGCTCAGGCCATCCGCGAGCCCAGTCAGCTCCACCGACTCGTGCCCGACGCAGAACGGAATCGCCCGGTCGTCAGCGTGCACGACGCCGCGAGCCACAGCCTTGCCTGGATTGGATCGGCGCTCGGCGTCAAACAGCTCACGCTCGGCGTCGATCGCTTCGGCGAGTCGGGCACGATTAGCGACCTACACGACATCGTCGGCATTTCGGCGGATCACATCGTCAACGCTTGCCTCATGGCAACGTTTGAGAGGTAGAGCGCGCAGACTTCGTACGGCCCCGCGACCGAGGAGCGTGGCGCCGAAGGAGTTAGAGATCCCCTGGGGGCAAGCAGGAGCGGATGTCGTTGCGGCGAGCGAACCCACTCATACGCTCGCTGATGAAAACTCCGTTGACCTCGCTCGTGAGAAATCGCGAGTCTTCGCCGGCTAGGAGTTTGCGGCTGTGGGCGTCGCGGTCAGCAAGGTAGAAGTCCCAATCGCCGAGCCACTGAGAGATCAGTTCTTGGTCGGCTTCGGTGCCACCGGGGAGTGCAGCGAGGTCGTCGCGCATCCGGACGAGCGACGCATTTGCCTCTTCGACGAGCAAACCGCGTTCGCGCGGGGTGTCGACGGATTGGCTCGACGGAAGGGCTTGCATTTCTGCCACGGCGACAGCGCAGCGGCGCTCGATCGCGATGACGAACGTCGCGTCTTCGATCTGGTCGGGTGCCTGGAATCGTTCACGGGCATACGGGCTGAACGCAAACAGCCAGAACGCGAGCGCACCGAGCATGAAGACGATCGCCGCGATCCGGGTTCCTGTTCCCATTCCTTCGGGGACGTGTTCGATCCGTCCAGCTCCCGGGCGCATCTCGTCGGGCATCTCGTCACCCGCGTGGTCGTAGCGAAAATTGCCGGTAATCCGGTCGAAGTCTTGGGGTTCGCTCACCTGGTCAGCGTAGCCATTATCAACGGACCTCAAGCACGATGTTAATGGTGGTGCCAACCTCGCTAATCGTGCCCGGATCGATGCTTTGGCGAACAACGACGGCCGTTGCACTGTCGGTCGCCCGAGCAAAGTTGCCGTCCTCGTCGACAAAGACGCGCGTGCTCGTAAAGCCTTGACGTCGAATCTTTGTCCGTGCCGTGCTGAGGTCGTCGCCAATGACATTGGGAACGGTCGGTCTCTCGGCCGACACGGCGACCTCGACAACGATCGACGTTCCGCCAGGCACGGGCGTGGACGGCGGTGGTGCCTGGTTGATGATCGTTCCTGGCGTGAAGTTCTCGTCCACGATCTCGACCGGCGACAGGATCAGCGTCGTATCGGTAAGGGACGTGTTCGCAGCTGCGACGGTCTGTCCGAATAGATCGGGTACCTCGACAGAGTCAGGAAGATTGAGAACGGTGGTTGGGGGAGCGCTGACCGGCGGCGGACTGAACTCGGTTGCCGAGATCCCGGCGTGGGCTGAGGTCATGAGCTCGCGCCAGATACGCGCGGGGTACGTGCCGCCGGCGACCTGGATGTCGGTGCCGGGGTCGTCGTCGGTGCACGCCTTGCGATTGCACGGCACCATCGAAATCTGCCCCTGTGGGAAACCAACCCACACTGCGGCAGCGAGGTCGGGGGTGTATCCCGCAAAGGTTGCGTCGGCGAAGTTCTGCGACGTGCCGGTCTTGCCTGCAGCGGGGCGACCAAAGTCGGCGTCGCGGCCAGTGCCGCGCTCGATGACTTGGCCCAGCACCCAGCTGAGCTGATCGGCGGTCGTGGTCTCGATCACGCGGGTGCCCTCGGGCTCATGGGCCCACAGGGTGGTGCCGTCGGCGTTGATGATCTCGGTGACGAACACCGGGTCGTGCTGAACGCCGCGGTTCGCAAACGTCGAATAGGCCGCAGCAAGATCGAGCGTCGTCACGTTCTCGGTTCCGAGCACGGCTGCATAGACCGGTGCGATGTCCGACGTCATGCCGAGTTCGTTGGCGGTCTGGCCAACAACTTCTGGCCCGAGGTCGAGGGCGAGTTGGGCGTACACGGTGTTGCGGGACCAGACCGTTCCATCGACCAGGTCACTTACCTCGGTGCGCGAGCCGCCTCGCACGATCCATGGAGTGGTCGAATCGGGGAGCTCGAATTCTTGGACTCGGGGAGCAGCGAAACTCTGGGTTACCGAGACGCCTCGCTCGAGCGCCGCAGCGAGCAGAATTGGCTTCATAGCCGAACCGGCCTGGCGGCCGTTGCCCATGGCGAGATTGACGTTTGCGAACTGGGAATCGCCGAAGAAGTCTCGGCCCCCGACCATGGCGATGATCTCGCCGGTGGGTGGGTCGATGATCACCGCTGACGCGTCGGGGTTCCCCTGGCCAGCGGGCAGGATTGCCTCGATGGCAGCCTCGGCCTGGCGTTGCATGTCGAGATCGATCGTGGTGCGAACTCGAATGCCGCCACGGAAGAGCAAATCCTCGCGGGCTTGGTAGGTGGAGAGGTCGGCGGCGCGTGCGGGGTTGTCCGCGACCCAGCGGTCGGTCATGAACTCGCCGTTGAGAATCCAGGTCTTGACCTCTTCGACGAAGTGGCCAGCGGGGTAGTCGGTTTCGTCTTCGTCGAACTCGGGCATGAGTTCCATGGGGTCGTTGAGGGCTGCGTTGAATTCGTCCTCGGTGATGAAGTCGTTGCGCAGCATTGCTTGGAGCACAACCTCGCGGCGAGCGAGCGCGCCCTCGGGGTTGTTGTAGGG
>CAZMYN010000269.1:0-3946 GCA_964570495.1 uncultured Acidimicrobiales bacterium | reverse complement strand
CTTCCACGGCAACCCGTGGAACCTGGACAAGACCGACCTGCTTGCCTCGAACGGACTCGTCCACGACGAAATCCTCGGCGAGCTCGACAAGGCGGGTGTTGTCGAAACTCAGCTTGTTGGGGTCAAGTGACCGAGACCGACTACTACGTTCTCGACCGCGACCTTCTTCCCGACTACCTGAACGCGATACCCGCGGTGACCAACGTGTTGGGATTGGCCGACGGCTTCGCGTCCAACGCCATCAGCATCGATGAGATTGGTGACGGCAACCTCAACTTTGTTTACCGGGTGAGCAACGCCTCGGACGCGTCAAAGTCGGTCATTGTTAAACAGGCCGTGCCGTATTTGCGGATGGTCGGCGAGGAGTGGCCGCTCAGCCGCGATCGCATGACCTATGAGATCCGCGCGTTGACGATTTACAACGATGTCGTGGCGGACCTCGTTCCGACGATCTTTCACGCCGACGAGGCAATGAGCACCGTCGTGATGCAATGCCTCAGCGACCACATCATTTTGCGCATCGGCATGCTCGACGGAATCGAGTACCCGCAGGTCGCCGAACACATCGGTGTCTTTATGGCCGAGACCCTCTTTCGCACGAGCGCGTGGGCAATGCCAAGCGAGGCTCGCCGTGAGCTGATGGATCAGTTCACGATGAACGCCGAGCTCTGCAAACTCACCGAAGAGTTCATCTTCACGTTCCCGTACATGGAGCATGACTCGAACTACTCCAACCCAGCCACCGATGCGTGGGCCAAGGAGAACATCCACTCCGATTCGGCCTACAAGCTCGATGTCCTTGCCTTCAAGGACCTGTTCGTCGCGAAGACCGACGCCCTTCTTCACGCCGACCTCCACACCGGCTCGCTAATGGTCAACGCGGACGAGAGCTACGTCATCGATATGGAGTTCGCGTATTTCGGGCCCTTCGGTTTCGATGTGGGCAAGATCATCTCGAACTTCTTGTTGTGCTGCACGTCGCATTTCGAGCGCAGCGGTGGCGCGGACTACCGCGAATGGCTGATCGATCAGATCGTCGTTATCTGGAACACTTTTGCGAAGCGCTTCGACGAGCTGTGGCGAGAGTCCAGCGAGACCACGATGCTCACGAATGGTCTCCTGTCCAATGACGAGTTCGCCACGTTGCGGTCGAACTTCATGCAGAACTTGTTGCGCGAGTCGGCTGGCTTTTGCGCCTGTTCGATGGCTCGGCGGACCCTCGGTATTGCCGGGGTCGCCGATATTCGCGACATTGAAGACGAAGCTCGCCGGTCCGAACTAGAGATCACGAACCTGCAGCTCAGCAAACACATCATGGCGGAGCGGGCCAAGCTGTCTACCATTGACGATTTCGTAGCGCTCGTTCGCGAGTTCTATGCAAACGTCGAACCAAGTCTCTAGAAGAGAAGAACTGTTTGTGGATTCCCTGATTGGCATCATTCCCGCAGCTGGAAGCGGTATTCGAGCGCGCCCCTACACCTACGAGCTCCACAAAGGCATGTTTCTCATCGATGGGAAGCCCAACATTCAGCGCCACGTGGAACTCATGGGTGAGATGGGAATCGAAGAGATCGTCATCGTTCTTGGATACATGGGCAACACCATCCGGGAGTTCTTCGGAGATGGGTCCGACTACGGCGCCCGAATTACCTACGTCGAGAATCAGCACTTGGACAAGGGCTGGGCGTGGTCGGTTTTGCTGGCCAAGCCGTATATGGCTGGTCGCCGCGGCCTGATCATGCTTGCTGATGAGTTTTACTTGGGCACGAACCTCGCCGAGATCACTGCCTTCGACCATGAACGATTCAGCACGGTGCTCCCGGTTAAGTCCGTCGACGATCCGGCGCTGATCAAGAAGAATTTCTCGGTAGAGCGCGCCGATGAGCGTATTGTGCGACTCGTGGAGAATCCGGTATCGACCCCGAACGACTTGTTGGGCATGGCCGCGTTCGTGATTCGCGCCGATGTCATGATCAAGCTGGAGGAAGCATTCGAGGGCGGCCGTTCCTCGCTCGACTTCGTCACCTTTGTCGACGACTTGATCCGTCAGGGTCACGACGTGGGAGCGTTCGATCTCACGGGCGACTATCTGAACCTCAACGACGTTGCGAGTATGGAGTTGGCCCAGGACATGGCGATCCGGCGCCGGCTGACCGCCGATGGCTGACGAGCTCGATCCGAGCTCCCCTGATCCAACAATCGAACGACGGCCGAATTATGGGGTCGAGGATCTCACCATCGCGATTAACACCGTCGATCGTCCCGAGTATTTGGCTGCCTGTGTGCAAAGCCTCATCGACACAACCCCCGAGGGTGTGTCGTTGCAGATCCTTTTTAACAGCACCGAACCAGCCATCCGGGAAAGGACGATTGCTCAGGTCGCCGACTGGCAAGGGCCAACAAAGTTCATCCATATCGACGAGATCATCCCGATCGACGAATCGCACAACGCCGCATTCGCCGCGGTCGAGACGTCGTTGGTCAACTTCATGGGTGACGACGATGTTGTGTTGGGTAACCGTGTGCCGCTCATCATCGAGGCGTTCAATAGCGTCGAGCCGCTTCCGTCGGTAATCACGACCTTTGCCCGTCGCATTGCTGGCGACCCGCACAATCCAATTATTGGTTCGAACAAGGACCTGGGGCCAACAACCGTGCAGGAGTGGCGAGAGTGGCACGAGTCGGGCCGCGCGTTCGAGCTCTTGTGGCCCGGCTCGGTCTTGCGGGTCGATGCACTGCGGTCGCTCGGTGGATGGGAACCGGAGTTCGCAATGAGCTTCGACAACCGCATCTTTAGCCAGATGTCATTTCACGGGCCGGTACTCGCGCTGCCAGATCGCCAATTCGGCTTCCGAATCCACCAGGGCTCGCTGTCGACATCGAAGTGGAAGGGCCAACGCGAGGTCGTCCGTTACGTCGCAGCGTGTCACGAGGCAAACGTGGCTGGCGTGCCTGAACCCAAGTTTGCTGACTTCCAGGAGGGCGAGCGAAATGACCCTGCGTGGAAGCGCTACTCACGAGCTCTTCGAGATGAGTCCGGGCTGAACTTTCGAGTCGGTGGCGCCAAGTTCCTCTCCGGCGATCGAGTCGCAGGCGCACTGCATCTCGTTAAAGCCGCTGTGCTGTGGCCGCCAGCATTTGTTGAGAAGGTCCGTGACCAGTTCGGGCGCGGGGCATTGCCTCTTCCGCGTCGGTAGTTGGGCCGTCGCGTCAGCGCGGGCCAGCGGTTACCTCGGTCCCGATTCCGCCACGCACGTTCTGAACCAGAGTGACCGTGATCTCGGCGACACCGTCACCGATCGCTGCGATGTGGTCAGCCATTTCGCCAGCGAGGTGCTCGGCGAAGATTCGCTTGTCTCGGTAGGTCGTCAACCAAAGCTTGAGCGACTTCGACTCGATTGCCTTACTCACGGCCGTGTAGCTAATTGTTGCCTTGTAGATGTCGGGTTGCACACCTTCGACCGCCGGGCATAGGGCCTGGAGTTCCTCGGTTACAAACGTGACCTGCACGGGCCGATCGACCGGGAAGGTGTCGAGTCGCCCATATTCGCTTTCGGGGACTGCTCGGCCGAGCATTGGGTTTTCAGGCATCCGGCGAGGATACCGGCGCAGCTTCTGGTCACGACATGGGGACAGGCCCCATGGGTTTTTGGTGGTGAAGGCGATCTGAGCCGAACTCAACAGCTAGAACGGCTGGGTGACCGGAGAGATTCGAAGCCTCAACTCGCTGCGGGGGATCGCGGCGCTTGTGGTGGTGGTCGCGCACTTCTCGGGCGCTACTGGTTGGCTGGGCGGCCTTCCGGGTCTCGGCGCTGGCCAGATCGGCGTCATGTTGTTCTTCGTGCTCAGCGGCTTCTTGATGTCGTATCTCTACTTCGATCGGGACTTCACGGGGGCGAGCTTGCGTTCGTACGTCGTTGCACGGTTCGCACGGGTGGTCCCGCTC
>CAZMYN010000268.1:2576-4056 GCA_964570495.1 uncultured Acidimicrobiales bacterium | reverse complement strand
GAGTGCTCGGAACACTCGAACGTCGGCGTAGGCCGGGTCGAGCAGCACTGCTTCGTCAAAGTCGGCCACGGCGGCGTCTTGATTGCCGGACTGGTACTGCACCCAACCGCGGTAGGTGTAGGCCTCGACGTTCGTTGGCTGCAGGGTGAGCACCTCGTCGTACAGCTCGATCGAACGGTCGACCTCGCCGACACCGAAGGCCTCGGCTGCATCGGCCAGCAGTGTCACCGTGCTCTGACGAATCTGGCCACTGGCTGTCTCGCCCGAACCGCGGGCGCCGGAGAACGCGATCATCGCCCACGACGACAATCCAGCCAGCGCTAACACCCCAACGGCCCAGAGGGCCTTTTGTGAAACTGTGCGCTTGCGGCGGGTTCGCTTGACCGCGGCACCGTCGAGCACGCGGGTGAGCTGCGCTGTGCGGGCCGTGTAGTCGTCGCGCAAGGTGGAGTAGTCGAGGTCGTCGATATCGCCGGCACCAAATTCAGCGTCGAGATCGTCCAGCGATACCAGCAGGTGGTTGCGCTCCTCTTCGATACGCGCCAGTTCTGCTTCGGAGAGCTGTGCTGTTGCCACCGCTAGGCCTTCCGCCCGCGTAACTGCTCGACCAGCGCCACATCCGCGTCGGTTGCCAGCTTGGCTTCGGTGGTCTTCCAGCGTTGGAAGACCGCGGCGAGCGCGGCGAATCCAAACACCATCACCACGACCGGCAAAATCCAGATCAGGCCGACGATGCCACCGCTTTGAGGACGGAGGTCAACCGACTCGCCATATGCCGACACGAGCGCATCGGAGATTTGCAGATCGCTTTGGCCATCGTCGACTCGCCGACGGATGTCCCTGCGGATCTCCTCGGCGACCACGGCGTTGGACTCAGCGACGGACTGGCCATCACACGTCGGGCACGCGAAATCTTCAGAGAGCGCTCGAACTCGATCCTCGTTCGTCCGAGGAGGGCCGTCGACCTGCGTCGAGAGGACGAGCGCCGAGGACGCCGCCGCGAGCAGACACAACCAGAGAAAGACCTTGCGAGAAAACACGACTATCCCGTCGCCACCCCGCCCTCAAGGCGGGTGATCTCGTTCTCGATGTCGGCTTGGGTGATACCGCCGAGGAACTTCGACGTGATGATGCCATTGGGCGCGACGAGGAATGTTTCAGGCACGGCCGCTACGCCGTAGGTGATGGCGTATTGGCCAACGTCTTCGACCATGACCGACCAATCGCCACCGTTGCGCTCGAAGAAGTCTTCGACGTTCGAGGCTCGGTCCGAGAACGCAATGCTCACCACGGCTGCCTCACCCGATGGACTGTTGGCCTCTTCGAACGCGATGAGCTCGGGATGTTCCTCGATACACGGGATGCAGGTGGTGCTAAAGAAGTTCACCACAACCCATCGACCGCGATGGTCGTCGAGGTCGAATCCTGCACCGTCGACGGTGGGCCCGGCGATTAGCGGAGCGGCTTGAGTGATGAGCGG
>CAZMYN010000268.1:0-2476 GCA_964570495.1 uncultured Acidimicrobiales bacterium | reverse complement strand
GACGGCAAGCTGCACGTCATCGAAGAGCGTTCCGCGGGTCTGTGGGGTGCCGATGGTGCGCCCAGCAAATGGGAAGGCGGTGAGCGCCGGGGTTTCGATTCGACCGTCGACCTCGACGAGTACTTGGTCGTCGATACGACCGTCGGGATGTACGACCTGGTCGGTACCTCGGAACACGAACTCGTGACCGGCGAGCGAAGCGGTGTCGCCTACCTGGTCGAACTGCAGCTCGGCCTGACGAAGATAGGCGTTGCTCGCAGCGAAAGCGACAGCGATAAGAATGACGCCCAAGTGCACGATCATGCCGCCGTTGGTCCGGCCCACAAGGCCGCGCCAGCCCTGACGCCGCGTGGCGAGCACGAGCTGGCGAAGTGCGGCTCCGCCAGCGAAACCGGCGAGTCCAAAGGCGAGCACAGGCGCAAAGCCGCCGCCGCCAAGAACCAGAGCCAGAACCATGGCAACCACGCCGAGGACCGCTGGCCAAAAGAGGCGGTCGCTAAGAACTTCGCCAGTGGTCTTACGCCATGGCAATACCGGGGCGACCGCCATGAGGAATAGCAGCACGAACCCGATCGGCATGGTCATGCGATCGAAGAACGGGTTACCGACGGCGATGCGCTCACCGTTGATGGCCTCGATGATAAGTGGCCAGATCGTGCCGACGAGCACGATAAACGCGAAGGCGGCGAAGACCACGTTGTTGGCCATGAATGCGCCCTCGCGTGAGAGCGGCGAATCGATTTTGCCTACGGAGCGAAGTTCATCGCCGCGCCAGCCGATCAGTCCGACGGTCACCACGACGATGACGGCGAAGAAGCCGAGCAGCGCTGGCCCAACGCCACCGTCGGCGAATGCGTGTACCGAGGCGATGACACCGGAGCGGGTGAGGAAGGTTCCGAGGATGGTGAGGGCGAACGTCGCGCAAATGAGTGACAGGTTCCAGACCCGCAACATGCCGCGCCGTTCTTGCACCATGACCGAGTGAATGAACGCGGTACCGGTGAGCCACGGAAGAAGCGATGCGTTCTCGACCGGATCCCATGCCCAGTAGCCGCCCCAACCGAGAGTCTCGTAGCTCCACCAGGCACCGAGCACGATGCCGAAGGTCAAGAAGCCCCACGCAAAGACCGTCCAGCGGCGAGTCTCGACGAGCCAACCTTCGCCAACTCGCCCGGTCGCAAGGGCGCCGATCGCAAAGGCGAATGGCACGGTGAAGCCGACGTAACCGAGGTACAGCATCGGTGGGTGGAAGGCCACAAGGACGTTGTTTTGCAGCAGTGGGTTCAGGCCCGGCCCATCATCGGGAGGATTCGCAACGCCCACGAATGGGTTCGCTGGGCCGATCATCAGGCCATAGAAGAAGACCGCTACGGCCAACATCGTGAGCATGGCCCAGCCGATCATCGGGTCGTCGAAGCGGTCCCGGAAGCGGTGACCGACGACGGCGATGAACCCGGCGAGGATCAGCGTCCAGACGAGGATCGATCCTTCGAGCGCACCCCACAGGGTTGCGATCGTGAACAAGACCGGTGTGCCCCGTCGACCGTTGTTGGCCACGTACTCGACACTGAAGTCGTGGGTGAGAAGCGCGGACTCCATCACGATGACGCCAACGACCGCTGCCAGCAGCACGAGGACGATGTGGACCCGCACCGACTTCATCAAGTCCATGCGGTCGCGCAACAGCGCATAGGCGCAAGTGCCCACTCCAAGAACCGATGCCGCCAATCCCAGCGAAACGGAACCAAACCCGATCAATACATGCATGAACTCATGCTCCAGCCGCGTCGGCTATGTCGGCGTTGCCGCACGACGCGATCTCGTCGACTCGGTCTTCTCGGTACTCGTTGTCATGCTCGACGAGCATGCGGTCGCTGGTGAACACGAAACCATCATTCGCACCGCTGTCCCAAGCGCTGCCGATCGACCCTGAATCGTTCCATCGCCCTTCGAGAACTACCGGCACTCCGGTCTGGAAGGCTTCGGCCACGTTTCCGTGGTGGATCACGTCGACGACGGCGCCGTCGCACGCGATTGAGAACCGGACCGCGGTCTGGCCGTTGACTTCGAAGTCTTCGTCGGTGACCGCAATTGGCGAACCGGTGATTCGGAACCGACGTTCGCCGGTCTCGGAGCGCTCGGCGACGGCGGTATCGGCGGTCTGGATCGACAACGTGGCCCCGGACAGTCCTTGGAACAGCACGAAGCCAACAACGACCAGCACACCGACGATGATCACCGTCGGGAGGGTGCGTGACCCTCGCTTCTCGTTATCTCGGACCCGCGGCGTGAGGTCGAGTTCCTGACCGTCCAGCTCCGCGGCATCTGGAGACTCGGGATCAAAATTGAGATGGTCATCCATCAGCTCTCTCCAATTACGTCAGCGTCATCGCCGGTCATCCAGCGGATTCGTTCAGGGGGCACGAGCGCAGCAAGGCGCTTAGCCCGGCGCATCACGGTGATCGCGTAGATAGCG
>CAZMYN010000267.1:0-4079 GCA_964570495.1 uncultured Acidimicrobiales bacterium | reverse complement strand
GGGGGGTGCTTGGCTAGTAGGGGCCGAGGAATTTGGCTTGGACGATGTCGGCGCCGCGGGTGACTAGCTCCCACGTCGAACCTTTGGCCCAGGCCCGCTGGCCAACGATCACCATGCCTTCACGGGCGAGCGTCTGAATCATGTCGGGGATGATGTCGCCGTGGCTCGAGAACACCGCTGTGGTATCGGCCATGGCCAGCTGTCGAGCGAGATGGATTGCCATGGTGGCCGATTGCCCCTCGGTCAACGACGCCTCTTCGATCACCGCTACCCCGAGATGGGCCGCCAAAGGTTCGACCGTCTCGATGCAGCGGAGCGCCTGTGACGAGTACACCTCGGTGACCCCGCGGTCCCCCAACAGCTCGATGAGGGCCTTTGCCTGATCGATCCCGACCGGGTCGAGTTGACGTGACAGGTCATTGTCATGTCCGAGACTCCCTCGGGATCCAGCGGATGCGTGTCGAACGAGAAACAACGTCATAGGAAGCGCACAGTCATGAGAAGCGAAGTGTAGGACTAACCAATAAGGGAATGTAGGTCGGCGAGCGTGTTGGCTTCGCTCGCCGATTTGTCCGGCCGGTACTGCTTCACACGGGCAAACCTCAGCGCCAACCCACCGGGGTACGTGGTCGACCGCTGAACCCCGTCGACCGCAATCTCGACAACGAGCTCGGGAGTGACAAACACGGTGATTCCTTCACGCCGATCCTCACGTTCGAGCAACTGCTCGGTCTGCCATTTCAGCAGTTCGTCGGTGAGCCCCTTGAAGGTCTTGCCGACCATCACGAACTCGCTTCCATCCCGTGCACCGAGATGCAGGTTCGACAGCCAGCCCGTACGCCGCCCGTGCCCCCACTCAGCGCCAAGCACCACCAGGTCGTAGGTGTGCACGGGCTTGACCTTGCGCCACGTCTTGCCTCGACGCCCCGCTGCATAGGCCGAGTCGAGCGCCTTGACCATCACACCCTCGTGGCCCGCAGCGAGGGTCTGGTCTCGGAACGCTTCGGCCTCGGCAACGTCGGCCGTGACGATCCCCGCAATCTCGCGTTGGCCCACGACATTGGCGAGATGACCCAGCCGGACATCGAGCGGTTCGTCCATCAGATCCACACCATTGGAATGGATGATGTCGAAGAACTGCAATCCGAGCTCGACGCGTTCGCTACCGCCACCGGAGCTGAACGTCGACGCCGTGTCCTGGAACATTTCGGGCGAGTCCTCCGAGAACCCGATCAGCTCGCCATCGAGCACAAAGGAATCGCCGGGTAGCGCTCGAACCGCGTCGCACAGGTGTGGGAACCTTCCGGTCACGTCGTTCAGGTTCCGGGTGTACAGCCAAACGTCGTTGCCGCTGCGATGGACCTGAAGCCGGATGCCGTCGAGCTTGGCCTGAACCGATACTTCGACGCTGTCGTCATTACCACGCAGTTCGGTCATCGCTTCGCCAACCGATGTTGCGGTCGCAGCCAACATTGGTTGCACCCCACGGCCGAGTTTCAAGCCCACAGCTTCGAGGCCGGGCTTGCCGTTCGTGAGCGCGATGGTGGCCGTCTCGCCGAGGTCGGCGGAGAACATGGCGGCCCGACGCACCGCTCCGACCGGAACCGACGCCGCCTTTGCAATCGCCGTTGCCATTACGCCATCGAGAGCACCTTGGCGCAGTCCCCCGCTCAGCACGACCGAGAGGAACTCGCCCTCGGCTGAGGTGGCTGCGCGCAGAAGCTCGGAGAGCCGCTCGCCACGACGACCCTTCGATCCCGCCCCGGAGATCGCGGCGAGCTCGCTCATCGCTAGATCGACATCGGCGACCGACAGCGACGCCTCGTCAGCTGGCGTGATCTCGGTGTCTCGAATGGTTGCCCACCCAACACCGATCCGCCCTTGGCGAATCTCGCCCGTCAGCAATGCCACCACGATCGGGATCTCGTCAATCGCGGTTGCACTCAGCAATTCCGACAGCGCGGCGACCTTGTCGTTGCGCGCCGATGATGCCGCGATCGTCGCCGCGGTATCGACAACGTCCGCGAGCAAAGCCATTAGGTCTCGGCGAGCGCCTGACGAAGACCTTCGACCTCGATGAGTCCGACCATGTCGGCTGGCTGGTCGATGGGGTCGAGCGAGTCGAAGACCGCAAGTTCTTCGCGAGCCATGACGGGGTCGCCGAGGCGATTGAACAGGAAGGCCCGAAACACCCGCGCATCGGCGGCCAGCGGGTCGGCTTCGATTGCCCGGTCGAGCCACTCGGTCGCATGGACGAACAACTCCTCGACACCTGAATTGGCCAACAACGCGAGCGTCCAACCGTGCCAGGCCATCGCATCGGAGTTGCCGGGGTCGACGTCGAGCACGGCATCGAACGAGCGAAGCGCACGCTGGGGGTCTTCGAGCTGGGCGAAGAGCTCTCCGGCGAGTTGTGCCTCGGTCGGCGCAATGCCCGCGGCCTCAAGGTCGGGAATCTCGGTGTCGTCGAGCGTGTCGAAGAGCTCGGCCATCCGGGCAACGCCGATGCGCTCGCGGACTTGGCGCGCCTCGACGAGGTCGAGCGCGACATCGGTGGGGTTCGCCGCGTCGAACGCGGCGATCTCTGCGGCGGCGTCGTCGAATTCGCCCGCGTCGAGCGCGACGATCGAGCGAAACACGCGCACGTCTGCGTACTCGGGGTCAAAGGCGACGGCATCGTCGAAGTCGAGTCGGGCCGCGTCGTCCTCGCCTGACTGGTACCGAATCCAGCCGCGATAGGTCAGCGCTTCGACGTTTGTTTGCTCGATGCTCAGCACTTCGGTGTAGAGCTCGATTGCCCGGTCGACGTTGCCCTGCCCAAACTCCTCCGCCGCGTCGTTGAGCAACGACACCGTGCTCAACCTGATTTCACCGCTCGCCGTGTCGCTCGTCCCACGGGCGCCCGAGAACTGCACCATGGCCCACGCCGCGACTCCGGCAATGACCAGCACCGACGCAATCCACATGAGTCGCCGGCTCGAGGAGGTGCCGCCGGCTTTGACGCGGGTGACCTTCGCGCCGTCGAGGGCTCGGGTGAGCTTTGCGGTTCGGGCGGTGTAGTCGTCCTTCAACCCGGCGTAATCGATTTCGTCGATGTCGCCAGCTGCGAACTCGGCGTCGAGATCATCGAGCGACGCGAGAAGGTGGTCGCGCTCGTCCTCGAAGCGAACGCGTTCGGCGTTACTGAGGCTCATTGGCTATCCGGCCAGTTCGCTCTTGGCGCAGCGTCTCGACCATCGCAACGTCCGCCTCGCTCGCGGTCTGCGTCGTGGTGCGCTGCCAGCGTCGGAAAATCGACGCGAGCGCGGCAAAACCAAACACCATGACGACCACGGGCACGATCCATACCAGGCCGACCACTCCACCCGCGCGTGGACGTAGGTCGATCGATTCGTCATATGCCGCAATGAGAGCGAACGTGATCTCGTCGTCGCTCTCAAGATTGTCGACCCGGCGGCGAATGTCGCGGCGGATCTCCTGGGCAACAACAGCGTCGGATTCGGCAACCGATTGTCCGTCACAGGTCGGGCAGGCAAAGTCCTCAGACAGTGCCCGCACCCGGTCTTCGTTGGTTTGAAGCGGGCCATCGACCTGGGTCGAGATGACCAACGCCGACAGTGCAGCCGACAACAAGATGAGCCAGGTAACGGCCTTTTTCGTAAACATCAGGATCCACCGCCGGTGCCGCTGAGGCGAGCGATTTCGCTTTCGAGGTCGGCCTGGGTAATGCCGCCAATGAACTTGGTCGTCACGATGCCTTGCGGCGAGACGAGGTAGGTCTCAGGAACCGCTGCAACGCCGTAGCTGATGGCGTGGCGGCCGGTATCTTCACCCAGCACCGACCAATCGCCGCCGTTGTCGACGAAGAACTGCGACACGTTGGTCGCCGAGTCGCTGAACGCGATGCTGACGACCGAGGCGTCGCCGACCGGGGCATGAGCTTCGTCGAACGCAATGAGTTCAGGATGTTCACGAACACAGGGCACACACGTTGTGGCAAAGAAGTTGACGACGACCCAACGACCGCGCTCCGACGCCAGATCGAACGATGCCCCGTCGACGGTTCCGCCCACGACGCG
>CAZMYN010000266.1:0-4091 GCA_964570495.1 uncultured Acidimicrobiales bacterium | reverse complement strand
TTGATTCGCGGCTAGGGCTTGTACGACAAGAGGTCGCCAGGCTGGCAGCCGAGTTCGTCGCAGATCGCGGACAGCGTCGAGAAACGCATGGCTTTGGCCTTGCCGGTCTTCAAGATCGACACGTTGGCCTGAGTGAGTCCGATTCGGCGAGCGAGCTCAGCCACGGTAAGGCCACGTTCTTCGAGCAGTTCGTCCAAATGCACAAAGACTCGACCCTCGACTTCGATCGCTGCCATTAGATTGTCTGGTCGCTTTCGTCTTGGAGAGCGCGACCTTGGCGCCAGATTGAATGACCGCCAACAAAGAACAACGCGACGATTAGCGGCGCCAACAGTTCAACGGTCTGGATCGATGCCTCCACGCCCGTGAACTCCGTCGTGTCGTACGCACCTGCCACCCAGCCGAGCGAGAACGTTCGAATCAGAAAGCCCGTGGCGATGACAGCGCCATAGATGCTGCTGACGTTGAAGAGCACTTCGATTGGTGAGCTGAAGAAGGGATTGCTGGTAAGCCGGTAGATGGCGAGAGCAACCAAGGTAATGAGGCCGGCGACGCCGAAGTAGATGAGCGCAGTCGACAGGGACCACACAATGCGCGGTGCCGCGGCGTTCAGCCCGTCGGTCTGGAACCCGAGCGCGACTTCGGCGTCGTCGGGTATTGCCGAAGCTGAATCCCCGAGCACCGAGTCGTCCTCGATTTCGAGCACGAGGCGCGGGGGATCGGCGATCTTGTCGGAAAAGACGGCGCCACCGATCGACAGAATGCCTACGAATACGAAGACGAGCGCGAGAACCGAGAACGACGCGATCGTGACCTTGAGGGGCAGATTCCATTCCATATTGTTTATCAGTATATATCGTTAAACGATATCGGCAAACAATCCTGCAAAAACGTCTCGCCGGTGGGCGACCTAGACTCGCCACGTGCGATTCTTGCTGCTGAACGGCCCCAATTTGAACCTGCTCGGGACACGTGAACCCGAGGTCTACGGCTCAACGACACTTCCCGAGATTGAGGAACACCTCGCCACGCTTGCTTCCGAGCTCGGCGACGAGATCACCGCGGCTCAACACAATGGCGAAGGCGATCTCGTCGATGCGCTCCAAGAAGCATCGGCGTGGGCAGACGGAGCACTGTTCAACCCCGGCGGCTACACCCACACCTCCGTCGCTATCCGAGATGCAATCTCCGCGGTGAGCTACCCCGTGGTCGAAGTACACCTCTCCAACCCAGCAGCACGTGAAGAGTTCCGCCACACGTCGCTGGTCGCACCGGTATGTCTCGGAACCGTCGCAGGATTCGGGGCGGTTGGCTATGAATCGGCGTACCGAGCGCTGCGCTCCAACCTCGGAAGCGCCTCGTGAGCAACTTCACGATCGTTGGCGCGGGCATGGCTGGCTTGGCTGCGGCGTCGACGCTGCACAAGCGAGGCCACCAGGTGACGGTGATCGAGGCATCCGACGGCGTCGGCGGTCGAGTCCGCACCGACGCTGTTGACGGTTACCTGCTCGACCGTGGCTTTCAAATTCTGTTGACGTCCTATCCGGTTGCCGAGCGGGTCTTTGATTACGACGCGCTCGACCTGCGCCGCTTCCACGCCGGTTCACTCGTTCAGCTCGACTCGGGCCGCGTGTACCGAGCGCTGCGCTCCAACCTCGGAAGCGCCTCGTGAGCAACTTCACGATCGTTGGCGCGGGCATGGCTGGCTTGGCTGCGGCGTCGACGCTGCACAAGCGAGGCCACCAGGTGACGGTGATCGAGGCATCCGACGGCGTCGGCGGTCGAGTCCGCACCGACGCTGTTGACGGTTACCTGCTCGACCGTGGCTTTCAAATTCTGTTGACGTCCTATCCGGTTGCCGAGCGGGTCTTTGATTACGACGCGCTCGACCTGCGCCGCTTCCACGCCGGTTCACTCGTTCAGCTCGACTCGGGCCGCGTGCTCGTCGGCGACCCGCTGCGGCGCTCGGTCGATCTTCTCGACACCGTGCGTGCGCCTGTTGGCTCGGTCACCGACAAGGCCCGCCTTCTCGCGTGGCGTCGCAAGGTGATGACCGGGACCGTCGACGATGTGTGGGCCAAGGCCGAATGCACGACGAACGCTCGCTTCTCTGACCTGAAGTTCTCCGACGACTTTGTAGAGCAGTTCCTCGCGCCACTCTTCTCGGGCATCACCCTCGATCCCAAGCTCGAAGTCACGAGCCGGTTCACCGAGTTCGTGTTCCGGATGCTCGCCTCTGGCTACGGAGCGGTGCCGGCGGGCGGCATGGGTCAGCTCGGCCAGCAGCTCGCCAGCGCATTGCCGGAAGGCTCGGTGCGTCTGTCGACCCGGGTCTCGACTGTCACCGCGACTTCGGTGATGCTCGACGGGGGAGACTTCATCGAGTCCGATGCGGTAATCGTCGCGACCGATATGACCTCTGCGGCCAAGTTGCTCGATACCCCTGAGCTCGGATGGAACAGTGTCACCACGCGTTGGTACAGCTCCGATGCGCCGCCCTATGTCGAGCCGTTGCTCTTGCTCAACGGAACCCGGGACGGCCCCGTCAACAACGTGGCGGTGATGTCGAACGTTGCTCGACGCTATGCGCCCGCAGGCAAACACCTCACTGCTGTGTCGCATCCTGGCACGGCTTCAGGCGAGGACAACGACCGCGCCGTGTCCCAACAGCTTCAAGGCTGGTTTGGCGGCGCTGTAGCGGACTGGGAGTTGTTACGAACCGATGTCATCGAGCACGCTCAACCCCGCTATTTGCCCGGCGAAGCGTTGCCAGCATCGCCTCGACTCGACTCGGAAATCTTCGTTGCGGGCGACCATCGCCAGAACCCGTCGATCAACGGGGCACTGCAATCGGGTCGAGCCGCAGCACGCTCAGCGTTGGAACACGTAAACAGTCGGTAAGAGGACGCGCTTTCCTGCTGTTCACTTAACCTGTTGAATTCGTGACTTTTGTGGCCGGTGTTGTTGGTGGGGAAACTGTCGACCGCTGAGGGTTGACGATTGACGTGACGGGCGCCACATTTGCCGCCGTAACACAATCGTAATATTCACGCTGAGTGGCGACACCCCAATCTTGGGAAGGATTTACCCAACCATTGCTTGGCGCGTTCGTCCACAGGGCCGAGCACCGTCTGTGGTGACTAAATCAGCTAGCAAATCAGAGCTTGAATCATGTAATTACAACCTTGTAACCTCATCCAGCCACCCTGTTGTTGCAGGGCGGCTCATTTCTCGACAGAACTGGCAAGGCGCGGTCCAGTTCCAAGCTATTAGGTGGCTGGATTACATGACGATGACAGACGATCGTGGTTCAACGGTGCTCACGGAAGCAGCAGTAGAGGCTGAAGAGTCCGGGACCTCGACGGGCATGCAGGTAAAGAAACGCAACGGCACGTTAGAACCCGTCGACCTAAACAAGATCGTCAACGCCGTTGCACGTTGCGCAGAGGGGCTCCTCAACGTCGACTCGATGCGAGTCGCTCAGCGGACCATCTCGGCACTCGCCGATGGCGCAACCACGAGCGAACTCGACGAACTGTCGATTCGCACGGCTGCGGGGTTCACGGTTGAAGAGCCGAACTACTCCAAGCTCGCGGCCCGGTTGCTCGCGACGTACATCGACAAAGAGGTCCGGGCCCAGAACATCCCGTGGTTCTCCGAGTCGATCCGCATTGGCCACACGGTCGGGCTTATTGGCGATGACGTTGCAGAGTTCGTCGAGGCCAACGCTCCGGCGCTCAATGCAGCAATCAACACCGACCGCGACCGCAAGTTCGAGTTCTTTGGACTGCGCACGGTCTATGACCGCTACCTGCTGCGTCACCCCGAGTCCCGCGAGGTCACCGAGACTCCTCAGTACTTCTTCTTGCGAGTTGCCTGCGGTTTGTCCCGCGACGCCGACGAAGCAATTCGCTTCTATGACCTGATGTCGAGCTTGGCGTACCTGCCATCGAGCCCGACGCTGTTCAACTCGGGCACCCGTCACGCGCAGATGAGCTCGTGCTACCTGCTCGACTCACCCGAGGACAGCCTCGAAGGCATCTACAAGCGCTACACCGACATTGCCCGGCTCTCGAAGTTCGCTGGCGGCA
>CAZMYN010000265.1:0-4116 GCA_964570495.1 uncultured Acidimicrobiales bacterium | reverse complement strand
GGTGGAGCAGCCGTCGTGGTCGTTGGGGCCACTGTCGTAGTCGTCGGAGCAGCCGTTGGAGCGGGAAGCGGCGCGATCGTCGTGAGAACGAGCGGCGCTTCCGTCGTGGTGGTCGCCGGAACAGTGGTGGGCACGACGATCGTTGTGGGCGCCGCCGTGGTGGTGATCTCTTCGAAGGCAATTGCATCGGGTACTTCTGGCGGACGGTCAGGCATGATGCCGGTCGCGACGACCGCCACCGACAACGCCCCAGCCGCCATGGCGTTGATCACTGGCGAGGTGATGATCTGCGTTCCGAACGGGAAGTTGCTCAGCCACGACAACGGAGCGAGCTTGAGGGTGTTGCGCGCAATTCCGACACGCAGGAACGCTCGCACAACCTCGCGGTCGAACTGCGAACCAGCGTTTGCGATGAGCTCTTCTCGCGCATGGGCCGCGCTTTGTGGTTCTTTGTACGAGCGAGCCGCGGTGATCACGTCGAACACGTCAGCGACCGAGACGATCTTTGCGCTCAGCGAAATCTGATCGCCGGTCAGGCCATGCGGGTAGCCCTTCCCATCAGGACGCTCATGATGCTGGACAACAGCGTCGGCCCACTCGCCAAGCCATTCGCGCAACGGTCCAATGAGTTTCTCACCAGCTTCGGGGTGGTTCTTGACGATTTCGTATTCCTCGTTGGTCAGGCGACCGGGTTTGTTCAAGATCTCGGCGGGGGTACGGAGCTTGCCAACATCGTGGATCAGGCCAGCCCACTGAAGCTTCGAAAGCTCGAGTTTCGAGAGGCCCATCTCCTCGCCGATCAGCTGTGAATACGCACGGACACGTTCCGCGTGGCCGCGCGTTGCCCGGTCGTGATTCGAGAGCTCGCCCAACAAGACGAGAATGATCTCGGCAGCTTCGGCTGGCGTATCACCAACGCCGCCCTGCTCGAGGTGCTCCAGGTATCCCTGCAACTTGCGACTATTGCCAGATCGAAGCGCGATGCTGAATCGTGATGGCGCCTCGTCCGGGAAGATCAGAGACATCTTCAAGAGGGCGGTCAGGGGGACGAGCCGCTTCATTGCCCGCTGCGTCAGCCACATCACGCAGGTCGAGATAGCGGCGAGGATGATGAAGCGTGTCCACCACTCGACGTTCGTTGTCGGGAGCGGCCACGAAAGATTCAGCAACAGCCCTGCCGCGAACCCGAGGATGAACGGCGTGACAACGATGGCGACGTGCAGCGCGCGCGCAGCCCAACGCTGACTACCCCACTGGTTTGTCTCTGTGCCCGCGCCCGCGGGTGACGCTGATGTCACGTATAAGTGATCGGAACACTATCGCTGGCCATTTACCCTAAATTTCGTCGAGCCTTCTGGTCCGAAGGGACTACGCCGCTTCTTCGCTCGACAAGGGCTTATAGCGACGGCCGCGGCCAATCGCATCGGGGAAGCTGTTGATCAGCGTTTGGCCAATTTCTGCGAAGCGGTCAACGGGCACGACGGCGATCATCAACAGACAGTTTTCGAACGCTCCGGTGCGCTCGATCGGACGCATCAACAGCGACGCGCACTTTTCGCCAACGTTGTCCTTGAGCAGGTCGAGCATTCCGGTGCCATCGCGAGGGTCCCGAACAAGGAATCGCAACGTCCGTTCTTTCCCGTCGATTGTTGGAGGAGCATCCATTCTGCTCACCAGCTCCCAGCCAAGCGCCACCGAGTTCAGCAGCTCGGATCGACTCTCGTCGGAGTCACCAAGCTCGTACACCGAACGCTCCGACTCCGCCCAATACCAGTGCGGCTGGTTCGGGCCCGCAGCCGTCTCGTAGAGGGCGATCTCGCGGTCGTCTGCGATAACCGAATACGGCTGCTTGCTCAAGAGCAACGTGCGGGGCACCTTGGTTGCTCTCTCGACAGCTTTCTTCTTTTGGTCGTTTCGTGTTGAGAGCTGCGTGCGTCGCAAGAACGCGAGGTACGCGACAGGAACTTCGAGCTCGATGCCGTACTTGCGCAACAGGTTGATTGTCTTGAGGCCGCGCTCGGCAACGGTGTTTGCTGGCCAGTTGTCGTTGACGACTTCAAGGCCCTCTACCCGGTAGGGCAAGATGTGGTACTTCGACCCGCCCGGGGAGTTCCAATCGATCTCTGGTGCGGGATGTTCAGGCCGATCAGGCACGATCCAGCCCAACTGTTCAAGCTCGGCCCAAAGCTCAACTGGGTCGTCGAGTCCCGGGAACGAAAACGTCAGCTTGGGAGGCAGCGTTGCGTCGCTTACCTCCACTATCACTTCGATACCCTCGACAAAGGGCTTCTCACCTGTCATTTCACGCAATACTCACTCGATCGACGTGGCGCTGCGGGTAGTGCCACTGCTGGTTAAAACGTCGGCGACGATCGCCGAATAGTGAGAAAATCGACATCTCAACGCGATTACGATTGTCGCGAGTCACAACGGCGAGGAACAACCATGATCGGGCGTGCCAATAGGTTTGGATGGGTCGGCGCAACCGTTGCGCTGGCGTTGTTTGCGAGCGCCTGCTCGTCGGGCGATGCCGAGCTCGACCAAAGCGCGACCGATGCTCCCACAACGACCCTCGAAGCTTCAGACACGGTCGAAACAGCAGAGTCCACAACAACAACCGCTCCGCCGGAAACATCGACTGCACCCGAAGTTGTCGAATTCGAGGCTGCGTTTGAAGCGGGCGACTGCGAATTCACTGCACCCACCGATGTAACCGCCGAATGCGGGTGGGTCGAGGTTCCACAGCAGTGGGACGATCCCTCGGACCCCGACACGATTCGACTCCACGTGGCGACGTTCACGAACGCATCGACACCACCGGACGCGACACCGGTCGTGTATCTGGTCGGTGGTCCCGGCGGCGACACGTTCGGTCTCATCGACCTGACTTTCGTCGACCAGTTCGGACCGATCGTCGATGAACATCCCATGGTCCTGTTCACACAACGAGGCTCGGAATTGAGCGATGTCGATCTGGTGTGCGAAGAGGTAATTGACCTCACCGTCGAGGTGCTCGGGCAAGTTCCAGATCCCGCCGCCGAGCTCGCACAACAAACCGAGACACTCGGAGAATGCATCCAACGACTCGAAGGTGAAGGCGCCGACCTTTCGGCGTATCACAGCGTTGCGTCGGCAAACGATGTCGACGCGATCCGTGGGGCGCTCGGTCACGACCAATGGAACGTCCTCGGTATCAGCTACGGCACTCGCCTCGGCCAGGAACTCGCCCGCACCCACCCCGACGGAATCAACGCACTCATCCTCGACTCGGTGCAACCAACCGACCCGGCTCTTGGTTCTCTCGCGGCACTACCCACAACGTTTTCTGGATCTCTCGACCAGCTGTTCGCGGGTTGTGCAGCCAACGCCGAGTGTGCCGCAGCCAACCCGAACCTAGAAGAGCGTCTGCGAGCGTTGGTCGACCAAGCCGAGGCCGAACCATTCGAGGTGCAGGCCGCCGACCAGATAAGTGGCGAATCCATCGACGCTGTCGTCGATGGCGGACGACTGCTCGGCGCAATCTTCCAGGCCATGTACATCCCCGAAGCATTCGCGGCGATGCCCGAAATGGTCGGCCAACTCGAACAAGGCGACACCTCAACGCTCGCCTCGCTGATCGGGCTGCAGGTCACGAATGCCCCGTTCATCTCCAACGGCATGTATGCCGCTGTCATGTGCCATGACTTCCTCGCCGAACTGACGCCCGTCGAGTTATTCGAAGCGGGCCGAACCGGCGACGCGTTCTTCGACGACACGTTCGCAGGTCCGCTTCAAGATGTGGGCTTTTGCGATGTTGTCCCGACGGGAAGCGCTGCGCCGGCGATCACCGAGCCGGTGCAAAGCGACGTGCCGACGTTGATCATGTCGGGAGCGTACGATCCAATCACACCACCGAGCTTTGCCGAGGCAATCGCTCCGGGCTTTAGCAACGGCCAAGTCGCCGTGCTCCCCCACGCGGGACATGGCGTGACAGGCGACGAATGCGGTGCAGCGCTCGCGATCGGCTTCTTCGCGAGCCCCACAGACACGATCGACACGGCATGCATCGAGACGAGCACCGAACCGACATGGATTCCCGCCAGCCTCGCTGGCCTCGACTACGAAGAATTCGAATTG
>CAZMYN010000264.1:0-4199 GCA_964570495.1 uncultured Acidimicrobiales bacterium | reverse complement strand
AGTAATCCCCATCCCCGCAGCTCCACCGTCGCCAGCGACCGAGCGTCGCTCGGTCAGCGATGTCCCAGAATTTCTCGGAGGCCGCAGCGAAGAGTTCCATGCGTTGCGTCAGTACGTTCCCGGTGACGACATCCGCCGCATCAACTGGGCAGCGTCGGCCCGCCACGACGAACTGATCGTTCGCGAAGACGAAGCCCCAACCCAGAACCACCTCACCGTCTATCTCGACAACGCATCGCTCGACTCGGTCCTTGCCATCGACAAGGCCGCCACCGTCGCTGCGTCTCTCGTCTCCTCGATGCAGAACCGGACGGACCCGTTCCGCCTGATCACCGCCGACGGACACGACACCTCGTTCTTGTTTGGGTCCTCAGGGGTCGAGCAAGCGCTCAGCGTTCTCGCGATAGCCGATGTTGCCGAGCGGGCTCCATCGGCTCCCATTCCCGTCGATGCCCAGGGAGCGATCGTCGTGGTATCTGGCCCGTCGCCGACCGTCTCGCGTTCGGAGCTGACGAGCTACGGCCGAGTGATGTTCCTCTCGATGGACCCCGCGGTTTGGGACGACAGCGCACCGGCTGCAACCAGTAGCGCCGATGTCGTTGGTTCCGAGATCCGACTTCGGCTCGGTTCGATCAACGATCTGGCAGACCTCTGGACCCGCTCGATCACGACGCTGCTTTCTCGCAGCGCCATCGGATAGCCCCTTGCAAACAGCGGCGCTCGCGCTATGAAAACGTCGGGTAAGGATTGGCCAAACATGCTGCTGCTAGGCCCTGTTTCGACCGAAACGAATGACATTGGTGAGTTACGATGTAGTTCAGGATTAGGAGAGGAGCGTCCATGATGCCTCGTCGACGCGGTCAAGTTCGAAGAGTCCCAACTTCGGTCTATGACGTCGCCACCGAACTCGCGTTGATTGGATTCACCCTGGCTGTCGCGTACAGCTTCCGCCGCCTATTCGTAGATTCATCGTTCTTCGTGCCCGTTGCTGCGGCCGCGATCACCGCTCACGTAGCTGTCGCTGGCGTGCGTTGGGCGCGCGGTGGGTTGCTCGTTTCTGCTGCTGTCTCGACCCTCGTGTTTGGTGTCGTGACATGGCTGCTCTTCCCTCCCACCACACTCGAACCCGGCGTCACGCTCAGCCGCGACGCGATCGCTAGCTATGGAACCGACTTCCAACTCGCCTGGGAACAGTTCAAGACCGTCTCCTCCCCCGCCGAAGTCAGCGCTCCGTTCCTGTTGCTCTTGGCGATCATGGTGTGGGTCATTGCGTTTCTCTCCGATTGGGCGACCTTTCGGTTGCGCTCCCCCGGCGAGGCACTCATCCCAGGCATTGCCGTGTTCGTCTTCGGTTCGTTCTTTGCCGATGGTTCCCGCGTCACCACGACCGTGCTGCTGCTCGGCACTGCACTCGCCCTGGTGCTGTTCCATCGCCTTAGCGAAGCCTCGACCGCCGGCGCATGGCTCGGCAACCAGGCCGCAGAACGAGGCCAGGCATCGCTCTTGCGAGTCGGCATGGGAATCGTTGCCATCACGATTATCGGCGGAGTCGGCGTTGCTCAGGCGCTACCCGGCTACAACGAGCCACCGCTCGAAAACTTCGACCCCACCACCTGGGACGACCCCGAAGATCCCCGCGTAGTTCTCTCACCGCTCGTCGACATTCAGTCCCGCCTCATCGATCAGCCCGATGTTGAGGTCTTCACGGTGAGTTCCCCCGTGCGGGACTACTGGCGAATTACTTCGCTCGACGTGTTCGATGGATCGACGTGGCGTTCACGTGGATCCTTCGGCGAAGCTGCCGGACCGCTCGACTCGGACCTCCCCGACGGCACCGTATTCGACCCGGTCGTTCAAACCTTCGACATCAAGGCTCTCGGTCGAATTTGGCTCCCCGCTGCCTACGAACCATCCGAAATCGTCTCGGCCCCCGAAGAAATCGATCTCGAATACGAGCGCGAGTCCGGCACCTTGATCGTCAGCCGTGATCAAACAAACAGCGACGGCCTCCAGTACGCATTGCGTTCATGGATTCCTCAGCGAGACCGTGAGGCGATCGCTGCTGCTGGTGACGGCGTTCCCGACGAGATTGCGGAACGCTACTTGGACTTGCCGGACAACTTCAGCGACCGGATTCGCCAAGAAGCCGCAGACATCGTCGCCGCTGCCGACGCTCAAACCCCATACGAAAAAGCGCTCGCACTTCAGAACTACTTCCGCGACCCGTCGTTGTTCTCGTACAGCCTCGATGTCAGCGAAGGCCATGCCAGTGAGAACATCGAAGACTTCCTCTTTGAGGTCCACGCTGGCTACTGCGAGCAGTTCTCCGGCTCCTATGCCGCCATGGCCCGCTCGCTCGGCCTGCCCGCACGAGTTGCTGTTGGATTCACCCCCGGTGAGTGGGACCCGGAGATCGAGGCGTACCGAGTAACTGGAAAGCACGCTCACGCATGGCCCGAGGTCTACATCGAGGACATTGGTTGGCTTCGCTTCGAGCCAACGCCGGGGCGCGGTGCACCCGGGGACGAGGCCTACACCGATCAACCAGAAGCCCAAGAAGGCTCTACCCCTACGGACCCGTCTACGACTACGACGACCATCGCACCCGCCGACGGTGGCGCTGCTGGCGAAAGCACTGTTCCTCCAGCGGAACGCCCCGGACAAGAAACTCCTTCTCCAACAACGACACTTCCTCCCCAAGATGAGTCGGGTCCAGGAATCGTCGGCGGCGCCGATGGTCCTGGTTCGGGCACGATCTTCCGAGGCCTGGCAATAGCGTCAGCCGTCGTCTTTGCACTTGCCTTCCCCATGGCGTTCGGGGCCTTGCGCTCGCGTCGCCGCTACCAATCCGTGATCCACGACCCTCGCAAGCGAATCGGCCTCGCGTGGGCCGAGTCCCGCTCCGCTCTCCAACTCATGGGACTGACGGTCTCTGATTCAGACACACCCAAAGAGCTCGTCCAGCGCGTCGGCGAACACGAACCCGATGCAGCCACCGCTTTGCGTCCGCTCGCCATGGCCGTCACCAGCGTCACCTATGGAGGTGGCACGGTCGACGTAGCTCGAGCGATCGAAGCCGAAGCCGTCCCCAAGGAACTTGCTGGCCAAGCCCGCGAGAAGCTCGGCCGCTTCGACTGGGTGGTCCGTCACGCCAACCCCATCAACGTATGGCGAGACAAAGTCGGTACCTGGCGACACCTTCGCTAACCCCTCGCGCTCTCCCAGTCTCAAGCCCCCGAATGTCACGTGCCGCCGCAACGGTGCTCGGCTTGGTGAAGCCCCCTCACTGGAAAGACAGAGGCCTACAGCTCTCGCGCTGAGGCAGAGGTGGTTGGGTCGACGCACGCAGCCGACTTCGTCGAGCGAGCGAAGCGACGCGAAGGCCGAGGCGAGTACGGCGAACCGACCGGCGCTGCCGCTTCAGATGAGAGAGCGGAGAGACGTCTACTCGTCGTTGCGTTCGTTCAGCCGGTCACGCATTTTCTGACCTGCGTCGCCGAAGAAGCCTCGTCCTGAAAACCCTCGGGCATTTCCGGTGACCTGCTGAAGTCCGGCTTTGCCGACACGGCGCAGGTTCTTCTCGCCGTACCAGGCAGCTGCGAGCATCAGCAGGAAGCCAATGAATGACAGCCAGAAACTCCTGGACAGTGTTCCGAGCAAGACAACGAGGCCGACGACGAAACCGAGTGCGGCAAGGCGAATGTGCTTGAAGCCATGCGTGAAGACCGTTGTGGACGACACCTCGTGCGCGAGCCCAGGATCTTCCTGGATGAGCTGTTGCTCGATCTGAGTAAGGATTCGTTGTTCGTCCTCGGAAAGGGGCATTCCGTTCCTCGTCGTATTCGGCGTTCGGCTAGCTAGTGGTCGTCACTAGCAGTGTAGCGGTCCCGCTCATGTAGATCTTCTCATATCTTGCACGAAGAAACCACGCGCGGTCAGGACCTTTCGGCCTGTATTCACTCATTTTCATCGTTCCTGTCGTCACTTTCACGAGAAGCTTTATTGGGACCCCACTGTTGGTCACCTCGACGTTTGACGCGAAGGCGACCATCGACCGACGCTGAAGCCGGCCCGATTGCTGAATCACCGAACTTCGCACGGACCGCGTCGAGCAGGTCGGCTCGCTCGTTTTGGGTCGGCGCGTCGACGACGCCTTGGGCGTCGTCGGTCGGCTCAAACCCAAGCGAAAGCTGCTGTCC
>CAZMYN010000263.1:0-4234 GCA_964570495.1 uncultured Acidimicrobiales bacterium | reverse complement strand
GTCGAGGTCAGCGAAATCGCCAAACATGAGTTCGGTGAGCTCGTCGGTCCGGCAACGGATGGCCGCTACGAGCAGAGCGTCGGTAGTTGCCGAGGTGATCTCGAAGTCCTCGCTCGCGGCCTCGGCGCGAACGCACTCGGCTGCGTCGGCAGGGTTGGTGAGTCCGGCAAGACCCAAGAACTCCTCGATCCCGTCATCGCCAACGGTAAGAGCGGGTTCGGTACCGACTGCATTGTCGGTATCTGCGGGTGGAGCGATGGCGCCCTGCTCGATCTCTGGAGTATCGGGGTCGTCGTCGGGTGCGGTATCTGGTGCATCGATAGCTTCGGTGACCGTCTCGGTTCCGTTCGGGTTGGCTTCGACGGGGCCGGTGTCGCCGCCATCGGGCTCGACCAGTTCGCCGCCCTCGATAGCCGCGTCGCCAGCTTCGTTGGTAGCAGCGTTGGTCTCCGCGTCGCCAGCGTTGGGATCATCGTCGTCGTCGAAGAAGTCGACCGCGCCCGCCGTGTCATCGGTGGCGGTACCGGTTTCGCCGGTGGCGGTGCCGGTTTCGCCGGGCTCGACGATTTCAGCTTCCGCATCGACGGTCTCGTTCGAAGCGACGGTCGTTGCTGGGGTCGACGCAGCGTTGTCCGTCGTGTCATCGGAACCGCAGCTCGACAATACGAGTACAAGCGCGAGGGCAAGCGTTGAGAGTTTGGCCGAACGATGAGTGCTCATGGCTCTCCAATCGGCTGCTGAACGCATTTGGTGAGGCCACCGCCCCAACCCGGAGATGAATATGACAGTAGTGGCGCCGATCCAGCGGATCAGGTCAACAAACTCACGTGGCACCAGAGATGACAAGGACGGCCAGGCCACTTACCACGACGATGGCGCCGAGCACGTCGCCGTTGATTCCGCCGATCTTTCGATTGGCCAGGGCGACGACGACGATCGTTGCCGCCGCGGCGACTCCGATCGTCACGACTGGAAAGACAGGGGAAAGCAGGACCGTGGCGACCACGCCAACGAGGAGCCCAGCGAATACGCCCGGCGGTGAAAGTCGAGTCATGTATTCAGCGCCGAGGCCGTCGCCAGCGGGTCGAGCAAGGACCATGGCGGCCAGCGCCATCGAGCGGCCCAAGCTGTGCGCCACGACGATGGCGGCGACGGCCTCGGCTCCCTTTAGCTCCGAGATCGCGAGCACCTCGCCAACGATCGCGATGCACAACGCAGCGGTTCCGTAGGTCCCGAGCGTCGAGTCCTTCAAGATTTCGAGTCGACGCTCGACGGTCCAGCCGCCTCCGAACGCGTCGGCGATGTCGGCGAGACCGTCGTGATGAAATGCCCCCGTGAGCAGAAGTCCGGCAGCGACCGCGATGAAACTCGCGACCCGCACGTTGAGGAACTCATCGCCGAGCACGTAGACGCCGCCGACGATTGCGCCGATCGCCGCGCCGACGAGCGGGAACCACGGGACCGCCTTCGCCATGTCGACTTCGCTGCGCCCGCCACGGGTGACGTCGCCAACCGGCACTCGGGTCAGGAACCCGGTCGCGACCCAAAGCCCATGAAGGGCGCTACGCATCAGCCAAACCACTCGGTGAACGTCGGCACCTCGTTCACGAGCGCGCACGCCATCTTGAGCAGAGGCAGCGCAGCCATTGCTCCGGATGCCTCGCCGAGCCGCATGTCCAACTCGAGGAGCGGATCGAGGCGCAGCCGATCGAGCAGCAGTGAATGGCCGGGCTCGGCCGATCGATGCGCGGCGAGGCAGTGGGTCGTCATGTCGCTGTTGACGCTGTGCAGTGTAAGCGCCGGTGTCGTGGCGATGAAGCCGTCGAGGAGAGTCGGGATCGAGCGGATCCGGGCCTCGAATAGTGCGCCGGCCATCGCGGCGATCTCGGCGCCGCCGACCTGGCGGAGAAGCTCGATGGGGTCGGTCTCGTCCCCGATGCGAACCAACGCATCCTCGATTACCTCCTGTTTGCGTCGGAGCGATTCGGCGCCGACTCCAGTTCCGCGTCCGACCAGTTCGCTCGCGCTTCTCGCGAGCAGCGCCGCGCTCAATGTCGACGCCGCGGTCGAGTTGCCGATGCCCATTTCTCCGACGATCAGTAGGTCGGTGTCGAGTGATCGAACCTCCGCTCGACCTCGCTCAAAGGAAGCGGAAAGGCGTTCGTGCGATAGTGCTGGTTCGACTCGGAGGTTGCCGGTTGGGTCGCCGACTCCCACGTCGATCGCGGTCACGGTCGCTCCAGCCACTCGGGCCAGTGCCGACACGCTGGCCTTTGAGGCGGTGAAGGCCGACATCATCGCGCCCGTGACTTCTGAGGGGTACGCACTCACTCCCTCGACGACGACACCGTGGTCGGCCGCAAAGATCAGTGCGGTCGGCGAGTCGACGGTGGGGGCGACTACGCCTTGCCAACAGCCGAGGAATTGGGCGATCTCATCGAGTCGAGCCATGGCGCCAGCGGGCCGGAGGATGTCGTCGATTCGGGCACGCACGCCTGCGCCACTCGCTTCGCTCGGGGCAGGTGCTTGGGCGAGCTCATCGCGCAGTAGCTGCGTGGTGATGGGTTGGGGCGACAATTGACTACCAGTCGATCGATAAGGGAAGGAGAGGGGTGACCCGACCGGCGGCGACAAACAGTGTCGTCTCGGCGCGCTCGGCGAGGTGCTTGTTGTACCGACCCATGACGCCGCGGTAGGTGCGGCCGAGTTCGGTGGTTGGGTGGACGCCGAGACCTACCTCGTTGCTGACGATGATCGTTGGGGTCGGTCGGCTGATGAGCGCGTGCGAGAGCACCGATGCGTGGTCGTCGATTTGTGCCTTGGTCTTGTCAGCGCCGAGGAGGTTGGCGACGAGCAGCGTGATGCAGTCGACGATGACGAGCGCCTTTGGGTCGGCGTCGACAATGTCACCAGCGCGCAACAGTGGAGCTTCGACGAGCGTCCAGTCCGTAGGTCGATCGGCCTTGTGGCGCTCGATTCGCGCCGCCATGTCGTCGTCGCCGGCCTCAGCAGTGGCGATGAATGTCACGGGGCCATCCCATGCTTGGCCGAACTTCACTGCCAGATCGCTCTTGCCGCTGCGAGCACCGCCGAGAAGCAGTGTGCAGCCTCGTCCAATAGAGATCATCAGTAGTCGAGGCCCTTCTTCGCGACGATGCCCTTGTCGAATGCGTGCTTCACCTTGACGACTTCGCTGACGGTGTCGGCAACCTCGATGAGCGCCTCGGGGGCGTCGCGCCCGGTGACGACGATGCTCACGTTGGCCGGTCGGTTTCGAATTGCCTCGTAGATCGGCTCGGCATCGATCCAACCCCAGTTCACGAGGTAGGTCAGCTCGTCGAGGATAAGCAGTTGGTGTTCGCCGGCTTCGATGAGGCTTTGGGCCCGATCCCAGCCGGCTTGCGCGATGGCTTTGTCCTGCTCGAGGTTCTCGGAATCCCAGGTGAAGCCTTGCCCTTCGTTGAACCAGTCGACGCCCAGCTGGCGTCCGATCTTTTCCTCGCCGACGTTCCACTCTCCGGACTTCACGAACTGCACGACCCCGACGTTCCAGCCTTGTGCGACACCACGGATCATCATCCCGAACGCCGAACTCGACTTGCCCTTCCCGTCGCCGGTCATGACGAGCACCAGCGACTTCGCAACGGAAGTGCCCTCGCTATTTGGAGTGTCTGTTGGGGGAGTGTCGGTCGAGTCGTTCATGTCGGTCCTCGGTGTGTAGTCCTTGGGTGGCGAGCGACCTTGGGGATCACCACGACCGAGCCATCGTGCTCGGTCACGGTCACCTCGGCGCCGTAATGGGTTCCGATGTTGGTGGCGGTCAACACGTCGGCTGCGGTCCCTTCTGCTGCGACCATGCCGTTGGCGAGCAGTACGAGGCGATCGGCGAAGTGGCCAGCGAGAGTGAGGTCGTGCATTGTCGAGATAATTGTTCGGTCGCCTTCGTGGCGTAGTCGGTCGAGGAGGTGGAGCACCTCTTGTTGGTGACCAAGGTCGAGCGCTGAAGTCGGTTCATCTAGAAGGATGATTGAAGCGTCTTGGACGAGCGCGCGACCAATCGCGACTCGCTGAAGTTCGCCACCGGACAACGTGTCGACCGAACGGTCGGCAAATTCGACCAGGTCGAGCTCTTCGAGACGCAGCTGTGCAATGTCGACATCGGATGCCTTTGGGGCTGCAAGCGGATGCAGGTGCGGGGTGCGGCCCAACAGCACGTAGTCGATGACTTTCATGC
>CAZMYN010000262.1:0-4236 GCA_964570495.1 uncultured Acidimicrobiales bacterium | reverse complement strand
GTGCGATCGACATCAATCCATTTCACAATCCCTACGTCAAAGACGACCTTGTCATCCCCGCCCTCGCATCGGCCTACGCGGACCGTGAGCGTGTGTTGCCCGGAATGGTCGACCAGGACATTGCTTCGCTGTTCGCCGAGATTGGTTGGGGTTGGGGCGGCAACTGGCGGACGGTAAGCGACCCGATGCACTTCAGCGACACCGGCAACTGAACTCGCCCTCATCACCGCGGACTCGATACCGTATCGCTATGGGGGATAAGGCCGAATTCACCGACATGACCGAGTCGATGCACGGCTCGATGAGCTTGAACGGCGATGTTGAAAAGCTCCAGGCGTTCTACCGCCAATGGGCCCCGACATACGACGCAGACGTGTTGAGCGGAGGCTACGGCATGCCCGACATGGTCGCCCGAACCCTCGTCGCCGGGCTCCATGAGCAAGGGCGCAGCGAGCGGTCGCTCCGGGTGATCGATGCTGGCTGTGGGACCGGTGCCGTTGGAACCTCGTTGACCAATGAGGGTTTCACCGACCTTCACGGCGTCGACCTATCCCGCGACATGATCGAGGTTGCCGAGAAACGGGGGATCTATCGCTCGCTCGAAGGAGGCGTCGACCTGTCGAGTGTTGCACCTGCGCATCTCGTTCGATCCGCCGACGCGGTAACCGTCGGTGGCGTCTTCACTGTCGGGCACGTGCCACCAACGGCGCTTCGGGCCATGGCCTCGATGGTGCGACCCGGTGGAGTCCTAGCGGTCAGCACTCGAACTGCCTATCTTGAGGAGACGAACTTCCAAGACGTTGTCGACCAGCTCGTTTCCGAGGACACCATGGCACTACTTACCCGGACCCATGACGCTCCGTACACGATGGACAGCAACGCCGATTACTGGGCGTTTGCCATCACTTGACCGGACCAGCTGCAACCCAACGACCCCGACTGCCGCTTTGGCTGGTCGTGGCGGCGGGTGGAGTGATCACCGCGCTCAGCCTCGGGGTGCGCTCGACCTTTGGCCTGCTCGTCGTGCCTATCGCCGAGGGCCTCTCCACCGACCTCGGAGCCATTTCGCTTGCGGTCGCTGTTCAGAACCTTCTGTGGGGGTTTAGCCAGCCAGTCGCCGGTGCGTTGTCGGATCGCTTCGGCGCACCGCCGGTGCTCGCGGCTGGCGGAGTGCTCTACATCATTGCGCTCGCCTTGATGTCGACTGCGGAGAGCGCAGGCATGATCTTGCTTTCCGGCGGCTTCATTGCGGGCATTGCGATCGGCGCTGCGAGCTTTGCGGTGGTGTTGTCGGCCGTTGGTCGCATGACGCCGCCCGGGCAACGATCCATGGTGCTCGGAATTGTGTCGGCCGTCGGCTCGCTGGGTCAGTTCGCATTGATTCCACTGGCCCGCTGGCTGCTGTCGAGCGGAACGTGGCAATCAACGTCGTTGGCCCTCGCGCTGGTCCTCATCCCGATCGTGTTGGTCGCGCCAGCAATGCGCGCAATGAAAGCCATGACCGCGCCGGTCGACGGCGAACCACTGCCAGACGAACCCGTGCGATCCCTACGCACCGACCTCTCGCGGGCTCGCCGCTCACGCTCCTATGTGATGCTCAACGCAGCCTTCTTCGTCTGTGGTTTCCACGTCACGTTCATCGGGGTTCATCTCGCCGGTTTCGTCGAGGGCCAACAGCTCAGCGCGGACACCGCAGCGACCGCCCTTGCACTCATTGGCCTCTTCAACGTGTTTGGTTCGCTGTTTGTTGGCTGGTTAGGCCAGCGGATTCCGTTCACCGATGTGCTCGCCTGGATCTACGGACTTCGTGCAATTGTCATTGGGCTGTTCGTCATCATCCCCACGACGGCCACGTCGACGATCATCTTCGCAATGGCGATCGGGGTTCTCTGGCTCTCGACGGTCCCTCCAACCGGCGCAATCGTGACCCAACAGTTCGGTCCTACGAACGCCGGGGCGCTCTTTGGGATCGTGTTTCTTTCACACCAAATCGGCTCGTTCATCGGAGCGTTCTTCGGTGGTGTGCTCGTCGATCTGACGGGGACCTACACGATCATGTGGTGGGTATCGGTGGCCTTGGGATTGTTCGCAATGGCGATGCACCTGTTGATCGACGACGGGCCACTCCCCGACAACCCGCCGCCAGCGAGCCGCGGACTCCGCCTCGCTCCCGCTGCGCTCGTGTTGCTGTTCGTTACCGGAGCAGCGACTTCGGTGTCAGCTGCCGTCGACATCGAACCCGTCCACGCGGCTGACGGCAGCTCGGATGGCCCAGCGCCGATCATGAGCTACTGCGCGCTCGGGGCGACGGTCGCGCGCTGAGAAGCGTCTTCGCGTTGGCTAGACGATTCGCATTCCGGAGATCGCACGGCTGATGACCAGCTGTTGGATCTGTTCGGTGCCTTCGAAGATGTCGTGGATCTTTGCGTCGCGATGGAAACGCTCGACGGGGTACTCACGGACGTAGCCGTAGCCGCCGAGAATTTGGATTGCTCGTTCGGTGACCCACGTGGCGGTGCGTCCGGCCTTGAGCTTGGCCATTGATCCTTCGGCGTTCTTGAATTCGCCATTCTTCGAGAGCCATGCCGCACGGTGCACGAGCAAGCGTGAGGCGTCGATCTCGGTGATCATGTCGGCGAGCATGAACGCAATCGCCTGATTCTGGATGATGGGCTTGCCGAACTGCACGCGCTCTTTTGCGTACTCGAGTGAGTACTCATAGGCGGCGCGAGCAATGCCGATCGCCTGCGCTCCAACGGCGGGGCGGGTCGACTCGAAGGTTTTCATTGCGGCGTTCGAGATGTTCGAGCCAGTGCCACCCTCGCGGAGCTTGGCGTGCTTTTCGTCCATGCGGTCTTTGCCGCCGAGCAGGAACGCACCGGGGATCTTCACATCTTCGAGAACAACCTCGGCGGTGTGGCTTGCACGGATGCCGTGCTTCTTGAACTTCTGACCCTGACGAAGCGAACCGTCGTCTTTGGCCTCTGCAGGAACAATGAAGCTGGCATGACCCTTCGTGCCAAGATCGGGGTCGACTACCGCAACGACGACGTGGATGTCGGCAATTCCGCCGTTGGTGATCCAGGTCTTGGTGCCGTTGAGCGTCCATTCGTCTTTGGCTTCGTCATAGGTTGCGCGGGTGCGCATTGCCGAGACGTCAGAGCCTGCGTCGGGCTCTGAAGAACAGAAGGCGCCGAGCTTGATGTCCTCGGCGGTTCCGTAACACTGAGGCACCCATTCGAGCAGCTGTTCTTGGGTGCCAGCTGCGGCGATTCCTGCAGCGGCAAGGCCGGTTCCCATGAGCGCCATCGCAATGCCTGCGTCGCCCCAGAAAAGTTCCTCGAGCAATACCATCGGCGAGAGGCCCGTGGCGTCGTTCATCATGGTCTCGGCCATGATCTCCCAGCCGTAGAGGCCGATCTTTGCGGCCTCTTCGATGATTGGCCACGGCGTTTCTTCACGCTCGTCCCACTCTTCGCCAGCCGGGCGCATGACGTCCTCGGCAAAGCCGTGGACCCACTTCTGTAGCTGTACCTGGTCTTCGTTGAGATCCAGTGAATAATCGGCCATCAAATAGCTCCTCTAGTACAGCAATCCATCGGCATTGAATTCTCCGATTCAACCCATAGTTACTGCTAGGTAACCAACACGTAGGACCGTACGGTGCGTGGCCTCGATCCTACGCGCTCCATCAACTCGACATGGGCCAACGCTCTACCGAGAACTACGGTCGATGTCGATGAGCAACTCGCGCGGCCACGGAAGCTTCGAACCGAAGCTGGCGCCACCTGCCCCAGCACCGAGAGTTCCGCCCGAAGAAGTCATGAGTAAGTCGGACTCGGTCTGGCTATATCTCCCGGCCGGGACGATGTCGTTTTTTGCCGTCGTCCTCGCTGCCTCGGCGATCTTCTCCTTCGCCACCGGGGAAGTGCTCCGCGCAGTGTTAACGACTGCTGCGACCGGGCTCATTGGCTTCACCTTTGGCCCCCAGTTGGCCAGGACCCACCGAACCCGAAAGATGCGACAACACCTCTACCCCAATGGCGTCGCCGCAACAGCTTCGATCGAGCGGACTCGCTTTCATAGACAAATCAAGCTCATGGGACGCAACCGAAGGCTGTTCGTAGTTGATTGGACCTTCGACGTCGATGGCACGGCATTCCATGGCACGCGCATGACTTCCAACAGGGCACTTCATGAGTACGGCGAGGGCGACGTGATCTGGGTTCTCTACAA
>CAZMYN010000261.1:0-4329 GCA_964570495.1 uncultured Acidimicrobiales bacterium | reverse complement strand
GATCAGCCCCGATCAGCGCACTTGTGGACTTGAGCGTGTGGGCAGCGCGTCGGGCGTCTTCGCTGACGTCTTGACCGTGCGGGCCAACGAGCAACTCGGCTCGAGAGCCCAGTTCGGCGAGGTACGTTTCAAGCACGACGCGGACCGTGTCGGCGTCACCGAGGTCTTCGAGGAGCAGTTCGATCGCATCGTGTATGGCGTCGCCGTTGCTCTTTACTTCGCTGGCCCTACCCGATTCGAGGGAATCCTCATGGCCGAGCCAGCGGGTCATCATGACCCGCATGTCATCGAGGCTTACCGGCTTGCCCAAATGGTCGTTCATGCCCGCGTCGAGACACGCGATCCGGTCGCCCGCGAGCACGTTTGCAGTCATCGCGATGATGGGGACGTCGGGCGAGAGCAGGCCTTGCGAGCGGATGGCCCGGGCGGTTTCGATTCCGTTGGCTCCGGGAAGGTTCCAATCCATGAGTACGAGGTCGACACTTTCGTGTTCGAGAAATTCGAGGGCTTGCTCACCGCTCGCCACGGCCACGGCACCGAGGCTGAGCAGTTCGAGCTGCTCGAGCGCAAGAGTTCGATTGATCTCTGAGTCCTCGACGACGAGCACGGTGCCAGAGGCGGTGCTCTTCGCGACGACTCGTTCGATCGCCTTGGGCTCTGCGGGCGCGCAAGGGATCGTGAAGACGAAAGTGCTCCCGACTCCCACCGTGCTGTCGACGGCGATCGTTCCGTTCATGGCATCGGCGAGGCGGCCGACGATGGCCAGGCCAAGCCCTGTCCCTTGCACTCCAGACTTCCCAACCCGAACAAAGGGTTCGAAGATCGAATCGATGTCGGTCGGTTCGATGCCCACCCCGCTGTCACGTACTCGCACCGACAGGTTCGCATCGTCGGAGACCAAAGTGACCTGAACAGATCCGATCTGGGTGTAGCGGATTGCGTTGCTGATGAGGTTGTGCACGACCTGGCCGAAGCGAACCGAATCGCCCATCACCCGCAGTGGGACGTCGGAAGCGAAGTCCACCAGAAGACGTAAACCTGCCTCTTCGGCTTCGGGGCGTAGTCGATCAGCAATCGAGGTGACGAGGGTTCGTGGAGCGAACGGCTCCTCCTCGAGCGTGGGGGCACTGGAGCTGAACTCGCCGTAGGTGATCACGTCGTCGACGAGCACTCGCATCGACGCGGCTTCGTCGTAGAGGCTTTGTGCGATCCGACGGTCATCGTTTCCGAGGTTGCTATTGAGGAGAAGTTCGGACAGTCCGAGGAAGGCATGAAGTGGGCCGCGCAGTTCATGGCTTACCGCTGCCATAAATGTCTCGTCACTCGACGTAGATCGCTCCGTCATCTCCATCAGCCTCCGGTAGTCAATCGGCAGCCGCCGCCATTTCGTTGAGTAGCACCATTGCCAACCATCCCTACACCCCACGTGGTGAGCACCAGCATTGCGACCACCACGGTGCGTGCACCAACGAAGGACTCCAGAGAGCCGGCGCTGGCGATCAACACGACTGCGAGAAGAGCAACGCCAGCGAGAAGGACCACTACTGGGCGAGAGTCTCCGCTCACCGAGGAGAGCATTGCGGTACTGGCCACCACGGCAATGCACGCGGTGCCCAACGCATAGGGCCCAACGAGAAAGGCAAGGTCGCCAAACGCGTTGCCGTAGGTGATTTCCACCCACAGGTCGGCAGTGAGCCATGCCCCGGTGACCAGCACCGCGCACACGACGACGTTTCCGACGGTGAAGATTCGCCGCCTCATCGCGGCGGTGAGCGGGCCGTCGTCTGCGGTGACGAACGGCAGCACTGCCTGTTGGATCGTCCACGATCCGAAGAACACGATTCGGCCAGCCAACGTGAGCGCGGCGAAACCGCCAGCGGTGACCGGGTCGAAGGCGACCTTGGCAATGATGAGATCCAGGTTGGTAAGCGCGGTGACCGCGACCAGGCCAAGTCCGACCGAGCGCAGTGGCGGGTGCCCTGCCGGTGTCGACAGGTCACACCAGGACCAACGTCCCAGGCGAGGACTGCAGACCGCGTAGCTCGCCACGAAGCCGATGTTCAATGCCATGGTCAACCCGACGAGATCTTTGAAGAACAGGACAGCAACGACCGTGGCGATCGCCCGACCGACGCCTTCGGCGAGCAGGGTTGCGGTGAGCCTTCCAAAAGCCATCTCCCCGTGAAGGCGTCCCCGCTCTACGGCGAGTTGTAGATGCACGGGCAATCCAACCGCCATGATCAACAGGGCCCATGGGTTCTCCATGCGAAGCCACTCGGTTAGCTGTACTGCGAAAACCGCGAGGACCACGGCGCCTCCATTGCCGAGCCGGTTGGTGAGCAACCGCATGGCCCGCACATCCTTCGCGGAGTCGCGCGCCGGGTCGAGCACGGCAACCGACGTCGTCAGCTGAAGAACGCTGGCGAGCACGCCCGCTACCAACAACAAGGTGACCATCAACGAGATGTCGCCGAAGGTCTCGGGAGAAAGCACGGACGCAAGCCAGATGTTGATGGCGAAATTCACGGCGTTGACGACCATCATCGCGGCGACCAGCGTGGCGCTTCCACCGCCGAGCTTCCTGAGCGACGACGCTCGCGCGGTCGACGCGTTCGCCGTGGGCTGCTTCGTCGTCCGTGGTGTACTCCTCGTGGTCATGGCCGCATCGTCCCGACGATTCCGACCGTTGCCAAGAGACCCTGGGCGTGACTGTTCGCGTCGACGACGACGGTGATGTCGCCAAGCTGTGATCGTGCCGTGTTGCGTGCTTTGACCAGCACGTTCACCACGCCGAGGTGCATCGAGTCGACGTTGATCAGGCGGACCTCAACTTGGGGACGCGACATGTCGAGCAATTCGTTGAGCGTCGTCTCGATCGAGTCCAACCGGTCTGGGCCAACGACTCCGGAGAGGGTGATGATGTTTGCTGGAGAGCTCATTGGGCACCTCCGGTGAATACGGGAACGAGGCTGTCGAAGCCGGTGAGTTCGAGGGTGGCGCGAAGCTCGTCGCTCGGAAGTGCGACAACCAGGTCGCCGTCACGGTCGAGTGCGGCCAAACGAGCGTCGACGAGCGATTGCAGTGAAGCCATGTCGGCGAACGCCACACTCGAACCGTCGACTAGCAGTGTGGTTCCGGGTGTGGTGAAGAGTCCGTCGAGATCGACGTCGGCGTGCACGTCGAAACGGTGCGGAAGCTCGACGAGTCTCACCGTTTGCAACTGGTCGAGGGCAACGAGCGATGCATCTGCCGAGGGGATGGTTGCTTGGCGTTGGCTGGTAGGGGTGTTCATGTGAGGTGTCTTTCTCGTGCCTAAGCGCACGCTTGGAGTAGGTGATGGTGATGCCACGCAGCGATGTCGGCGAGCGGGAGGCTGTTCGCCGCGGCGTGGTTTGTGGTGGCGTGTCGAGCTCGCAGGTCGCTGTTCGTGAGGGCATGTTCGATCGCTGTGGTGAGCGACTCGACCGAGTCCGGAACGAACGGGAACCCGACGAATCCTTCGTCTTCGATGAGGCCGATGAAGTCGCCGACCTCGGGCACGATGACCGGGCGACCAAAGGCGCCGGCCTGGTGCAGCGGGCCAGAGCTCCCGGTCGTTGAGGTGTAGGGGAACACCACCACCGAGCTCGACGTGAAGAGCGGCTCGACGTCCTCTTCTTCGATGTAGCCGAGAAAGTGAAGGCCTGGGAGGTCGCCGTTGGCTCGTGCCACGTCGTCGAGGTAGCCGGGGGCGTTCGGACTGTCGGTTCCGCCAATGACGAGTTCGACATCGGCGAAGGCCGGGTCGGCGGTGAGCTGGCGGTAGGAGGCAATGAGGTTGTCGACCCGCTTGTAGGTGCCGAACTTGCCAAACGCCAGGATGCGGCGTCCGCCGTCTGCGGGGTCGCAGCCTTCGTATTCGGTGGTGTCGAAGGTGCCGTGCGGCGTGAGGTAGACGTTGTTGGCGCCATAGGCACCCGTGAGGATGTCGACGTAGTTCGGCATCGTGGTGACCACACGGTCAGCCCGCAAGACGATCTTGGTGAGTGCGGTGCCAATGGCCCGGAGCCCGCGTTCGATGGCCGAACTGCTACCGAACCCGGCGGCGTCGAGGTCGACGGTGTCGACGAGGTTGTGGAGCAGCACTACCGACGGGATGCCAGCGAGACGGGCGAGCATCGGGGTGAAGAGGCCGAGCGCGGCGGGAACCTTCTTGTTTCCAAAGGCGGTGAAGTGCACATTGAACAGCACCGCGTCGGGGCGTTCCCGACGCAGCGCACTAACGAGGCGCAGGGCATTCGTGAGGTCGTTGAACTTCCAACTCTCGACTCCACGAACACCGGGTGGAAG
>CAZMYN010000260.1:0-4400 GCA_964570495.1 uncultured Acidimicrobiales bacterium | reverse complement strand
CGCGTCGTGCGGGCATCGGGAACCATCGTGTCGGCGACCGCATCGATTGGCTATGACGTGTCTCGCCACGAGCTCGAAGACCTTTTCGTAAAGGCTGCCGAGTCGGCCGAGTTGGTCGAGCCGTTCGTGCAGGTCGTCGACCTCGGGGACTACTCGGTCAACTACCGCATTGCCGGGTTTCTCGAAGACCCGCGCTCGCTTCTCGCCGCCCGCTCCCGTTTGCGATCGGCGATTCTCGACACGCTGAGCGAAGCCGAGATCGAGATCATGTCGCCGATGTACATTGCCCGACGCGAAGCATCGAACGATCCGCTATTGCCGCAGAGCGCTGGACCATCCGTCTCGTCTCAGACCCGCCGAACCGCCGAGGACCGCGTCTTCGACAAGGCCGACAATGCCGCGCGCATTGACGAGACGAAGACCAAACTCGCCGAGGCTGAGGAGAACCTGGAGCTGCTACGCCTCGAGGTCGACAACGAGGACGCAGAGACTGCCGAGCGCGCCGAACGAGCGGTTGCACGCGCGGAGCGACGGATCGAGAACCTCAATAAGCGGATGGAACTGCTAGCCGAGGCTCAACAGGAAGCTTGAGGTTACGCCTCGACCTTTTCGCCGCGGCTCATGATTGCGACGCTTGCGGCAACGAGTACGCCAGCAAATGCTGCGCCGCCGCCCCAGGCGGAAACCGGGTGGCCAACAAAGCCGCAGGTCGCTCCAATGGTGACGATCGAAAGCCCAGCGATGATCGAGGCAGGTGCGGTGGCCTTGGAGTTCTGCAAGGCGAGGCTGATGACGCCGAAGATGCCAACGATCGTGATCAGGAGCATCCCGGCTGCAACCGTGTCGAACAGCCCCAAAGGAGCGGCATCGGCTGCATCGGCGGAGGAAACAGTGAACAAGCCAATCATGTAGAGCAAGCCCACCCAGCCTGCTGCGAGGCCAAGATGTAAGGGGTGTGATGGTGCCTTTGCACGCCATTCGACCCGGCGCTCAATGCGTGGAATTGTCGAAATGTCGCGGGTTACGTCGACGGTGTGGCGTGCATCCATGGTGACTCCCTTGGGTGATGTGTCTACTTACACTCTGCCATATGAGGCCTGGTTTGCGCTGTGCAGCGCCCTAGATGCCCCATTTTCGGCGATTTTTGGCGTTGATTACCTATCGGCGGGTTGCTCGCCTGGCATGAATTCATCGCCGATCGAGATCACGCCGCCCTGGATTGTGCGGTACACAACACCGGCGCGCTTGTGTAGAGCGAGCTTTGCGTCACGGCCAAGATCGTCTTCGAGAAGCTTGCAGGGAGCGGCATCTCGCACGACTTCGAGTTGAACGTCGCCGATCGAGATTCGTGCGCCGGGAGTTCGATCGAGGAGACCTGCGTCGATGGTGATGTTGCGGCGAGTCTTGATCGCCTCCAGAGGCCGTCCGACTTCGGCCTCGGCAAGCGCAATTTCCTCGAGCGACTGCACGGTTACTTGCCGGTGCTTCGCGTTCTCGTAGCGGTCGCCGTCGATGCCGTGCCCGTCGGCAATCTCGACACTCTCGACAGGGATCATGTCCATGCGAGCCGCCTTGGCAATCTGTAATTCAACAACGTGCGACATGATTCCTCAGATCCAGTAGTTGGAGGCTGGTCTTAGCAAAACCTACCTTGCCGTGTGGAGGGCCCGACGGCGCGCGGGGTGCTCTGAACCGTCACAAACGTCACGTCAACGTGCAAAATCGGAACCGAGCGAATAGGTTGCGGAGCTAACGCATCCGACGAACCACGAGGGGGTCAACCAACCAAAGAAGCATCCAGGCTGAATACAGCGTGGATGTCTCATCATGAAAGGTGGAGGGATCAGGCCCTGTGAAGCCTTGGCAACCAGCCCAACGTGGGCACGGTGCTAACTCCTGCTCCCGGCGTAGCCGGAGAGACAGATGACTCCCTTGTGGACACCAGCGTTGCTGGAGTTCTCAGTTCGGCCACCGCCTCTCCCGTCGGAGAAGGCGGTTTCTTTTGTTTTTGCCGTCTCCCCCGACTGCTCGCCGTTCAACCAACAACGACGAGGAGACTCAGAAATCATGTCAAACAACTACCGATACGAAACCCTGCAACTTCATGCAGGACAAGAACCCGACCCGACAACAAACAGCCGGGCGGTACCCATCTACCAAACCACGAGCTACACGTTCAATGACGCCGACCACGCAGCAGCGCTGTTCGGTCTCGCCGAATTTGGCAACATCTACACCCGAATCATGAACCCGACCAGCGACGTGTTCGAACAACGCGTCGCTGCTCTTGAAGGTGGTGCCGCTGCGGTGGCAACGTCGTCGGGCTCCTCGGCACAGTTGCTCACCATCACCACGATTGCCCAGGCGGGAGACAACATCGTCTCGTCGAGCAACCTATACGGCGGTTCCTACAACCAGTTCAAGGTCACCTTGCCGCGCCTTGGGATCGACGTGAAGTTTGCCGACGGTGACGACCCCGATTCAATCGCGGCACTTATCGACGAGAACACCAAAGCGGTCTACGTCGAGAGCATTGGAAATCCCGCGTTCACCGTGCCCGACTTCGAGCGCATCGCCGAGATTGCCCACGCAGCGAACATTCCCGTGATTGCGGACAACACGTTCGGTGCAGCTGGCTACTTGGCGCGACCGATCGATCTTGGCGTCGACATCGTGGTTGCCTCGGCCACCAAGTGGATCGGCGGTCATGGCACATCGATCGGCGGCATCATCGTGGACAGCGGCAACTTCGATTGGCGCAAGGGCAACTTCCCGCTCTTCAACAACCCCGCACCCGGTTACCACGACATCGTGTTCACCGACATCTTCAATCCGGAGAGCGAGATGGGCAATGTGGCGTTTGCGATTCGAGCCCGAGTCGAAGGACTTCGAGACCTTGGCGCTGCGATCTCGCCGTTCAACAGCTTCTTGATGCTTCAGGGACTTGAGACGCTGTCGTTGCGTGTGCAGCGCCACGTCGACAACGCCTTGGAGTTGGCAAAGTGGCTCGAGGGACACCCCGATGTGGCATGGGTGAACTACCCGGGCCTCAAAGAACACCCCTCGCACGCCAACGCAAAGAAGTACCTGACGAACGGATTTGGTGCGGTTCTGTCGTTCGGCGTCGCCGGCGGTTTCGAAACAGCCAAGGGCTTTATCAACGGTGTCGAGCTTGCTAGTCACCTGGCAAACGTCGGCGATGCAAAGACTCTGGTCATCCATCCAGCTTCGACAACGCATTCACAGCTGTCGACCGCCGAGCTCGAATCGGCTGGAGTCAAGAACGACCTGATTCGCGTGTCGGTCGGCATCGAGCACATCGATGACATCAAGGCCGACTTCGAGACTGCCTTCGACAAGATCCGTGCTGCGGCTGCTGCGTAAGCAAGCGACCAGCTCGGCGCTAGCGGTCGATCAACGGTCATGGGGTTGAGCAAAAGTCGCTCGCCCCATGGCCATTGTGGTCCCTGGCCACATTCGATGGAACCAAACGCCACCTCCGCGGCGTCATAGGAGAAATCGAGGAAATCGCGAGTGAACGGGGACACCTCCCCATATCACTTTGCGGCAACCTCAATTTGAATTGTCGTTAACCATCAGGTGCAATCGTGATGGGGTTCCACTTACAGACAAGACGGGATACGTGGAGGTGTCCGGACTATGAAACTCATGATCAAGGCAGTTGGTTCAATGGCCGTAGGTGCAGTTGCTGCACTCACTGCGGTACTCATAAGCGAGCAGGCAAACGAGGAGTTACCTCTTCTTTCCGGCCAGCAACTCGCCGTCGGATAGTCCGACCGACCGGACGTTCGAAGAACTCGAAGGTCAACGTCGCAACGCCGATCGAGGCAAATAAGAAGAGCACGAATCGGATCGTGTCGGGGAGGTCGATCTTTCGAACCACCCACATGACCGGTACGTGCAGCAAATACAGCGAGTACGAGATGCGGCCCAGGTAGTCGCCCAGCCGATTCGCGAGCACACCGCTCGTCGCTGGTACACCGAACAGGATCACCGCGAAGATCGCGGAGATCGCCAGTAACACGAAGGCGTCGTTCCACAGTCGGTGTCGAAAGCCGAAGAGCTCCTCGAAGACGAGTGGGTACATCAGCGGGATCGCCAGCAAGACCAGGCTCCACCACGAACTCTGACGCGAGGTGGGAGGTGGCCATTTCTTGTAGGCAGCCGCGATCACGACCCCGGCCAGAAAGTACGGCGAGACCTGCCCGAGTCGAAGGTCGTAGGGGATTGCGCGAATCGTCTCTCCCTGGAACCTCGGAAACCCGAGCGCGATCACGGCTGCAATGGCGACCGCGGCAGCGCCGATGCCCACACCCTTGCGCTTCGACGCCAGCCACCAGAATCCAACGAATGCCACATAGAAGTGAATCTCGGTGGGG
>CAZMYN010000259.1:0-4402 GCA_964570495.1 uncultured Acidimicrobiales bacterium | reverse complement strand
GGTGTGGCCCCTGTAAGGCACTCACGCCGATTCTCGAAAAGGTCATTGGCGAGACCAAGGGGATGGTCGAGCTCGCGAAAGTTGATGCCGATGAAAACCCCGCAGTGTTTCAGGCCTTCCAGGTGCAGGGAATTCCGGCGGTGTTCGGCTTCATCGACGGCCAAGTCGTCGACGGATTCATGGGTGGACAACCCGAGTCCATGGTCGTCGAGTTCGTACAACGACTGCTCGACATGAAGGCCGGACTTATTCCGGTCGGCCAACCCGGCGAAGACGGCGACGCAGATGTTTCTGGGGGAGACGCTGCTGACGGAGATGTCGCTGACGAACCAGCGGGTGCCGAGGTCGACGCAGCAGTCGGCCAGGATGCCGTGATCTCCGAACCCGGTGGCACAGCCCAACCTGTAGTCGATGCCGCGCCGGCGATTTCGGCCGAGGAAGCAGACGCTATCGAGGCCGAGCTCGATGAGTTGCTCACCGTCGTGAAGGGTGACGACGACGCCCGCGAGAAATTCCTGGGGCTCTTGGCCCAGCTCGGGCCCGACGATCCACGGACGAACACCTACCGCCGAAAGCTGGCGACAGCGCTCTTCTAGCCCAGTGGAGAGCTTTGCGACGCCCGAGCTAAGGTAGGCGCACGCAGCAAGCTCGATCCCGCTGCGGCTTCTTCCCCCGAAGTCAAAACACTTCTTGAGGATTGCTATGTCTGCGCCCGACGTTCGCGCGCCTGACCCTTTGGTGGCCGTTGGTCCCCCGGACCCGCTAGCCGTCGATCCCCCCGACCCGCTCGAGCTGCTGCGCTCTGCGGATCACCGACCCAAACACGTCGTGTGGCGTGAACGGGGTGCCTTGTGGATTCGCGAAGGAGCGCTGCCCACGACCGTGCCGCGCGGGATTAGGCGGACCGGGGCACTGCTGTTGGCAGCGCTCGTCATCGTTGCGGTGGCGTGGAGGTTATTCGTGACAGCTCAGCCGCCAGTCGAGGACAGCATTCCACTCGCCTCGCCCGCCTCGGTCGGTACCCGTGCTGACGAAGCGGACGAATCTGCGGTGTTCGAGGGGGACCCTGCGCCGAGCGCGGTGGTCGTGTCGAACACCGAACCTCTCGTCGTGCACGTTGCGGGCGCGGTGAGCAGCCCAGGACTGGTGTCGGGTGTTGCGCCGTGGCGCGTTGCCGATGCGATCGAACAGGCCGGCGGAGCTGTCGCGGGCGCAGATCTCGATCGCTTGAACCTCGCTGCACTGCTTGGCGACGGTCAGCGGGTCTTTGTCCCGATGCGCGGCGAGCCAGAAGTGCCAGCCATCGGCGCAGAGAGCACGAGCACTGCTGAGGGATTGGCTGTGGGTCCGGTCAACATCAACACGGCCGATGTCGTCGAATTAGAGACGCTCCCCGGCGTGGGGCCAGCAACCGCAGCGGCGATTGTGTCGCACCGCGAAAGCCATGGAGCCTTCGCAAACATCGATGCGGTCGTGGCTGTACGAGGAATCGGCCCGGCGACCCTCGAGAACCTATCGAGCCTCATCACCACCGGGTAACCATGTCGGACCCAACATCAGATACCAGTCCACGCGGGCGCCAAGACCCGAGACTCCTGCTCGTCGTATTGACGGTATTGCCGTTCCTCGCTGCACGGTTGAGCCTTGCACCCTGGTGGCTCTCGGGCTGGTTTGTGCTCGTCGTGGGGGTAGCAGCCCTGCTCATTGCCCGACGAATCGCGCTCGTCGTTGCAGTTCTGGTTCTCATCAGCACATTGGCGGCCTCGGCGGTCGACGGTCTCGCGGCGGTATCGAGCAGGCCCCTCGTTCGTTCGACGATCGAGTTGGTCTCGGACCCAGCGCCCACAGCGTTCGGGTTGCGCATGGTTGCTCGGCTCGACGGCTCCCACGTTTCGGTGACGGTTCCCTTCGCTCAAGCCCGGCTCGTCGAACAGCTCGGAGCACGCGATCAACTGATGGTGTCGGGGGTACTCGAAGGCCGACGCCCAACAACAGATTGGGCCATCAGCCGGCGAATCGTGGGCGAACTGGCACTCGGTCAGGTCCATGCGGCCGGTCGGTCGACGGGTCCAGCGGGACTTGCCACGGAGTTCCGCGAGTTGATTCGCGACGGCGCCCGCTCACTGCCAACGGATCGGCGTGTGCTCTTTACCGGGCTGGTCTTTGGCGACGATCGAGGTCAAGACCCGATCGTGGCCGACAATTTCCGTGCATCGGGGCTCGGGCACTTGCTCGCGGTGTCCGGCCAAAACGTCGTATTCGTGCTGCTCCTCGGCGCTCCGTTGCTCTCCCGGATCAGGTCTCTGACGTTTCGAGCGAGCGCGTCGCTGCTCATTCTCGCGGCGTTCGGCTTCGTGACACGCTTCGAGCCGAGCGTGCTGCGAGCGATCGTGATGGCGAGTTTGCTGATCATCTCGGGGGCGGTGGGTCGGCCCGCGGTCGCCGCCCAGGTGTTGCCCGCAGCGGTGGCCGGTGTGCTCATCTTCGATCCGCTGCTGGCCTGGTCGCTCGCATTTCAGCTCTCGGTCGCCGCAACCCTCGGGTTGATCGTGATTGCGCCATGGCTCTTCGAGCGACTGATCGGTCCGTTCCCGATTCGCGCTGCGGTCGCTGCAACCAGCGCCGCACAGTTAGCTGTTGCCCCCTTATTGTTCACGAGCATCGGATCGGTGAGTGCGGTTGCGATTCCAGCGAACCTGCTCGCTGCGCCTGCGGCGGCGGGCGTGATGATGTGGGGCCTTGTCGTCGGTCCGGTCGCGGGCCTCGGACCGCCGGAGCTAGCCACGATGCTGCATCTGCCGACGCACGCAATGTTGTGGTTCATCGACGGCGTCGCGGCCCAGGGAGCTCGTATGGAGGTTGGTGAATTGACAGCTGGCCACCTCGCAACCCTGGTTTTGGGTTTTGTTGTACTTCGACGAGTTCCGATATTGGGACGAGCCTTGCTCCTCATTGTCACGGTGGTGGTTCTCGTTGCTCCACCGCCGCTGCCTCCGGGCACTCATGTGCTTGCTGATGGAGTTGAAGTCACGCGATCGACCGATGGGCACGACGTTGTCGTGCTCGAGGGAAATGTCCGGGTTGATCAAGTCATCGAGTCGCTGCGCACGGCGAGGGTCGGTCGGATAGACGCGTTGATCACGACGAGCCGAAGCCGAGCGACCGGGCGTGTCGTAGCGGTCATTGTTGATCGGTTCGACGTCGTCGACGTCTGGGCGCCACTCGGACATGAAATCCCGCACGCGCGCGTTGTTGATCCGATCGGCGGAAGGGTTGGCACGCTCATCATCTCCGAAGAGCCAGACGGCCAGATCAGAGTCCTCGGCGCCTAGAGATCGTCGGCGAGTCGGCCTTCAGCGAAACGGACAAGGCGATCTATGGCTGCGGTGCGAGACGGCAGCGGTAATTCGGCCATAACCGATGCCTTCGGGCCGTGGAGCCGACGCGGAATCGACAACTGAGTGCCGTTCACATACGCGAGTTGCTGTTCTTCGGCCCGCCCGATGGCCGCGACGAAACGTGTCGGCGCTACTCCGACCAGGGCTGCGAGCTGGGTGATCTCGACGGTGCTGGCCGCACCGAGGTGCGTGATGGCCAGAGTGACGGCGCGAATTGCCGCAAGAGCTGACGACCCCAGCAGAGGAGGCCACACCGCATCGAGGTATGGATCCCAGACGGTGAACGGGCCCGTGGCATCACCACGGTCGATCACATACACGTGAGGTTCGGTGCGTCGATCCATCGACGAACTCCTAACTAGGCGGACAAGAGAATTGCTTGTGTCCGGTATGACGCCACTGAGCAGCGTTCTGTTGGAAGAAAACCAACAGTGCTCGCAGGCACCTGAGCAAAACGACCTCGCACTCGTGGGCGTACCGACCCACTCCCACGCGCGGCTCGGGTGCCTTCGCACTACCCATTGGACTCGTACACTTCGAGTGTGGCTCAAAAGCTCGATCGTTATGAACTGATCGACGTCATCGGCGTTGGCGCATTTGCCACTGTTTGGCGCGCCCATGATCCCGTCATCGACGAACAGGTGGCTATCAAGGTCCTCGCAGACAACTGGGCCCACGACCCCGAGATCCGTCAACGGTTCCTCAAAGAAGCCAAAGTCGCGCTCCAGGTCACTAACGAACACCTCATCCGGGTCCATCACGTTGCCGAGTCCGCAGACAACAACACCCCCTACATCGTCATGGGTATCGCCGATGGAGGGACCCTCGAGAAACGCATACGGGAACGCCGCGACAACCCCCACAGCGTCGATGAAGCGCTCCGCATCCTGCGCGAAGCGGCGATAGCTACCTCGGCGCTGCACACGAATGGAATTCTTCACCGCGATCTCAAACCCGCGAACATCTTGTTCCAAGCCGCACGCGGCGGCCACGAACGGTTGGTG
>CAZMYN010000258.1:0-4432 GCA_964570495.1 uncultured Acidimicrobiales bacterium | reverse complement strand
CGTTCGGTCGCCACCCAGCCGGGCAGCACCGTGTTTACGCGCACGCCGTCTTCGCCAAACGTTCGAGCCATCGTGCGGGTGATTCCCTCCACGCCTGACTTCGCGATTGCATAGCCCGGGAAGACGTCCTCCTGGATCATGTAACTACTCGACCCGATGTTGATGATCGAGCCTCCGCCAGCCTCGATCATTGCTGGGGCGAGCGATTGGATCGCAAAGAAGTAGTGGCGCAGGTTCGTGTTGAGCCGGTCGTTCCAATACTCGACCGTCATGTCTTGCCAATCGTGACGGTCATCGGATGCCGCGTTATTGACTAGAGCCGTGATCACCCCCAGGTCTTCGCCTGCCTGGGTGAGCACCTTTTGAAGTGCGTCGATGTCGACCAGGTCGACTTCGTAGAACACGGGCGTGTGGGTAACGCCGCGCTGGGTGCAACGTTCGATCGTCTCGGCCGCCTTGTCGACCTGCCGATCCGCGAACCCGACCTTGGCTCCCTGCAGCGCGAACTGTTCGACCATCCCTGAACCGATGCCGTCGGCTCCGCCGGTAACGAAGACCACCTTGTCGACGAGCGACGGATAGCTCGCGTAGCTGGCGTTCTCGCCATAGATGGTTTCGGGGTCATTTCCTTCTGGCTGGCTCATGGTTCCTCGCTTCGTCGAATCTTGGTTGAACTACTGCTTGCCTATGCCATGCGCCATGGCGTGGCTTTCTCTACCGCCAGCGCTCGCAGCTCTGCGAACCGTTCGGCCACAACCGTCGAGATCACTTCGCTACGATCCTGCGGACTTGCGTCGCTGGCCGGGCGCCAGATGGCTCGTCCGCCAGTGAAGCCCGAACAGCCGTTGTCAAAGGCAACGGCGAGCTGATCGCGATACTCCTCGAACGTGACCCCCGAAGACAAGAGCACCCACGGCTGCCTACAGGCTTCATCCACCGCGGCACAAGCATCAGCCCAGCCATCGGGATTGGAGGGGTCGCCGGGGAATTCGATCTTCATGACGTCGATCGGTAGATCGGTGAGTTGCTTCACGGTGTCGAGAACGGTCTGTGGACGAGCGGCATCTTCCATCCCAAAGGCCACCGGCTCAACGAGCAGCGCCATGTCGAGGTCAGCACAGATGGCCGCCACCTCGGTCACGACGGCGCGTTGATCGTCGCAGTGTTCGACACGTTCGGGGGCATAGGGCAACAACAGCTTCGCTGCGCTCGCGCCCATCTTCTTTGCATCGAGAGCCGTCCAACCAGACATCATCTGCGTCGAGCTGGCCCACGGATCTTGCATATAGCCCTGAGCTTCAAGCGCCGCCATAAACCCCTGGCTTCCCTTGAGAACGCCCGCTTCGATTACGTGGGGAAGCGAGAACTCGGGTTCGAGCATCACGCCGCTCGCTTGGGGCCCGACACCGGCAATGAGGTCGAGTTTGAACTGCGTGATCTCTGCGTCGGTGACGTCGGCATCGAGCACCGCCTTGAGCGAGTCACGGTGGTCGATCGCCAGCACGGCGATCACGCCCTCGTCGGTTGCGAGCTGATCGATGCCGCGCATTTTGCCGGGAGTGAGCTTGGCCATGTCAGCCTTCCTCAGGCTTGTCGCCCGACACCTTGTACGGATCGACACCGTCGAGTTCTGCCCCGAGCGGCATGCCACCGGGGTTGTTCAGGGTCGGTGTCTGGACGACAGGTTGGCGCCAGGCGCCCTCGTCGTCGTTTTCCCAGGCGTCGTGAATCCAGGTATGGCCATCGTCAAAACACGGCGGCGTCGTGCGCTCCTTGTCGACGAGCTCACCGGCGAGGTAGTTGAGGAAGTACATGTTTGTGCTCGGGCACGACACGGTCGAGTGGTAGCCCTTGGGCACGAGCGCGGTGTCGCCGTCGTGGAGCACGAGCGTCTCGTCGAACTCACCGTCGGGGGTCCAGTTGCGGTGCATGATGAACCCGTTGCCCGGATCGGTACGGAAGTAGTAGGTCTCCTCCAAATACGGCGACCCGTCTTCGCCGTCATGGCGGTGTGGCGCCCACCCGGCCCACATGCCTCGGGGCACGTACACCTCGTAAAGGATCAATCGTTCGGCGTCGACCGGTGGCGCCATGACGTGGTTGACCTGGCGATGCGATGCTCCCCCGCCGCGCACTTCACTCTTCATCTGATCTGGAGTGATGAGCCGCGTCGGGTACAGACCCGTCGCCGGAGCCGAACCGATCGAGAATTCGAATCCGTCCTCACCAGCGATGACCTCGATGTTGTCGCCAGGCGTGACGTAGGCGATCGATGGGGGTTCTTCGAACACGCTGCTGCGGCTCAGCTCGAACCGCTGGTCACCGGCCACCACGACGGCCGAGCCGGACAACGGCACGATCGCCGTCTCTTGATCAGCGCGCCTATCGGTGTGGATGGCGTTCGCGTCGAGGCTGACGACAGAGAAACTGAGAAACCGCCAGTCGGCGCTGTCGGGAGTGACGTCGAGGCGAACGCCGTCGCCGCCCGAGTTCTTGATAAGCGAGTTGGTCATGAGTTCTCCCATAGGAAGTGTCGAGGTATTGGTTCAAAGGGGGCTGCCGGGCCTTGGCCGGGCATGGTTTGGTCGAAGTCGATCGATGCGCCCGACATCATCCCCGACTCTCCGCTCAACATGAAGCAGATGCCGCGGGCGACCTCGTCGGGTTTAAGGATGCGCCCGAAGGCCTGTTGGGCTTCGGCCTTCTCCAGCCAGTCGTCGGGGGCATCGTGGAACTTCTTCTGCACCGCATCTTCTGCGGGCGTGTCCATCCAGCCCGGGTTGATCAGGTTCACCCGAATCTGTTCCATCCGCAGCGAGTAGGCGGCGTGTCGGACCATGGCTTCGAGCGAGTGCTTTGCCACGACATAGGGGAACAGCTCGCCGATGCCGCCGTGGTGCGCAATGCTGCCCACCAACGCGATCGATCCGGCGACCTTCTCACGAGCCATGATCGTGGCCATGCCGGTGATGAGCAGACCGTTGGCTTTCACGTTGAGCGCGAGCATTTCGTCCCACATCGGACCGGTGGTGTTCCAGACCGTGCCGCGCCAGGTAGCCGCAGCGCAAGCGGCCACGGCGTGCACGGTTCCGAAGCGTTCGTCGACGGTGCTCGCCACCAACTCTGCGCCCTCCGTTGTCGCTAGGTCAGCGGATAGGAAGCTGACCGAACAACCGTCGCCGTCGAGCTCGGCCGACGCAGCGTCGCCCTTGGCCTGATCGCGGCCGACGAGGAGAAGGTTGGCAGCGCCTCGGGCCTTCATGAGGCGCGCGACCGCGTTGCCGAGACCTTGCGACCCGCCGGTGACAACACCGGTCTGGCCGGCGAAGCTGTTGTGGCGATAGGGCGCCGCAGTGTCGAGGCTCTGATCCGACATCAGCTGATCTCCGAAGTCTGGACCGGGCGGTTTTCTTCGTGGCTGCGCAATGCAGCGATGCCAGCAACAAGCGGGGCTCGCCCGTCGATGATGCCGACCGGCATGGTTCCCGACTCAAGCCCTGAAACGAAGGCTTGCCACTCGTTCACATAGCTCTGGGTGTAGCGCTCGATGAAGAAGTACGGCACCGGTTCGAGACGGGTTCCGGTCGCGGTGTGCAGCTGGGTCTGATTCGACCGCGGGTTCTCCGACGCGACCATGCCTCCCGAACCAAACGCCTCGACCCGCTGGTCGTAGCCGTAAACGGCCTGGCGACTGTTGTCGATGTAGGTGAGGGTTCCATCCTCGTGCGTGAGGAGGATCATGGCCGTGTCGATGTCGCCTGCTTCACCGATCGCCGGGTCCACCCGGACCGCGCCCTTGGCGTACACCTCGACGATTTCGCTGCCGGTGACGAAGCGGGCCATATCGAAGTCGTGGATCGTCATGTCGTTGAACATGCCGCCAGAGACCTTCACGTATTCGATCGGTGGTGGTTCAGGATCACGGCTGGTGATCTTCACCATGTGGAGCTCACCAACGTCACCGTTTGCGACCGACGCTTGCACCGCTGCGTGACTCGGATCGAAGCGTCGGTTGAATCCGATCTGGATGGGCACGCCCGCAGCCTCGACCGCAGCGACCGCCCGGTCGACTTCAGCCAGGTTCAACGACACCGGCTTCTCCAAGAAGATCGTCTTGCCCGCGTCGGCTGCGGCGACCGCGAGATCGACGTGGGTGTCAGTGCTCGAACAAATCGCCACCGCGTCGACATCGCTCGACATGATCTCTTCGACCGAATCGGCCCGATCACAGCCGATGCTGTCGGCCACCGCCTGGGCGCCTTCGGCATACACGTCATAGACGGCGGCGACTTCGAGCCCCTCGATTTGTTGGGTGATGATTTCGGCATGCATCTTTCCGATGCGTCCTGTGCCGAGTACGGCGATGCTCGTCATGGGTCTACCCAACGCTTTCTACTTGCGACTTGAATCGTTCCAACAGCGTGCGCACCGG
>CAZMYN010000257.1:0-4438 GCA_964570495.1 uncultured Acidimicrobiales bacterium | reverse complement strand
AACAAAGACATCATCATGGCCGACCACATGGCCCGCATGAAGCACCAGGCAATCGTCGGCAACGTTGGTCACTTCGACAACGAGATCGACATGGCTGGCCTCGAGAAGATGAGCGACGTGCAGCGCACGAACATCAAGCCGCAGGTCGACGAGTACGTCTTCCCCGACGGTCACTCGGTCATCGTGCTTTCCGAAGGTCGCCTGTTGAACTTGGGCAACGCCACTGGCCACCCGAGCTTCGTGATGTCGTTCAGCTTCACCAACCAGGTGCTCGCCCAGATGGAACTGCACGCAAACGCCGAGGCCTACGCCGGTCCGCCGCCACAGGTCATTACCTTGCCAAAGCAGCTCGATGAGAAGGTTGCACGCCTTCACCTCGAGCACTTGGGTGTTCGTCTGACCGAGATGAGCCAAGAGCAGGCCGACTACATTGGCGTCCCCGTCGACGGCCCCTACAAGCCCGACCACTACCGGTACTGATTTCCTTATCGGCCAGCGACTCCGTCGCGATTTTGGCCGAACGGAATTTCAGTAATTTCTTCCCTTTCAGGGGGAGCGTTCAGGCCACGCAGGCCAGACGCCCGAGGCGGCGTTAGTCGACCTTCGAGTAGTTTTTGTCCCCCGTTTGGAACCGCATAGGTTCCAAACGGGGGACAAATCTCGTTTTGGGCGTGATGGGTGGCTAGTTGGGGAGCTCGGTGAGAGGTTCGATCGAACGTGATCCGACGGGTGCGTCGAGCGTGATCGCTACCGGCGTCACGAATTGGCAGTCGCTCGTGAAGCTCATCCCGTATTGGGGCTGGGCTAACGGCATTGCAACCCGAATCTCCGCTGCGGTCTCCACAACCACCGGGTCGAGGGGCAAGTGGGGAGCGCAGTCGCCTCGATGTTGGACTGTCAGTGTCGTGTCGCCCGGGGCTGGGTCTGTCACGAGTTCCCATTCTGGGAACGATGGGCCAACGTCGTAGAAGCCAGGTGGCGGGATGTCGATACAGACATGACCTTCGGGAATGTTCTCCGCAATCCAGTCGATCGTTGGTTGATAGCGAACGCTTAGGCCGATCCCGAACTCGTGGTGATACAGGTTTCCACCAGCGCCCGAACTCCATACAACGAACGGCAAGTCGTGAATGACAAGGGAAAAGCGTTCGGACGTTGCGAGGCGCTCGTCGGCTAGCGGGTCGAATTCGAGCCCCGCTTCGCCACTCGATGCACATATGGGCACCGCGATGTCCGTGGCCTCAGGAATGTCGGCGAGGTTGGTGAATTCGGGCGGCGCGACGTCGACGATTGGGAGAGCCGACAGCGGGGGAGTGCTTCGTTGGCCGGTTGCCGATTCGAGGACGGCTGTCAGCGTGCCGTTTGGGGTTTCGATGAAGAGCTCTTCGCCCGATACCAAAACAGTGATCGGCGAATTGGCTTCGCCGCGCAACACCGAGGTCGGGTGTCCGGGACAGGCGGCATTGCGATTTGGGTACACCTCGAAGTTGTCCTCGGAGTGAACCCGAAACCACGTGGTTCCCGCCGAACACGAATCGGCGAAAGCGATTTGGTAGGTCTCGCCGACCGCTCCGTTCTCGCCGATCGTGAGTTCTCCCTCGCTATAGGGCTCGCCGTTTACCGAGGTCACGTTCCAGATTGTCCCGGGAAGCGACGACCGGTTTCCAGGATCGAACGCGGCCACAACTTCGCTCGGCGCACTGTCATCGGCGATCGATCGTGCCGCGGCCTCGGTGACATCTTCGGATGCTGCGGCCCCGGGATCCGTAGACACGACCGAGTCGTCGTCGGTGCACGCCGACAAGATCACCGCCGCCACAAGGATCGCCGCCAACCGGAAAAGTGCCTTCACCGAGTTCATCGCCATAGTTCTTCTACGTGTACCAGCCCCTTTTAGTTCCCAGCGAGAGACAAATCTCTTCACGGTGAGTGAAATCGTGTGACGCGCGCCGGGGATTAGCGCGCGGATGTGTCGCGAGTGTGTGTCAGTGGTGTGTCACTCGGCTTTCTGTCAGAGCGAATGCGTAAGGTCGCTCGTGTGTGGCTTCTCGAAAGTGAATGTGTTGTTTGCGGCGTCTCGGCCAACGGGGTTTGCGGTGACTGCGTAGCAAAGCTTGAACCTGCAGCGGTTCCGCCGCTGCTGGCGATCAACGATGCAACCGTGCTGTGCGCCTACTCGGGCGTTGGGGCCGAACTCGTCACGGCCATCAAGTTTCACAACCGCCGGCTGGCGTTGACGCCGTTGTGCGATGCGCTGGCGCCGAGTCTGCCGCAGAACTTCGACGCCATCGTGTCGGTGCCGGCGAATCCGGTTCGGCGACGCGAGCGGGGCTTTGATGTACCCGAGCTCATGGCCCGTCGTCTGTCGCGCCGTCTCAAGGTGCCGGTGATCGAGCCGTTGACCCGAGTCGACGACGGCTCCCAGCACGACAGGTCACGCGAAGAGCGCAGCGACGTTGAGTTTCGGGCCGAGCAGGGTGTTCCCGAACGGATCTTGTTGGTCGACGACGTGATTACGACCGGTGCTACAGCGATCTCTTGTGCCATCACGCTCGGCCTTGCCGGAGCACGATCGACGCACTTCGTGGCGCTCGCCGCAACGCCACCTCCTATTGCTGTTGTATCGAAAGTTTGAAAATTCCGGTCAACAATTGAGGGGAAACACCTTCCGCGATAATCTCGCATTAGTGGCGAAAGTCACACCACGACACGTATGCGAAAAATCGAATAACGGAGGCCCCAATGCAGGTGCACATCAGTTCTCGTCGAACCAACGTGAGCGATCGGCTTCAGGATCTGACCCGATCAAAGCTCAGCCGTCTGGACAAATACGTCCCCGGGCTGGAACGAGCCGATGTGCATTTCTGTGAGGAACAGAACCCTCGAATAACCGAGCGAGAGATCTGCGAGGTGACCGTCGAGGGGAGTGGCCATCACGTCCGGACCAAGGTCCACGCCACCGATCCGTACACCGCAATCGACATGGCCACCGCAAAGCTCGAGCATCAGTTCTCGAAACTCAAGACCAAACTGCATCGCCACGAGTCCTCCGGCGAAGCGTCGATTCGTCTCGACGACCAGAAGATGGCGCTTGCCATGACGGCCGCGGCCAACGATCTCGTCGACGACAATGTCGCGCGAATCGTGAAGAAGAAGCAGTTCATGATCGACCCCATGACCCCCGAGGAGGCGGTTCTTCAGATGGAGTTACTCGGGCACGATTTCTTCCTCTTCACCAACGTCGAGACGTCGAAGTCGGCCGTGGTCTACATCCGAGACGACGGCGATATCGGGCTCATCGACTCCGAGTAACGCCTCTGCAGGAATATTTGTGCACGTAGCCACCTTGGAGGTTGGTATGTGCACACAGAATCGAGCACCCGCTGACGCTGGCTTCGCGGGGCGCGCCACTAGCATTGATCCGACATGAGTTGGTACAAAAAGGCGTTCCGAGCCGGTGAAGGCAAGAAGCTAAAGGCCCTCGAGGCCATCATCCCCGACATCAACGCGCTCGAGCCCGAGATCGAAAAGCTCTCCGACGCTGACCTCCAAGGCAAAACCACCGATTTCCGCAATCGCCTCGATAACGGCGCCACGCTCGATGACCTGCTCGTCGAGGCGTTTGCCGTCGTGCGCGAGGCATCGATTCGAACTCTCGGCATGCGCCACTACGACGTGCAGCTCATGGGTGGCCTCGCGCTTCACCTCGGATGGGTTGCCGAGATGCGCACCGGCGAGGGCAAGACCCTCGTGTCGACGCTTCCCGTCTATCTCAACGGGCTGAGCGGCGAGGGCCTGCACGTTGTCACGGTCAACGACTATCTCGCTGCCCGCGATGCTGAAAACATGGGCGAGTTGCACAAGTGGATGGGCCTGACGATCGGCTTGATCATCCCGGGCAACCGGAACTCCGAATTCAAGCGTGCCCAGTACGCCTCCGACATCACCTACGGCACGAACAACGAGTTCGGCTTCGATTACCTGCGCGACAACATGGCAATGACGGCTGCAGCCCGAGTCCAGCGCGGCCACAAGTACTGCATTGTCGACGAGATCGACTCGATCCTCATCGATGAAGCACGAACTCCACTGATCATCTCGGGACGCGTCGCCGACGCGGCTCAGATCTATTACAAGTTCGCAAGCGTTGCCCGATCGCTGCAACGCGACGTCGACTACGACGTCGATGAAGAAAAGCGCATCGTCGCGCCGACCGAGGCCGGCATTCATTCCGTCGAAGCTGCGCTCGGGATCGACAACCTCTACGACCCGGCATCAGCGAACGCCAACCTCGTCCACCAACTCCTCGCTTCACTCAAGGCCAAAGAGCTGTACAAGCGTGACAAGGAGTATTTGGTCGACGGTGGCGAAGTCAAGATTGTTGACGAGTTCACCGGTCGTGTGCTCGACGGTCGCCGTTGGTCCGATGGCCTCCACC
>CAZMYN010000256.1:0-4462 GCA_964570495.1 uncultured Acidimicrobiales bacterium | reverse complement strand
CGCGCCGGCCCCGTTCTGGGACTACGACGAGAACTTCCGAACGGTCGGGGTCATCGACGAGCGTCCAACGAACGACCTGATACTCGCCGAGGGCGAGGACATCGTGAAGCGACGCTTCCACGGCGTCGGCCACATTGAATTCGCGCTCGGTGACGCGACATACGCATTGCCGATCTACTGGGCCGACTCCTATGGCGGTGGCTGGTTCTTGCCGTTTCGAGACGCGACCAACGGCTCGGAGACGTTCGGTTCTGGTCGCTATGTCCTCGACGGCGCGAAAGGGGTCGACCTCGGCACCGACAGTGCGGGGAACCTGATCCTCGACTTCAACTACTCGTTTCACCCGTCGTGTGTGTGGGGTAACTGGATGTGCCCACTACCGAGCGCCCGGGCTTCGCTCGACGTTGCGATTCCGGCCGGCGAACGTCGCCACGAAGCCAACGAAGCTAACGCCTAGCCGTTCAGTGCGGCGAGCATCTGGGCTGCGTAAATCGGTGGCCACGGATCGCTCGAACCGCTCGCGTTGTACGACTCTTCGGCATTGAGTAGAAGCTGGATCAGGCGACTGCGTGTCGGAATCACTCCGGCGCGGTCCCACATTCGGGACTGCAAGTAACCCGAGTACCACAGAGCCCATTCAGGATCGACGCCATCAGCAGAGATGTAGGCCTGGTGATGATGATGCCCGGTCTCCATCAAGAGTTCGGCTAGATCTTTCGGGGTGAATTCTTCGGAATCGGCCATGTGCATGCTCCTTTGTTAGCCCGCTCATCGTAGGGGGCGACGAGGTTGAGTGCACCGAACACCGAATCTGTAACACTTCTGTTCTGCGAGGCACAAAGGTCCGTGCGCCACGACCGTCTCTCCGTCCTAAACCAGATTGGCGAACATCGTGTGATGCACATGTTCCATACCGCCGATGCCGATGTTGCATGCAATGTTGCCGACGCCATCGCGAAAGGCGGAGGAGCGGTGATCGAGTTCACGAATCGCGTCAACTTTGCCCCGTCGGTCTTCGAGGCGCTGCGACGCCATCTCGACGCGGTCGATTCCAACATGGTGCTCGGCGTGGGCTCGGTTGAAGATGCACCGACAGCAGCGATGTTTATGGCCCTGGGGGCCGAGTTCATCGTGTCGCCGATCTTTCGCCCCGAGACCGCCGAGATCTGCAACCTTCGCAAGGTTCCCTATTTGCCCGGAACCCAGACCATCACCGAGATCGCCGAGGCAGAGCGCCACGGTGTCGAGTTCGTCAAGCTGTATCCCGCACTCAACCCCGCCTTTATTGGAGCGGTGAAGATGCCGCGGCCGTGGAGCCGTCTCATCGCAAACGGCCCCATCTCGGCCGACGATGCACCGATGTGGTTCGAGGCGGGAGCAACCGCCATTGGTACTCCGCTAGCCGTGCCTCCGCCAGCGGTTGAATCGGGCGATTACGCAGCGATCACTACTGCGGTTTCGGCAATGACGAGAGCGGTCGGTGCTTGACGTGGCCGCTCCGGTCATCATCTTTGACGTTAACGAAACCCTCCTTGACGTGAGAGCCATGGGTCCGCGCTTCGCGGCGGAGTTTGGCGACACGACGTTGCTTTCCGAGTGGTTCTCGAACCTGCTTGGCTACTCCCTCGAAGTCACGGTCACCGGCGATTACCGGCCCTTCGACGAGCTCGCCGCGAACGCGCTGGTCGTCACCGCTCGGCGCCATGGATTCGACCCGAGCAGCTCGGCCGTCGCCGGAATCATCAGCGGTATCACAGAGCTACCCGCGCACGGCGATGTCGAGGAAGGACTCGAGATGTTGAAGGCGGCCGGCTTCGCCCTCGCCACGCTCACCAACTCACGGCACGCCGCCGTCGAGGCGCAACTCAACTACGCCGGAATTGCCCACCATTTCGACCGCGTCATGTCGGTCGAGGAGGTGCGTCAGTTCAAGCCAGCACCCGCGACCTATCACTACGCCGCCGAGCAGTGCGGAGTCGCGGTCGACGAGCTGACGCTCATCGCGTCACACGACTGGGACGTCAACGGCGCGATCCTCGCGGGCGCCTCGGCTGCATTCCTTGAGCGGGCAAACGCGACGCGAGCCCCGCACAACGTGATTCCCGAAGTAACGGCCACGGACCTCCCGTCGCTCGTTGCCAAGCTCGTCGACAATAGCAATCGGTGATTCGGCGATTAGTGTTTGCGCCTTGATGGACGACGCTTCGATCTCAACAACCGAGTCAGAAACTGGTGGCCAGGGACTCACCAAAGAAGAGGTTGCGTCCCGGGTGGCTGCGGGAAAGTCGAATCGCCCCTGCGACCCGCCAACGCGCAGCTTCCTGCAAATCCTCAGCGCCAATGCGCTCACGCCCGTCAACGCCATCATGTTGGCACTCTTCGTCCTCGTGGTGATCAGCGGACACATCGCCGATGGTCTCTTCGTCGGCGTCGTCATCTCGAATACCGTCCTTGGGGTCGTCCAAGAAGTAAAGGCACGCCGCGAGCTGGCCAGGTTAGAAGTGTTGACCGAGTCGAAGGCAATGGTCATTCGCGAGGGGCAACGTCACACGATCGATGCTCACGGCGTGGTCATTGATGACCTGGTCGTGCTCACACCCGGTGCCCAGGCTCCCGTCGACGGCGTCGTCGAGTCAGCAACCGGCCTTCAGCTAGACGAGTCGCTTCTCACTGGCGAGTCCGAGCCGGTCGCTAAGACCCCCGGTGACGAGATTCTCTCGGGCAGTTTCGTGATTGCCGGTTTCGGTACCGCGCAGGCGTCCGCGGTAGGCGACGACAGCTTTGCAAGCACGCTGACCAACGAAGCAAAGACCTTCAACTCGGCCGAATCTCAGCTCCGCAAGGCGGTCGACTACATCCTCTCTCGTCTGACGATCATCATCCCGATCGCCTCGATCTTGCTTCTGTTGTCGCTCCTCGACACCGAGGATCGCTGGCAGGACGCCCTGCAAGGAACCGTCGCGGCTGCCGTTGCGATGGTGCCTGACGGATTGGTGCTGCTCACAAGCCTCGCCTTCATCGCCGGAGTCCTCGAGATTTCCCGACGGAACGCGCTTGCCAAACAACTCTCGACGGTCGAAGTGCTCGCCCGCGTCGACGTGCTGTGCCTCGACAAGACCGGAACGATCACGACAGGCAACATCTCGTTCTCCGAGCTCCATCCGTTGGGCAACCACTCCAAAAGCGACGTGACCGCAGCGTTGCAGGCGCTCGCGTCGGCCGATGAAGCACCCAACCTCACCATGGCCGCGATCGGCGCAGCCGTCGGAACTGAATCTGACTGGAAGCCAATCACGGTCGAACCGTTCTCGAGTGCCCGGAAGTGGTCGGCCACCGAATTCGAGGGTCACGGCTGGGTCTATTTGGGTGCGCCCGACATTCTTCTCGAAGGCGACGCTGCGAGCGGCGAGGTTATCGATCGCCTCAGTGCGGCAGGACAACGTTTGATTGCGGTCGGGGCGAGCCCCGATGCGCCGACCGGCGACGTTGCGCCATCGAACATCGACCCGATGGTGATTGTTGAACTGCGCGACGAGATCCGCTCCGATGCAGCCGAGATCTTGGCCTACTTTGCCGACCAGGACGTGTCGATCAAGGTCATCTCGGGGGACAACCCCGAAACAGTGGCGGTCATTGGAGCTCGTGCTGGCCTCGACGTGATGGGTTCACCGGTCGACGCGCGTGAACTCGTCGACAATCCCGAAGCGCTCGGCAACGCCCTCGAAGAGCACGATGTTTTTGGTCGTGTCGCGCCGCGCCAAAAGCAGGCGATGGTCCACGCCATGCAAGCCAACGGACACACCGTTGCGATGACCGGCGATGGTGTCAACGACGTGCTCGCGCTAAAGGACGCCGACCTCGGCATTGCGATGGGGTCGGGCAGTGCAGCCACCCGATCGGTCGCCGACCTAGTTCTGACCGACGATGCCTTCTCGACGCTGCCGGTTGTGGTCAACGAAGGTCGCAAGGTCATCAACAACGTCGAACGTGTCGCGAACCTCTTCGTGACCAAGGCTGTTTACGCCGTTCTGTTGACCATCGCGATCGGTCTGATCCGCAGCCCGTTCCCCTTCCTGCCTCGCCAACTCACCCTGATTGGAACGTTCAGCATTGGCGTGCCTGGCTTCTTTCTCGCGCTGTCGCCCGAGGTCACCCGGGTACGGTCGGGATTTCTCGATCGGGTCCTTCGCTTCTCGATCCCCGCTGGCGTTATTGCCGGGGTAGCGACGTTTGCGGCCTACGAAATTGTCCGACGGAATTTCGACCTCGCGCTGAGCGAAGAACGCACGCTCGCAACCATCACTCTGCTCGGCGTTGGGCTCGCCATCTTGCTCAGTGCCAGCCGACCGTTGCAGCAATGGAAAGTTCTTCTCGCTGTAGTGATGGCAGTGCTCTACGCGTTGATCCTCGCCTTCCCGTGGACGCGCGAGTTCTTCGAACTCGATCTCACCAGCGGGATGCC
>CAZMYN010000255.1:0-4496 GCA_964570495.1 uncultured Acidimicrobiales bacterium | reverse complement strand
ATGTAGAAGATCGTCGGGCACCATGTCGTCGATGAACGGACGGTCGCCGAGGCTGAGATCGATCGCCTCGTATTTGATTCCTCGACTACCCACGCCCTTGGGCTGGAGGGCAACGGGAACTTCGTTCTGCGCCAGCGCCTCAACGGCATCGAGCACCTTCGTGTAGCCGGTGCAGCGACAGAGGTTGCCGCCCATCAGTCGGGCTGCGCCTTCCCGTGTGAGGTCGGTGCCCTTTTTGTCGATCATTGCCTTGGTGCGCATGATGATCCCCGGCGTGCAAAACGCGCACTGGAGTGCACCGAACGCGGCGAACGCCGTTGCGTAGCGATCGCGTTCATCGTCGGGGAGGCCTTCGAGGGTGAGCACCTCGCTACCGGCGGTCTTTTCCATCGAGGTCTGACACGCCACCCGGGCCTTGCCATCGACGAGCACGGTGCACGCGCCGCACTGGCCGGTCGGCGAGCAGCCGTCCTTGGGCGACATGACACCAAGCTCGTCGCGCAACGCAACGAGGAGGTGCTCGTGATCACAAGACGCAGTCGCTGGTGCGCCGTTGAGGGTGAAGTCGGTCATGGCGTGGCCCCTTCGTCGGCTGCGGGCGGCGCAATGACGCCCTTTTGCGAGGTGATGCGCTGGTACAACTCTGGTCGCCGGTAGCGGGCAAAGTCGAACAGCGTCTCTTTGTAGTGGTTGCACCAGTCGAGGTCGGCCACCGCGGTTACGAGCTCATCGCCGGTGGTCACGGCCTGAGCCACGATTTGGCCCGACGGGGCAATGATGCACGATTGAGCGAGGCTCTCGACACCTTCTTCGGTGCCGCCCTTGGCCACGCCGACTACCCACGTGCCGTTCTGATAGGCGCCTGCCTGCATGCAGAGGTGATTGTGAAAACTCTGCAGCGAGTTCTGGCCGGGGTCGGGGGCGTAGTGAATTGGCGTGTTGTAGCCAATGAGCACCATCTCGACGCCCTGCAAACCCATCTCGCGATAGGTCTCGGGCCAGCGGCGATCGTTGCAGGTGGCCATGCCGACAATGCCGTCGAAGCATCGCCACACCGGGAAGCCTTCAGTCGACTCTTCGAAGTAGCGACGTTCGAGGTGTTGGAACGGCCGCCACGGCTCGTCGGCTTCGTGACCGGGGATGTGCACCTTGCGGAACTTGGCGACGATCGAGCCGTCTCGCTCGACCAGCACGGTGGTGTTGTAGCGATGCACCGTGCCGTCGGCGTCGGGTTCGGTGAGCTCGGCATAGCCAAGAGCGAAGCCAACCCCCAGCTCTTTGGCGACGTCGAACAGCGGTTGGGTTTCGGGGCCGGGCATCGACGTTTCGAAGTAGTGGTCGTGGCCTGACACCTCTTCGGTAAACCAGCGCGGGAAGAACGTGGTGAGCCCGAGCTCAGGAAACACAACCAGTTCGCAGCCCGCATCTGCGCCCTGGCGCAACAACGCGATCAGTCGCTCGACGACGGCGGCGCGGCTTTCGTCTTTGGCGATCGGGCCGAGTTGGGCCGCGCCGATGTGCAGTAGGCGTTTGTCGTTCATGAGTCTCCATCGGCAGCAGAGTTCGCTCCGGCAGCCAGTGGGTTGCCTGCCTCAGAGTCGAGCAGTTGTTGCACGAGTGGGAGGGCGGGGTCGGGGCCGCGAGAGTCGACGATCTGACCGTCGACGAGCAGGTAACCCTGGTCTTCGGTTGCGGCACGGCCAGCGAACAATTCGGGGTCGGTATAGAGGCGCGGCTTAATGAAGGCCGGGTCGCCGTCTTCGGGGCAGAACACCATGCAGTTGCCGCATTCGTTGCACAGTTCGGCGAACACCATGTATTGCTGGCGGCCGTTCATCTCGTCGACGCCTGCCAGGCTCTTGATGTTGGTGAACGCGTCGTTCGGGCACACGGTGACGCACAGGTTGCAGGCCACACAGCCGAACATCTCGAGGGTGTTGTCGACCTCGCGGGGCAGCTTCTCGTTGCCAGACAAGTGGTACTTCTCGATGCCCGACCCTCGAATCTCAGCCACGTGCTGGGCTGCGGTGGTGGCGTGCCCGGCGCTGATGGCTTGGGTTTGGCGAACTGCTCGCCAGGAAGTGAGGTCGGCGTGGTTGGTTTCGCGGAGTTCGTTGGTGAGGCTCTTCAGCATCGGAGCGAGGCGGCCATAACCACCGGGCTTGAGAAGGTCCGAGCACACCGTTGCTGGGTTGACGCCCATAGCGAGCGCGTCGACAAGGTTGTCCTTGTCGATGCCCGCCGAGAAGCTGACCATGATGTCGCCGTCGTGACCGGGAACATCGAGCTGGCCTGGCAGCGCAGTCGACAGCGTGTCGAGCAACGTCGAGGCAAGCACGTGAAGCGGAGCGCCCGACAGGTACATGGTCTCGTCGGGCATGAAGCCCTTGGTGTTGTCGACGACGAGTGTGTTGGTGAGCTTGATGCCGAACTTCTTGTTGCGAGCCTTGGCGTAGTCGTTGAGTTCGCCAATGAGCTCGATGCCGCGTGCGAACTGGAGGTCGTCGGCGAAGGCTTGCTCCTTAACCGATACGTCGGCGTAGCCAAGTTCGTCGTTGACGATGCCAGCGACCGTCTCGTAGCCGAGCAGCGTGGGGTTGAGCTTCACGATCACGTCGAGGTCGTGGACATCGATGAGGTGCTTGGTGATCGACTCGATCTCTTCGGGTGGGCAGCCATGGAACGTCGAAAGGGTGAGGGTGTCGGAGATGTGTGGGTCGAAATCGAGGTCGGTGAACCCGGCAAACGAACCGCCGGGCGTGGCCGCGATTTCGTGACGCAGCGCCTCGATCTCGGTGGTGGCATCGCGCATGCCGGAAATGAACGCCGACACCTTGTCGCTGGAGATGCCAGCAAGGTCGTAACCCACCGACATGTCGAACACGTGAGGGCCGGGGTCGGCGCCGACGAACTCGCGAAGCGGCTCCCAGGCACGAAGAATCTCGATGAGCATCGATGCCTTCACGTACTCGGTGAGGCTTTGGGGGACGGTTAGCTCTTGGCTCCACTCGATGTTGTAGCCAATGGTCTGCATGTCGATGCATGGCCGGGCGATTTCGAGGTCGTCGATGATCTGCACGGTCTTGAGCTCGAACAGCCGAGACCCGCCGAGCCACGACAGCGCAATGTTCTGGGCCAGCTGGCTATGAGGGCCTGCGGCCGGACCGATCGGCGTGGCGCAACGTCGTCCGAGAAAGTCGAAGCCGAGATCGATGTCGGGGTCGGGCTGCCAGTAGCGGGCGGTGGGCAAGTCGAAGATCTTCTTGCGGCTCGACCATTCGTGTTCGATGCGGCCAAGAAGTGTGGCCAGCGACATCGGCGTTAGCGGCGGGGTTGCTTCGCTCATGACAGCTCACAGTCTTCACTGGCCAAGCGCAACATAACCCGCAGCATCACGTTGGCCCCGGCTTCGAGGTCGGCGGGGGAGGTGTACTCGGCGGGGTTGTGGCTGATGCCGTCTCGGCTTTGGGTGAACACCATCGCCGACGGGCATACGCGGGCGAGCATCTGTGCGTCGTGGCCAGCGCCCGACGGCATTCGCTTCACGGAGTGGCCGAGCGTCGTAGCTGCATCGTGCACCATGTCGATGACCTGCTCGTCGAATACAACCGGTTCGAAGCGGGCGAGCTCTTTGGTTTCCACCGTGCAACCTTCGGCCTCCGCGGTGGTTGCTAAGAACTCGGCGAAGCGGTTCTCGGCGACCTGAAGAACCTCTTCGTCGGTGTTGCGTAGGTCGACGGTAAAGGTCGCGGACGCGGCAACGACGTTGACGAGATTGGGGCGCAGTTCGAGCCGCCCGACCGTGGCGACTTGTGGAGCGCCGAGTTCAAGAGCCAGCGAACGGGCAAAGTTCGCACAAGCTGCAGCCACGAAACCGGGGTCCTTACGCAGGTTCATGGGCGTCGTGCCGGCGTGGTTGCTCTGGCCCGTGACCGTTACCTCTTGCCAGCTGATGCCCTGCACGCTCTCGACGGCACCGATCGTGATTCCTTCAGCTTCGAGCACGGGGCCTTGCTCGATGTGTAATTCGACGAAGGCATAGGGCGGTGAGGCTGGCAGCGGCGAAGAGCCGTCGTAGCCAATGCGCTTCAATTCGGGGCCGACGATTGCGCCGTCGATGCCCTCGATCGCCAGGGCATCTTCAAGAGCCATGCCCCCGACGTAGACGAGGCTGCCGAGCATGTCGGGCGCGAAGCGGGCGCCTTCTTCGTCGGTGAAGAACGCAACGGCAAGGGGGCGATGCGGAGTGATCCCCGCGGCCTTAACCACTTCGATGATCTCGAGCCCGGCGAGCACGCCAAGGTTGCCGTCGTAGCGGCCACCCGTGCGGACCGTGTCGATGTGAGAACCACACATCACCGGTGGTCCGTCGGTTGCACCGGGCATCGTGGCCACCACATTGCCAATGCCATCGACGGTGATGTCGAGGTCGAGGTCTTTCATGGCGGCCACCACGAGATCGCGACCCTCCTTGTCTTCGTCGGTGAGGGCAAGCC
>CAZMYN010000254.1:0-4575 GCA_964570495.1 uncultured Acidimicrobiales bacterium | reverse complement strand
CCCCCGGGGCGCAGGGATGGCAGATGGCGATCGACAAGCTCGCCGAACGCATTGCGGGTCTGAGTTAGAACCCAATCTGCAGGGGTAGCGCGGGACGGGCGATAAACCGCCGACGGGCACTAGCAACCCATGGCTCTCAGATAACTCTCAGATTGCCTGAGGTTTAGTGAAGCCATGAACAACACACACACCACCGTTTCCGCCTTCCTCATCTCCGCAGCACTGCTCTTCTCGGCATGCGGCGGCTCAACCCCAGATGCTGGTACGCCAGTATCCGACGACGCTCCGGCAGTCACCGAAACCGAGACACCCGAAGCCACCACCCAAGATGGTGATGACGAGGACGCCATCGTGCTCACCGACGAGCAGGCAGCCTGCTTTGAAGAGCTGGGAGTCGATTTCGATGACCCGAACCAACTGTTCGACGCCGACGTCCTCAGCCAGTGCCCACTCGACGGAGTCCAGGTCGAGCAACTCGACGGCGGCGCAGACATCGAGATCACCGATGAACAACTCCGGTGCCTCCTTGAGTCCGGCGTCGACCTCACCCAAGAAGACGTCGTGATCGACGCCGCCGACCTCGACTGCGACTTCGGCTAGCGAATTCGGGGTGTCCACGGACATCTACCCAAAATCAACGAAACGGTTGCAGCGTTGGTCGAGGATTTCTCGGCCAACGCTGCAATCGTTTTTGCGCTACCCCTGGCCAATCAGCACCGCGTTTGTGCTTTCTCAGATAAGTCTCAGATTGGGTTTGGTTTAGTAATCACATGTTCAACACACGCACAGCCCTCTCCGCACTACTCATGACCGTTGCCCTCCTCTTCACCGCATGCGGCAACAACACTGCAGAGTCAGCCGCAGCATCACCGGTGGTCGACGAAGCAGTAGCTGACCTTGTCGACTTGCTGGCGCCGGCCTATGCCGACGTGGCGGGCGTATGGCCTGATTTCGATCCGCTGACCGTTCCGGTCGTCATCCCGATCGCCAATGACGGCGAAGTTCTGGGTGCGCTTGCACTGAACCACTCGAACCCCGACGGTCTCGGCACCGCCACCGAGGTGGATGCTGGAACAGCGTTCACCTCGGCGCATCGGATCACCGACGTCGTCGACCAGGAACTGTTCGACCGCCTTCAGACCTTTGCATTCAACCTGCCGCTCGGAGGGGTCGACACATTCGCAATTCGAGCCAACGTCGACGGCTCACTCGAGTCGGGTTTCGGAACGAACAGCCCGGATTTCCCAGCCTTTCTCCTTCACGAGATGTTCCATCGTGTGCAGTTCGAACAGTGGACCTTCAACATTGCCGAACTCACCCAGGACTTCGACAGCTACCCACGGACGGTCGAGAGCTTGACGCAATCAGCTCTTGAGGACCGTGCTCTCATCGCCGCCGTGACCGCAGAGACCCCCGCGGAGCGAGATGCGGCCGCACAGCACTTCAGCGCCCTGCGAATCGTTCGACAGGACGAGCATGGTTCCTCGGTAACTGTCGAAAGTGCCCAAGAACGCATCGAGGGCACCGCTCGCTACCTCGAGCACCAATTTGGCGACGAAGCCAGTGGCATCACCTACCACGCAACGAACTTCACCCAAGCGCTACAGCCAAACTTCCAGGAACAGGTTGCCCAATACTGGTTTGAGGGTGGCCGGTTCTACGCCACGGGCGCTGCGATCCACCACGTTCTCGACGAAATGGGCATCGACGACACATCCGAACGAATCTCTGCCGGCGAAACACCCGCAGCCCTGCTCAGCGAAGTCGTGCTCGACAGCGATGCCGATATCGACCAACTCGTGGCGCAGGCCATTGCGACCTATGACGCCGATGGGGCGTTGGCAGAAACTGCCGCCGAGGCCTTGGAGCGCTCAGCTCTCGAAGTACCAAACCAGAACGTGACCGGCAATGGTCTCCAAGACGCTGACGGCAACGACATCGACTTCGATGCTCAATACGGCCACAGCCACGATCACAACCACTCGCACAGTCACTAAGAGTCGATCGTCGAGTGCCCACGATGCGACAGCTGGTTGAGAGAGAACCCGAAGCAATGTCTACTATCAGCACTATCGAAAGCAGCCGAGTTCTTATCATCGAAGACGACGAAGCGATTGCAGCGCTGATCAAGCGAACCTTGACCGACGCTGCGATCGAGTGCGACGTCGCGCACACCGGACTCGACGGATTGTGGAAAGCGCGAGAGGCGCAGTACGGCGTGATCTGCCTCGACATCATGCTTCCAGAAATGAACGGGTACGAGGTTTGCCGGACGCTTCGAGGCGAAGGTATTGAAACGCCGATCCTCATGCTGACCGCAAAGACCGGCGAATACGACGAGTCAGACGGCTTTGAACTCGGCGCCGACGACTACGTGCGTAAGCCATTCTCTCCGGTCGTGTTGGTCGCTCGGGTGCGTTCGCTGATGCGACGGACTTCGGTGCCGATCGCATCCGATGTTTTGGAACGCGGCGCTGTCGCCCTCGATATCACCTCTGGCAAATGCACAGTCGACGGAGACGAGGTAACGCTCACGTCCCGCGAGCGCAAAGTTCTCGAAGCACTGTTGCGCGCCGGCGATGGCGCAATATCGCGCGACCGCCTCCTCCAGGAAGTGTGGGGCTTTGACTTCGACGGCGACACCAACGTGGTCGACGTCTACATCGGCTACTTGCGAAAGAAGGTGGGCCGCAGCCACATCGAGAACCGTCGCGGCATCGGCTATCGAGTAGCGAACTGATGTCCTTGCGGGTTCGCATCACCGCGATCGCAACGGTGATTTTGCTCGTCGTTCTCACCGCTGCTGCGGTGATCATCATCACCCTCGCCGGAGACCAGATCGGTAGCGACCTCGCCGACCAAACGACGGAGACACGCGAACGGATCGTTTCCGAGATCGAAGCAGGTATCGATCCGACGTCGATCTCGCTTCCCATCGGTGCCGACGGCACGAATTTCCGGATCGAGACCGCCGATGGCGGCTTCGTCAACGGCACCCTTGCCGCGGACGCTCTCCGCGACGAGCTCCCCGATCCGTTCGACGGCGTCGGCATCGAGCTCGACCCCGATTCGATCGACTTCGAAGCCGAGCTTGAAGCGTTAGGTCTCGAAGGCGCCGAGGTCGTCGGCGTTACGGAGATTCCGACCAACGAGGACGGCAGCATCAACTCATTCGGCGGGTTTAGCGAGGTGGCAACAGCAGCTACCGCGCCGAGCGGTGACGAGTTCAACGTGATCTCGGTCAGCACGACGAATTTCGTCGACCGAAGCGTTACCCAAGTCCGCACGGTGCTCTTGTGGGCAATTCCGTTTCTCGGGTTGATCTTCGCCGGGGTGCTGTGGGTCGTCGTTTCACGAACCCTTAAACCCGTCGATGACATCGTCGCTACCGCACGACAGATTCAAGGCGACACCCTTCACGAGCGAATCGATTCGCCCGAAACCAATGACGAGATCAGCCGCCTCGCCGACACCTTAAATTCGATGCTCGAACGACTCGAGCAGAACGCCCGAGACCAAGAGCAGTTCGTGTCCGACGCATCGCACGAACTCCGCAGCCCGCTAACCGTGCTGCTCGGCGAAGCCCAACTCGCCTTGGAGTCAGACGACCCTGCTCGCCACCGCGAAGCACATGAACTTGTTGTTGAGCACGGCCAATCGATGTCGGTGCTCATCGATGACCTTCTGGAGCTCGCCCGATCCGGCGGTTCAGCGCTGCATCGCGTCGATATCGACCTCGACGATCTCATCACTGACCAGGCACGCCGCCATCTCATGGATGTCGACGTGTCGGCGGTCCAGCATGTTCGAATCGTCGGAGATGAGCGAAGCCTCGGACGGGTGATACGAAACTTGCTCGACAATGCGTGCAAGTTTGCAGACGGGGTCGTCCAAGCCTCGTGCGAACTCGTAGGCACGAACGCCGTGATCCGCATCGACGACGACGGACCAGGCATTCCGACAGAACTTCGTGAAACGATCTTCGAGCGCTTCAAGCGGGTCGACGAAGCACGCGCTCGCTCCGTGGGCGGAACCGGACTCGGACTTGCGATCGCCAAGGCGATCGTCGAACAGCACGACGGAACGATCACCATCCACGACTCCCCCCTCGGGGGTGCCCGCATGGAGATCATCCTGCCGGCGAGCACTGCCTAGCTCGAACTGCACGACATGGACTTCACAAACGCGAAAGAGGCACGCCCTTGCGGACGTGCCTCTTCGGTAACGCTGTCGGTAGATGGCGATCGACAAGCTCGCCAAACGCATCGCGGGATGAGTTAGGACACGCAGCGAGCAATCCGTCTCGCTGAGAAAATTCTGCAGCCGACTGTAAGAAAAGCCGATACTCAAACGTCTATGTAGATAGACGAGTACCGGAGAGATCAATGTCGAAGTGCACCTGCCCAACCCAATGCCCGTGCGAGCCACCAACATCATCGGGATGCTGCTGTGGCGAGACCTGCTCATGCGGCGACGCGTGCGCTTGTGCTGACTCCTGTGCCTGTCCTGGCAGCTAGCTGATTGCTACCCTCGAACCCATGGAATGGCCAATTGATGTGACGCCACATGAGCTGG
>CAZMYN010000253.1:0-4575 GCA_964570495.1 uncultured Acidimicrobiales bacterium | reverse complement strand
TGAGAGAATCGGCTGGACCGCAACCACGAAGAATGAACCTAGTCAGCACAAAGTGCTAAACCACAACGGAAGAAGGACTCTTTGCCACACTTCGTGAGATTTGTGAAGATGACACGAAGAAGCGGCGGTGTCCAACCTTTGAGACCCGCTAGGAGTATTGAGAGAAGCGGCGGGATCCAACCTTTGAGGCCCGCCAGACCGGTTTGGTGCCTGGCACCAAAGTGGCTCGTTGAGGCAGTTGGCGCGAGGAACTCGTCGCGCTATGCGGCGCTACGCCGCGGATTGGTGCCAGGCACCAAAGTGGTCAGGAGGATTCGGTGAGGAGTTTGCGGGCGATGACCATCTTTTGGATTTCGTTGGTGCCTTCGCCGATGATCATGAGTGGGGTGTCACGCAGGTAGCGCTCGACCCGGTACTCGGTAGTGAAGCCGTTGCCGCCGTGAATACGTACAGCATCCATGGCCACTTCGAACGCGGCTTCGCTGGCGAACAACTTGGCCATGCCCGCGTCGAGGTCGATGCGCTCGCCGCGATCGAACTTGCGCGCCGCGTCGTAGGTCACCAAGCGTGCCGCGTGAACCTTGGTCGCCATCTCGGCGATTTTGAACGAGATTGCTTGATGGTGGGCGATCGGGCGACCGAAGGCCTCGCGCTCTTTCGCGTACGCAATCGCGTCGTCGAGCGCAGCCTGAGCAACGCCGACCGCGCGGGCTGCGATGTTGATCCGGCCAAGTTCCAACGCGCTCAGCGCATAGCGAAGACCATGGCCAATCCCGTCATCACCGCCAAGGACGTTTGCGTGAGGGACCTTGTGGTCGACATAGCTCATCTCGACCGTCTCCAGGCCCCGGTAGCCAAGCTTGTCGATCTTCTTGCTCGCGGTGATTCCCTCGAACGACTCGCCGGGGTCCTTCTCCACCAAGAAACACGTGATCTGGTCGGTGTCGGTCTTGGCCATCAACATGACAAGACTCGCCCGCACGCCGTTCGTCACCCACATCTTCGTGCCGTTGATGACCCACTCGTCACCATCTCGGATGGCCTTGGCACGCATCGCCTTTGCGTCGCTGCCCGCATCGGGCTCACTCAGGCTGAACGCTGCCCGGAAGTCACCGTCAACCATCCGAGGCAGAAACGATTGCTTCTGTTCTCGTGTGCCAAAGCGGCTAATCATCGTGGCGGCGATCTTGTGGGTGTTCACAATGCCCGCCAACGACATCCACCCGCGACTCAGCTCCTCGATGATCCGGGCGTAGGTCGTGGCGTCGAGCCCGAGGCCGCCGTACTCGGTCGAGATCGTTGCCCCGAACAACCCAAAGTCACGCATCTGCTCGAACATTGCCTGTGGGAATTCGTCGGCGTGTTCGAAGGCCTCGACATTGCCAATGACATCGCGGTCGACCCACGACGACACGGCAGCAACAATCTCATCGGCGACGCTCGAGTCTGTAGTCATACGCGCGACGCTAGTCAGCCCACGGCCAATGCTCGTGGTCGAAAGTTCATATCTGCCACGTCGCAGCCGCTTCGAACGGTTTGAGACTGGCGGCTAGAGTCCTCGTGGCCTTGGTGACTTGCTCGCTACCCATGAGTAAGTCACCATGTGACGAACGTAACACCCATCCCACCAAGGGGAATTTTGTGACTGAAGCCCGATCTTTTCGACGTCTCGTCGCGCTGCTTTTTGCAACGGCACTTTTCGCGGCGGCCTGCGGCGGCGGGGATAGCAGCGATGGCGCCGCCGAGAGTTCGGGTGGTAGCGACGACGTCGCCGAGGCCGATGCCGATCAACCCGAAGCAGAAACCTCTGGTGCCGACGCATCCGCCGACGGTTCCGATGTGGTTTCAGCCGAAGACGAAGCCGTTGAGGTTGTAGGCGGTGGAACGCTGCGGGTTGGTTTGCAGACCGAAGCTGGCTCATTGAACCCGACCAACACGGGCCTCAATCGCGGCCCAATCATGGTCGCCACCGCAATCTTCGACACACTCGTCGTGGTCGATGAGGACGGCAACTGGCACAACAATATGACCGAAAGCTGGACGCCGAACGACGACTTCTCGTCGTGGGAGGTCCGCATCCGCCCCGGCATTGAGTTCAGTGACGGGCTGCCATTCGACGCACCTGCGGTGGTGGGGACCATCGAGACCTTCCTCGCCGATCCGCTTACGTCACTGGTATTCAGGCCAGCGTTCGATGCCGAGAACCCGGTCGAACTCATCGACGACATGACGCTGCGAATCAACGCCAACGGCCCGAACGGCCAGCTACCGGTCTACTTCTCCGAACAGCTCGGAATGGTGGGCTCTCCCGCCTGGCTCGATGCCGCTGAAGCTAATCCTGAGCTAGACCAAACGCCGATCGGTGCGGGCCCGTTCGTCTTGGCCGATCGCAGCCAGGATGCATCTACGGTCTTGGTACGCAACGAGAACTGGTGGCGTGAAGATGCCGACGTTCTGCTCGACGAGATCGAGTTCGTTCCGGTTGTTCAGCCAGGAACCCGAGCCGATCAGCTCCTGGTAGGCGACTTCGACCTCGTGCACGGAAACGCCACGTTGTTCATCCTGCCGCTGCGCGACGAAGGCGAGGGGATCCAGCGAATCGAAGACAACTCCGGTGAAGAGTTCCTGTTGTCAATGAACGCGCAGGTACCACCATTTGACGACATTCGCGTCCGTCAAGCAGCGACGAACCTGTTCCCTCGCGCCGCCTATGACGAGTTCATCCTCCAGGGCGCATCGTTGCCCGCCAACTCGCTGTTCTCACCGGAGAGTCCGTTCCACGACCCGGGTCTTGAACAAGCTGTCGACATGCCCGAGCTGGTCGATCCGCTAATTAGCGCCTACTGCGCGGAGACTCCCGCAAGCTGCACGGATGGTCGGGTGAATATCGAATACCAGTACGACATCAGCCTGTCGAACGATCAGATCTTTGACGTCGTCAGCGATGCCATGTCGGATCACTTCAACATTGAGGTGCAGTCCATTCCGAACGACGTGCACATCCAAGAGGTGATCTTCGGTCAGTACAACATGGCGACTTGGCGCTATCACGGCTTTGCGGACCCCGACGTCGACACGGCCTTCTTGTCGTGCTCGACGATTGGTGCCTTGTCGATCAACTGGGCTCGAAACTGCAACGACGAGCGTGACGCGCTCTTTGACCAACAACGGGTCACCCAAGATTTCGATGAGCGCTACGGGATCTGGCAAGACATCCAAGCAAACCTCCGTGACAGCTTCCAGTACGTGGTCGCCCACCACACCAACTGGAGTGTCGGCGCTGGCCTCAACGTTGGCGGCATCTGCGATTCGGTTACCCCCGACGGCGTAGCGCTGCCGTGCCAAACCCGTGGAGTCCCTCGCCTCGACCAGGTCTTCCTGACGAACTAGCAGCGCTTCGTCAACAAGCTCATGAGCTTCGCCCTCCGCAGCCTCGTGCAATTCGTCCTCGTGATCTTTGCGGTGACGGTGGTTGCGTTCGGCGCGCTGAACTTCCTCGGCGATCCTCTGTTCAACATCCTCGGCCCAGCAGCGCTTGAAGACGCGGGGCCCGAGTTCGCAGAAATTCGTGCGGACGCACGCGAGCAGTTCCATCTCGACGACCCATTCCCCATTCGCTACGCGCGCTGGGTCGGCGACATGGTGACCGGCGACTTTGGGCGCAGTTACTCGAACCAGGTCAGCGTCACATCGATCCTCGCCGAGAAGCTCCCGGTCACCGTGCTCTTGATGATCTACGCGCAGGTCATCTCGGTCCTGATCTCGGTTCCGTGGGCGCTGTGGTCGGCGTCGCGCGCCTACAAACCGGTCGACAAAGCCTCGACGGTCTTCTCCTTCGTCATGCTCGGGATCCCGGTGTTCGCGTTGTCGGTATTGCTGTTTTGGCTCTTCGCCATCAAATGGCAGATCTTCCCGACTCGCTACGACGACTCCTCGATTGGGTCGAGGTTGACCTCGTTGTTCTTGCCAGCGGTCGCCCTCGCCATCCCGCTCATAGCGACCTATCAGCGACTCTTGCGAACCGACCTCATCTCGACCCTGCAAGAGGACTTTGTGTCGGTCGCCCGGGCAAAGGGTTTGCCCCGTTGGTTCATCTTGGTTCGCCATGCGCTGCGTCCGTCGCTGTTTTCGCTTCTGACCGTCTTTGGCATCCAGGTCGGCGCGCTCATCGGCGGATCGCTCATCGTTGAGCGACAGTTCCAGGTTCCGGGAATCGGCTTCGAAATCGTCGAAGCGATCTTCCGGGACGATTTCCCGGTCGTGCTCGCTGTGGTCGTGGTTGTTTCGACGGTCTTCGTCGCGGTGAACGTATTGGTCGATGTGCTCTACACATTCCTCGATCCGCGGGTGAAATTCGATGGCTGATGTCGACGCCAGCCCGGCGCACGCCGAAGCCTCCGAGGCCAGTGCGCGGCCCGCTCTCGCCGTGGCGCAAGCAACTCCGCTCCCCGAACCGCCGAGTGCGTGGAGTCGCCTGGGCTTTAGTTTTTGGCTCGCTATGGGCTGGCTCGCCCTCGTCGTCATCCTCGCGTTGCTGGCACCGGTGCTACCGACCTCCGATCCGACCGAGATTCG
>CAZMYN010000252.1:1309-4602 GCA_964570495.1 uncultured Acidimicrobiales bacterium | reverse complement strand
GTTCTCCCCTACCGAGCCCTCCTTTACGGGAGTGCGAGAGATCGACTACATCGCGCTCGAAACATTGCGCGACTTCATTGACTGGACCCCGTTCTTCCGCTCGTGGGATCTGGCGGGTGGCTTTCCGCGGATTCTCGATGACGACGTTGTCGGCGAGGCAGCCCGCGAGCTCTACGCCGACGCACAAGAAATGCTCGACACGATGATTGCCGAGCAATGGATCGACGTTCGAGCAGTCGTTGGGTTCTGGCCAGCGAACGCTCTGGGCGACGACATCACGGTGTACACCGATCGCGATCGTTCGACGACGCTCTCGACGTTGCACACTCTCCGCCAGCAAGTCACCCACGCCGACGACCGACCCAACTGGGCGCTCGCCGACTTCATTGCGCCCGACAGTTCAGGCGTCAAGGACTACATCGGTGCGTTCGCCGTCACCACCGGCACGCACGTCGAGGATGTCGCTTCTCGTTTCGAAGCCGACAACGACGACTACCGGGCAATCATGGTCAAAGCGTTGGCCGACCGGTTCGCCGAGGCGGCGGCGGAGTACCTGCACCTGCACGTGCGCACCGATCTGTGGGGCTACAGCGAGGAAGAGTTCACCAACGACGAGTTGATCGCCGAGCGGTACCAGGGCATCCGGCCGGCTCCCGGCTATCCGGCGTGCCCCGATCACACCGAGAAGCGGACGATCTTCTCCATGCTCGATTGCGAAGCACGAATAGGGCTTTCTCTGACCGAGTCGTGCGCCATGACCCCGGCAGCTGCGGTGTCTGGGCTGTACTTTGCTCACCCGGACAGTCGCTACTTCGGTGTGCGTCAGGTCGGCCAAGACCAGCTCGCTGACTACGCGAGCCGCAAGAACATTTCGGTCGACGAAGCAGCGCGCTGGCTTGCTCCGGTCCTCAAGTAAATCTGTACGCGATTAGCTGTCGAGTCGGTCGGTGGCGAGCAGGTTCATGTCGACTCGTCCTTCAATCCCCTCAACCTCGGCGAAGAAGCTGTACTGCCAGATTCCCCAGCCATCGTTGTCGGGGCGACTGATGATGCTTCGAAGCCACTCGGTTCGATCGCCAGTTATGTCGTCGAGGTAATCAAAGCCGGGGCTAAGGGAGTACGTGAGGGGCCCACGTTCAGCCTCGACTGTCGAGATCAGTTCCTGTAGTTCGCCACGGATCTCGTCTTCGCTGCGAGGGTCCTGTTCACACTCACTGCCCGGTTCGATGCCAATAGCGATTGGAAGGTCGCCGTCGTCGGGAATGACGTTGAGCAGGTTCTCTCCTTGAAGTACGCCATCGCCGCACGTTTGGAAGAAGTGGTAGGCGCCAACATCGAGCCCGGCTTCACGAGCGCGCCGCCAGTTGGACTCGAACTGTGGATCGACCTGGCCTTCTCCGGCGCTCGCCCTGATGATGGCGAATTCGACATCGTCGGCGGCGACGGCGTCCCAGTCGATCGAGCCTTGGGCTGCGGCGACGTTCACCCCGACGACCTCACCGGTGCGCGGCTCTGGGCGAAAGTCCGGCGCCCAGCCGTACCAGAAGAAGGCAGCAGCACCAATCAGCGCCGCGAGCCCACGCCCAGCCCAGATGAAGCCCTGCTTGACAGCGCTAGCCGGTGGCTTCTCGGGCTTTGCAACGGCGTCCTGAATATCGTCCTCGACCGGCGCGACCTCTTCTACCTCGACCTCTTCGGGTGTGTCGACCTCGTCGACTTCATCCTCGATTTCAGGCGCGTCGACCTCTTCTAGGTTCTCGACCGACTGCGCTTCGTCGACAACTTCAGCCTCATCGACCGGGTCGAATGACTCGACCTCGTCGTCGGGAGCCACCGGATCTTCTGGTTCTGACACATCCCCAAACTACCGGTGGCCGCTCCTGGAACGAAGTCGCGACCTCTCCCCAACTCACGATCACGTGCGAATCGCGTCCTGGGGTGTTGCCTGTCCGCCTAGCAGGGGAACCATCGCTAGACCGACGGTGATAACGAGGTGAGCCGCGATGGCGATGCCCTGAGTTCGATAGAAGCCAAGGTCGAATCCAACCTCACCTCCGAGCGTGTCGCCCCATTGCGCGCCCAAGCCCGCTACCGACGCGAGTGAAGGAATCCAGCGCGCCCACACCGAACCGAATGCCACGAAGATGGTGCCCACCAGCCATCCAATGACTGCGAGTCCGGTCAACGTGTTCACCCATTGGGGTCGAGCGAGCTCGTCGACCCACGCTTGCTGGACGAGCAGAACCACAGCGAACATGACGACCGTTGCGATTGGAATTCCCGCCTGGACCGCGGGACGCATGTTGCTCTCGCGGACTGGCCATTGCTCTTCGCCAGTTCCAAACCCAAGGTATGCAAGAACAATGCGGAACATGTCCCCCAATTCTACGGCTTGTAGCACTCGCCATCCAGGGGCCTGGCACCCATTGCGCGGTGCTGGCTCACGAGATCGTCGAGCCGCCTGCCCGTAGCGGCCAGTTCGTAAAGAAACTGCTACATTGTGCCGAGAAGCGAACAAGGTGAGCCCTGAAACTCACGCTCCGCGGACGGAAATCAAGACGGGTGGTCCAAAGGAGATACACAATGACCATGATGTTTCGTTTTCGGCCACTTCTGGCCACGGCGATTGGAATCGCCCTCTCGCTCGTCGCCGTTACGCTCGCAGCCCCGACCGTTGCTGGCGCACAAACACGAACGACGAGTTGTGGCACCGCTCCCGCGGGGTTCAACGTCATCGAAGCCAATACCCGCTACATCCGGGGCACCGCGGGCAATGACTTCATCTGCGCTGGAGCATCTGGCAACATCATTCGCGGACTCGCCGGAAACGATGTCATTTACGGTGGCGGCGGCAACGACCGCATCATCGGCGGCAATGACAACGACATTATCTTCGGCGGCGCCGGAGCCGACGAGATCACGGGCAACGGAGGCGCAGACGAACTGCACGGCGGTGAAGGCAACGACAGTATCCGGGGCGGATACCGCGTCGACACGATCTACGGCGACGGCGGCAACGATTCGCTATGGGGTGGGTACGGCAACGACCGCCTCGAAGGCGGCGCGGGTAACGACCGCGTCTTCGGCGGCAGGGGCGCCGACACCGCTCTCGGCAACGACGGCGACGACCGGCTCTTCGGCGGCTGGGGACCCGACTCACTGACCGGCGGCAACGGCAACGACATTCTCTTTGGCGGGCTTGCAGCCGACTCGTTGGTTGGTGGCGCTGGCAACAACACCATCCACTCCGACGACCGCGACACCACCGACCAACCCGCTGCCGTCGAAACCCC
>CAZMYN010000252.1:0-1209 GCA_964570495.1 uncultured Acidimicrobiales bacterium | reverse complement strand
CCATCCACTCCGACGACCGCGACACCACCGACCAACCCGCTGCCGTCGAAACCCCGGCTGCGGTCGAAACCCCGGCTGCGGCCGAAACCCCAGCTGCGGCCGAAACCCCAGCTGCCGTCGAAGAACCCGCTGCGGTCGAAGAACCAGCGGAACATGACGTAGCCGACGAGCATGCAGCTCCCGCAGGTCCGGCCGATTCGGCGAGCAATATCGCGCTCCTGCACAGCAACCCGACCCGCAACAGCCAGTTCGACGACAACCCGTTTAGAGACGTGCCGATGGGCAACATCGCCGTCAACGACCTCACCGTCAACCGCGACATCTACAACGAGGGACTTCTCGACACCAGCGTCAGCGGGTTCTTCCGGGTCAAGTGCGAGCTCAGCCACTTCGCCTACGACGACCCCATTGTCTTTCCGGGTCAACCCGGCCGCGCCCACCTGCACATGTTCTTCGGCAACACGAACGCCAATGCGTACAGCACGTTCGATTCGCTGCTCAACACCGGAACCGGTACCTGCAACGGCGAAGACCTAAACCGTTCGGCGTACTGGGTGCCCGCACTGCTCGATAGCAGCGGCAACGCTCTCGTCCCGACCGAGATCATGGTGTATTACAAGAACGACAACTTCCGCGCTAACGGTGCGAACGAGCTCGTCTCTCCATTCCCCGACAACCTCCAGATGATCGCTGGCAACGGCTCGGCAACAGCGCCGCAGACCGACTTCACCGGCTCCTATGAGGTCATCCCGGCGGTGAGCTTCCTGTGCGGGCCGGCGTACACCAATAACAACCGGAGCGCGCTCATTCCTGATTGCCGCGGCAATGGGCAGGGCATCTACTCGGGCAACGCACTCGAGATGCAGATCGCGTTTCCCCAGTGCTACGACCCCGACAGCGGCACGTACCTCAGCGACAACAGCCACGTGAGCTACTCCGAGGGCGGGTACTACGGCACGCGCTGCCCCGACTCACACCCCGAAGACCTCTCGTCGATCATGTACCGCATCTTCTTTGACCCCGATGCCTACGGCGGGTCGCTCACCGACCTTCATCTCAGCTCGGACGTAAAGCCGGACCGAATCTTGCCGGGCGGTACTACGTTGCACGCCGATTGGTTTGGTGCGTGGCATCCCGAAGCGATGGATATGTGGGTCCAGAACTGCAACAACACCCAGGCCGATTGTGAGATCGGCCTGGGTGTTGTTG
>CAZMYN010000251.1:0-4679 GCA_964570495.1 uncultured Acidimicrobiales bacterium | reverse complement strand
TGCATTGCCGAGCTTCCCGACTTTGAGATCGTCGCCAACGATCTCGCTGGCGACGTCAACTTCCTCGGTCTCGCTACATCAGACCGTGCGTCGGACTCTGAGCGACTGCTCGAGGACACCGGCGTGACGTTCCCCGTTGGCCGCGACGAGAGCGGTGAGATCTTCCGGTTCTTTGAAGGCATCTCGATGCCGACTACGGTTTTCCTCAATGAGAACCACGAGATCGTTCGTGTTCACTCCGGCGTCCTCGATGTCGATTCATTGAGTGAGACCATCAGCGAAGATCTGTTTTCTTAAGGACGTAAACCCCCAATGGAATTTTTTAGCCCTCTCGCATTCGGCGCCGGCATGGTGGCGTTGATCAACCCGTGTGGGTTCGCGCTCTTGCCCGTCTACCTGGGCATGTTCTTGAACCAAAAGGACGACTCGCAGAGCCAGATCACCACGTTGAACCGTGCGCAGGGCGTTGGCCTTGCCTTGTCCCTCGGCATCATCTCGGTGTTCGCCTTCATCGGCGTGGTATTCGGTGGCTTGCAAGAAGTGCTTGCTGAAGTCCTGCCGTTCTTTACGATCCTGCTGGGTGTGGGGCTGCTCGTCGTTGGCATTCGCATGTTGTTCTTCGACTACGAACTGAAGCTCAACCTTCCCAAGCTCAACAAGGGTGGCAGCTCGGACTCGTTCGTCCAGATGTTCCTCTTCGGCGTTTCCTACGCGCTTGCCTCGCTCACCTGCACCGTTGGCCTCTTCATCTCGGTTGCCGGTCTCTCGTCTACATCAAGCACAGGTTTCGCAACGTCGTTTGGCGCTGTTCTCAGCTACGGCATCGGCATGGGTCTACTCGCCACGTTCCTCACACTGCTGATGGCGCTCGGCAAGCGCGGTTTGGTCACCAAGTTCAACAAGGTGCTGCCGATGATCAATGCGTTCTCGGCTGTCATCCTCGTGATTGTTGGGCCATACATGATCGCCTACGGCCTCTTCGAACTTCAGATCCTCAACATCCCATGGCCGTTCACCGAGACCGCCGTGTTCGCCGTAGATCAGCCGTGGGGATGGCTCGACGCGATCGTCGGTGGAGCAATCGACATCCAGACGTGGCTCAACGGACTACTCGACCGCCGGATCTCGCTCTTTGGAACCGAGCGCCGCCTTCCATCGCTTCTTGGCTACCCATTCGTGGCGATCAACGTGGTACTGCTTATCGCTGGCTACCTTCATCGCCGCACACGCAACACCGACACCATCGTCGATGACATGGACGACGACATCGAAGATGGCATGGACGATGCAGGCGATGATCTCCCCAAGGCAGCCGATGTTGCCGATGCGGTAACCGCCTAACCCCCCAACAACGGGCCTTTACAGCCGGAAATAGACCGAAGCGGACTCGTCTCGACGAGTCGCCTCACCCGCAACTCGAAGCCATTCGAGATGGGCATAGGTTTCGCTCGCGGCCATCATCCCCCACGAGCGTTCCCGGAACAGCAGCTTCATGTACTCCTCGACGCGCTGATCGCCGATCTCGCCGCCGATCTCACGCACCCGATCCAGCCGTCCGTCGTGGTGTTCACGTATGGCCTTGGCTCGGCCCGTCGCGTCGGCAAACGGGTCGCCGTGAGCCGGCAGGACGAGAGTCTCCCCCTCGAACCGTTCGACTTTCTCAAGCGACCTGAAGAACTGTCCGAGCGGATCTTCATAGCTCGAGAAGGCCGAGATGTGTGGAGTGATGTGGGGGAGTAGATGGTCGCCGCTGAACAGGACCCCGAGCTCTTCGTTCCACAGGCAGATGTGATCGTCGGCGTGCCCGGGAGTGTGGATGATCTCCCACTGGCGACCGCCAAGGCTCAGTTGTTCACCGTCGTCGAGCGGGTGGGTCGATGTTGGCGGGCGAAGGGTGTCGACGGGTTTGATTCCCGTGCTCCATGCGCGGAGCATCTCGGGTGGAAAGCCGTCGGTCTTTGGTCCCCACGGTGACGTTCGGCGCAGTCGCCCCGAGAGTTCGGTCAAGTACGCGTCAACCTCGGCGTCGGTACGAGCTTCGAGAACGGCTGAGTCCTCGTCGTGGTCCTCGATGAGCGAGTCGTAGGCCGAGTGCCAGTTCTGTCCGAACGAGGTGTGGGCGCACACCCGAAGCTCGTTCGTGGTGTCGAGCGACTTGAGGCGCACAACCCCGCCGTAGTGATCGAAATGACCGTGCGTGGTGACGGCCGTATGGACGTCCAAAATGTCGAGCCCGACACTGTTGAGCCGTTCGCTCAAAACGTTGTGGCTGACCCCGTCGGCAAGTCCCGGATCGATCAGCGCTACGCCATTGGAGTCTTCGATGGCATAGCAGTTGACGTGTCCGAGGCCAGGCAGCTCGATCGGCAGCATGATCCGCAAAATTCCGTGGGCGACCTCTTCGGCATGGTCGCTCGGGGTCTTTCGTTCGGACTTCTCACTCGGTGCGTGGACGGCTTCGTCCCCGCTCATCAGGCCTCAGTGGCGGCGTCGCGGAACACCTTCTCGCGGTAGTACTGCAACTCGGTCAGCGACTCGCGAATGTCATCGAGGGCTCGGTGGGCCAGACCCTTTTGTGGAGCGCCGTCAAGGACCGTTGGATACCAGCGGCGGGTGAGCTCTTTGATCGTCGAGACATCGATCGAGCGGTAGTGCAAGAACTCTTCGATCTCGGGGGTGTGCTTGGCGAGGAAGCGGCGGTCGGTACCGATCGAGTTGCCGCACAACGGCACGGTTCGCGGCTCGTCGATGTGGGACTTCAAGAAGTCGAGCGTTTGGGTCGCTGCTTCCTCGAGGCTGATCGTCGAGGCTTCGATCTGGGGGAGGAGCCCGGACTTCGTGTGCATGTTTCGCACGAAGTCGTCCATCCCGGCCATGACTTCTGGCGGCTGATGGATCACGAGACCAGGTCCCTCGGCAATCAGCTCGAGGTCATCGTCCGTCAGCAGCGTCGCCATTTCGACGATCACGTGCTGATCGGGGTCGAGGCCGGTCATCTCCAAGTCCATCCAAGCGAGCATTCGGCTACGTTACCGACCGCTCGGGGACATAGGGTTGGATCCGTGTTACAGATTCCATTACGCCGACTCGATCCAGACCTCAAAATGCCGTCGTACGCGACCGCAGGCGACGCGGGTGCCGACCTCGTCGCTGCCGAAGACATGACCCTCGAACCTGGCGGCGGGCGTGGGCTCGTCCCCACCGGCGCGGCCATTGCGATACCCGAGGGCTACGCCGGCTTTGTACAGCCGCGCTCGGGCCTCGCCCTCAAACACGGCGTGACGTGTCTCAACACCCCCGGGCTCATCGACTCGGGCTACCGGGGCGAGCTCAAGGTAATCCTCGTAAACCTCGACCCGACCGAGCCCTTCGAGATCACCCGCGGCGACCGGATTGCCCAACTCGTCATCCAACGTGTCGAGCACGCGGACTTCGTCGAGGTAGACGAACTCCCCGACAGCGACCGCGGCGAAGGCGGCTTCGGTAGCTCCGGCAAACGCTGAATTTCCGCGAGCGCTCCATCGCGCCGTATCCCGACCATCCCCTTTTGGTGCCAGGCACCAAATCGCCCGATTCGGCACCTCTCGCCTTGTGAATAGGGGGCAAACCAGACCACAAGCGACAGTTTTTGCTCGCGATTCGATCCAAAACGGCAAAAAGTGGCCTGGCACCAAACCACCCTTTTGGTGCCAGGCACCAAATTGCGTTATTCGGTGTCGAGGGGGGTTGGGGTGATGAACTCAATCGCCCAGTCGCCGTCGCGGGTGGTTCGTACGAACAAGCCAGCGTCAGGATCTTCGATCGGCAGAGCGGTGCTGGCGTTCGACCCGAACATCACTACAGCGTTGGCTTGCTCGCCGGATCGCCGGGTTCGGTCGAGAACGAAGTAGCCGTCTGAACGTTCGCGCCACGGCGCCACATCGCCGGGGATTGCTTCCAGCGGAGCCAGCTGCGGGGGCTCGCCGCGTTCCACGAGTGACCACTTGGTGAACTGCGACGGTCGCAGCCGCAACCCTGCAGTCTTCATCTGGCGAACCAGTTCGCGGCTGTCGCACTCGACAGCGCCCAACGCAATCGCCTGTTCACGCGTTTTTACGTCGATGTCGTAGTGGTCGCCTTGAAAGCCGACGCGCCGACATCCGAGGTCACGTGCGAACTCGTGCAGCTCGGCGAGGTTGTCGTTCGAGACCAGATGGCACCAGTACGTGTCGCGCCACGGCCAGCGGGCCTCGTCGACCAAGATCGTCATCGCCACACCGTAGGGGCTGAGGGTCACCCGATCTGACCCGGTGGGCTGTCACACTCGACAGTGTGACAGCGGCCGTAGAAACCGAACGCCAGAGCGAGGGCGATACCGACGTCATCACGCTGACGATTCCTGCCGCCATGCGCTTTGTTCGCCTTGCCCGCATCGGTGCTGCCTCCATAGCTCGGCGCAAGGGACTGTCCGTACGCGCAATCGATGACCTTCGCCTCGCAATCGACGAGACGTTCTCGCTGTTGCTTCGCGACACCGACCACTCAGGCTCGGTCGATGTCATCTTCGAAATCGACGCACACGAGCTCGTCGTGCAGGTAATCCAGCGACTGGCAGATGGACCCGTCGCAGCCGCTGCGGAGGATCTGGTCCGTTTCGAGATCGTGATCGAAGAACTCGTCGACCGCGTTGAAGCCGACCC
>CAZMYN010000250.1:0-4686 GCA_964570495.1 uncultured Acidimicrobiales bacterium | reverse complement strand
TGCGACATGACCCCGGACTACTCGCCAATCATGGGATTCACGCCCGTCGAGGGGCACCTAACCGACGTTGGCTGGGGTACCTACGGCTTCAAGGCTGGACCCGTATCTGGAGAACAAATGGCCGAGTGCATCGCCACCCAACAAACACCAAAGCTCATCGCTCCGTTCAAACTGTCTCGCTTCGAGACCGGCGAACTGGTTGGCGAAAAGGGCGCCGCGGCGGTGGGTCACTAATGCTTCTTGTCCCTTGCCCGCACTGCGGCCCCCGAAATATGAGCGACCTGCGCCTCGTAGGTGAAGCAATCCCTCGTCCCGATCCAAACACCGCAACTCGTGCCGAGTGGGGCGCGTACCTCTACCTGCGAGAGAACCCCGCCGACTGGCTCCGCGAGACGTGGTATTGCCGCATTGGATGTCGCCGCTATTTCGTTCTCGAACGCCACCAGGCAACCAACGAGTTCCGAGATCCGCCCTTGCCCGGCGACAAGGTCGGCAACACCACCTACACGACAATCACCGTTGGAAGCTCCGGCAACCAGCCCGGCAAGAACGAAGAGAGGCTGTCGTGATGGAACGCCTGAGCAAACAAACCGGCGAGGTCATCGACCGCAGCCAGCCACTCAGCTTCACCTGGAACGGTAAGCCCGCGGTCGGCTATGGCGGCGACACCATTGCCTCGGCGATCGCCGCGGGCGGGAACCGCATCATGAGCCGTTCGATGAAGTACCACCGCCCGCGTGGCCTGCTCACTGCGGACTATTGGGACCCGAATGCCTTTGTGCAGGTTGGTGATGAACCAAACGTGCGCTCTGGACATCGTCTTTTGACCAACGGCATCACGGTCGCCCCGCAGAACGTGTGGCCATCGCTCGACTACGACGTAAAGGCCGCGAATCAGCTGGTGGGCCGATTCCTCTCCCCCGGCTTCTACTACAAGACCTTCATCCACCCGCAGAAGCTGTGGCCCGCTTACGAGAAGGTGTTGGCCCAGTTCGCGCCTGGAGGAACAGTCGATTACGAATCGACCGCCGACTACTTCGACAAGCGTTACACCCACCCCGATGTCGTCGTTGCTGGCGCAGGGCCCGCTGGGCTGGCGGCCGCTACCGCGGCGGCGAACGCTGGAGCACAGGTCCTTCTCGTCGAGCACGAACACCATCTCGGAGGCCACCTTCGCTACGGCACTCAAGAACAGCAGAATGCGGCCATTGCTCTCGAGCTGGCGGCCCGTGCTGCCGGAGTCGAGATCTTGGTCGACTCGACCGTCACCGGCCGCTACGAGGACAACTGGCTCGGCATTGTCCAGCGCTCCCACCCAATTGCCTCGGAACGGTTGATCAAGGCCCGCGCAAAGACCCTCGTGGTCGCGGCCGGGCTGATCGAGCGACCGTATGTCTTTGAAGGCAACGATCGGCCCGGCGTCATGCTCGCGAGCGCCGCACGTCGGTTGATCAACCTGTACGCGGTGAAGCCGGGTTCTCGGGCCGTGGTCTTTACGGCCAACCCGTCGGGTGACCAAACCGTTGCCGACCTCGAACGGGCTGGCGTGAGGATCGCCAAGGTCGTCGATGCGCGTGCCGGTGGCAACATTGCAGCTACCGATGGTTCTCAAAAGGCCGTCGAGTCGGTGACCCTCGGTGACGGCAGCACGGTCGATGCCGACCTGGTCGTCACCGCGACCGGCTGGACTGCGCCGACGTCGCTATTGAACATGAGTGGCGATCGCCCAATCTACGACCCAGCCGCGGCACGCTTCTTCCCGGACCGAACCCCCGACAACGTCCTCGTTACCGGCGGGCTCGCCGGTGATGGCACCCTCGAGCAACTCGTCGAGCACGGCCAACAAACCGGAACATTGGCGGCGTCTCGCGCCCGTACGGTCGCGCACTATCTGCAATCGCGAACCGCACGTGCACAGCCGGTTTCGGGCCCCGAGCCCACTTTGGCCAGCGATGACCGGACGCCGCTCGGGCGTGACCCGCATCCCGAGCTCTACCGGTCGAGCACGCACGGGATCGTCGACTACTCCGAAGACGTTGGCTCAAAGGACCTTGTCTCGGCAACCAAGGAGGGCTACGACTCCGTCGAGCTCTTGAAGCGCTACACGACGGCGACCATGGGGCCCGCCCAGGGCAAGCTCGAGACCGTCAATACCGTAGCGGTGCTTGCCGAAGCTCGTGGCGAGACAATCGCCGAGGTCGGTACGACGATCTGGCGGCCTCCCTATGCTCCGTTGACCCTCGGTGCTCTCGGCGGGCGCATCTTTGAACCCGAACGCGTGTCGTCGATTCAGCCGTGGCACGTCGCAAACAACGCGAAGCCAATCCTTGCTGGCCAGTGGATTCGCCCCGAGCACTATGGGGACGCTCATGCCGAGGTGAGAAACGTGCGCGAGAACGTCGGGCTGATCGACGTGAGTCCCCTAGGCAAGCTCGACCTGCAGGGCGCCGATGTTCCGAAACTGCTGAACATGCTCTACACGAACAAGTGGAGCAAGCTCGGCGTTGGGTCGGTGCGCTACGGCATGATGTGCGCCGAAGACGGCGTCGTGATGGACGACGGCGTCACCGGTCGCCTGTCGGAGAACCGGTGGCTGATGACGACCACCTCATCGGGCGCTGGACGTGTCTGGGAGTGGGCCGAGAATTGGCTTCAAACAGCGCACTCGGACTGGGACGTCCACATCACGCCGGTCACGACCGCGTACACCTCGATCAACGTCGCTGGCCCGAAGAGCCGTGAACTGCTCTCTCGTCTCACCGACACCAACCTCGATGCGGGTGCCTTTGACTACATGGAAGTCCGCACCGGCACCGTTGCCGGTGTGAGCGATTGCATCATGTGGCGCATTGGCTTTACGGGCGAGCTGAGCTTCGAGGTGCACGTTCCAGCGGGCTATGGGCTCTCGGTCTGGGAAGCGCTCATGAGCGCGGGTAGCGACCTCGGCGTCGGGCCCTTTGGGCTCGAAGCTCAACGGATCATGCGTCTCGAAAAGGGTCACTTCATTGTTGGCCAGGACACCGACGGCCTGACCAAGGCTCCAACGACGGGCCTAAACGCCTTGATCAAGCTCGACAAGGACGACTTTGCGGGTAAGCCGGAGCTGGCGTGGGCGCTTGGCAAGGGTGTCGGCGACGATGCGTCGGCTTCAGGGATGGACCTTCCCGTGCTCGTGTCATTGCAGATGGACGACTCGTCGATCATTGCGCCCGAGGCATCGCAGATCGTGCGTCCGAACACCAACGAGATCCTCGGCCGCATCACCTCGTCGCGCTACTCCCCGACGCTCAATGCGTCGATTGCGTTGGCCCAGGTGCCCGCCGAGCTCGCAGCATCGGGCAGCAAACTCACGATCGTGTTGACCAGCGGCGAGCGCACAACAGCAACGGTTCAACAGCATCACGCTCACTTCGACCCCGACGGCCTCCGGCTGCGGGCGTAGGGACGGACACCATGAACACACCAGTCTTTCGCAGTCCCGTCACGATGCCGTCCGCGACGACTCCGGGCAGCAACGTCACGCTCTTGGACGAATCGAGCAGCACCAAGTTCGTTGTGCGAGCCGCCGCAGGTACGAGCGCTCGCGCGGTTCTTGCTCAATCGTTCGGGGCGAGCCGTCGAGTGGGTGGTGCGCTCATCGTTGGGATTCGTCCCGACGAATGGTTCGTACTCGGTTCAGCGGCTGACGTTGCCGAGCGCATCGACCAGATCGATAGCAGCGCTGGCCACGTCAGCATTGTCGATTGGACCCATGGCCGTGCCCAGTTCCGGCTCGGCGGCCCCGACGCGAAGAATGCCTTGGAGAAGGTGTGCTCGCTCGATTGGTCAGACGCAATGATGCCCAACGGAGCGGCCACGTCTGCATCCGTAGCAAAGGTCGCGTGCGACATCGTCCGAGACGATGCCGATGCCAGCCTCAGCTACCTCGTTCTCTGCGACCGATCATTTGGGCAGTACCTGTTTGAGGCTTTGCTCGACGCCGCCACCGAGTTCCAAAGCTAACGATCTGGCCAAAACGGGTAGTGCCCCGGGATTTCTCCCGGGGCACCAGTTCTTCGTTAGTGCGGCAAATTCGCGAACGGAGTCGCTGCCACCTAAAGGATCAGGTTCCTAGGCCTCGACCATGTCATCTTCACGATCTCCGAGGATACCTCGATAGATCAGTGCCCCGAGGACACCACCGATGATCGGTGCCACCCAGAACAACCACAGCTGTGGAATGTAATCGCCGCCGGTGAAGATCGCCGTACCTGTCGAACGGGCGGGGTTAACCGACGTGTTCGTTACGGGGATCGAGATGAGGTGGATCAACACCAACATGAGGCCGATTGCGAGGCCGCCCATTGCAGGGGCTGCCTTCTTGGCCGTTGCACCCATGATCACGATGAGGAACATCGCGGTCATGACAATCTCGGTGATGAACGCTGCGCCGAGGGAGAATCCACCCGGTGAAAGATCGCCGTAGCCGTTCGATGCGAACGCACCTGGCATGGTGTTGTCGACGTCAAAGCCGTCGGCTCCGTTTGCAATGATGAAGACGAGCAGTGCGCCAATGATGCCGCCGATGACCTGAGCAACGATGTACATCGGAGCTTTGGCAGCGGAGAATCGTCCGCCCGCTACGAGGCCCAGGGTGACCGCTGGGTTGAAGTGGCCGCCTGAAATGTGGCCCAGTGCGTATGCGCC
>CAZMYN010000249.1:0-4705 GCA_964570495.1 uncultured Acidimicrobiales bacterium | reverse complement strand
CTGTTCACTGCGCAATTGGCAGTTCCTTTCCATCGGGCTCTGTGCCTCGAGGGAAGTACCAGGTCGAACGCCGCGGAAGGTCTGCGCGAAGCGCAGACCGTTCGTTTCGCAAGACCCAGCGCACCCGCAAGTGGCTGGGCGGGTTCGTCGTCGAAACGACTCACCGCTTTCAGAACAAATTGTCAAACACGAAGTCTAGGCTAGAGGAGCCGAAAACCGGCTAATCGATGAACGGGACAAGACATGAGTTTGTGGACACCAGGTGGCGAGCACGAAGTACCTCGAGACCGCCCTTCCGAGCCAAACCAGGCCCAACCGGCGCCAGGCCCAGCAAGCGCGGCGGGCGAATCGCCCCAGATCGACGAGGCCGCGTTGGCCGAAGCGCTCGGCATTCCGTCGCTCGACGACCTCACCGATGAACAGCGTGAACAGCTCGAAGCAGCGGTCATCGAGATGGCCGAGCAAGAGCGCCAGCTCGTAGCCGCCCCACCCGAGGCCGTCGTTGCCAATCACATCATGGGGCTCTACGAGCTCGCCGCGATTCACCTTCGCCAGAACCCACCGAACCTCAACGAGGCGTCATTCGCTATCGACGCTGCGACCTCACTCGCCGACGGGTTGGAAGGCCGCCTTGGCGAGAACGAGCCCACGGTTCGTCAGGCCCTGGCTCAGCTCCAACAAGCATTCGTCGCCGCATCAAAGTCCGCCGAATCGTGACCAAGACGCGAATCGCCATCCCTTCGAAGGGGCGCCTTCGCGAATCGGTCCTCGAACTGTTGTCGCACGCTGGCTACTCGCGCCGATCGTTCGATCGCATGAACGCGTCGGCTGTTGTCGAGGACTTCGAATTCATCGAGATGCGTCCGCGCGACGCAGCCGCATGGTTGAGCGAAGGTCGCCTCGACGCGGCTTTCGTCTCCACCGACACGGCGCTCGAGAACGAGATCGAAGACTGGCCATCGATGGATCTTGGTTTCTCACGTTCCGATCTGGTCATTGCGGTCAAGGAAGACTCACCGTTCCACTCACTTTCTGACCTGTCGGGTCATACCGTGGCCACGCACCTGCCGGGCTGGACGCAGCGCTGGATAGACAACGAGGGCATCGACGCGAAGGTCGTTCGCATGGGCGGTTCGCTCGAGGGTGTGTGCGCTGTTGGCATGGCCGACGCAATCGTCGACCTGCGCGAAACCGGCGGCAGCCTCCAACGCAACCAGCTTCGGGTGCTCGCCGAGGGCGAAAGCTGTCAGGCAACGTTTGCCTGGGCCGAGGAATCCGCAGACGTAATGGCCCCGCTCACGCTTCGACTTGAGGCCGCCATCGAGGCACGCCAAACCCAATACGTGATGTTGCACGTTCCCGCCGACAAGGTTTCCGAGCTCGGAAACGTGTTCCCGGGCCTGGCCTCGCCCACGCTCTTGCCGTTGGCTGGCCGAGACGACCTCGTCGCTGCCCACATCGTGGTCAAGAAGGCCATGCTGTGGTCAAAGCTTGGCGAGCTCCGGGCAATGGGCGCAACCGGCATCGTTGCGCTCAACACCGACGCCATCGTCAACTAGTAGCTCACCGTCGGCCATGCGCGAAAAGGTCAGCCAAGCAGCCACACGTTCACTTCGTTCGGCGTTGGGCTTTGGGGCATCGAAGCTTGCAACGAACGACTGGTTGATGAGTGTTGTCTACGACCTCATGAACGAGACGAACTTCGCCGGGCTTTCCGAACATGAGGAGATGCTCAGCGACTCCGTCCGCGTCGAGGCGTACCACCGGGGCATTCATGCCAACGTTCGTGCTGGTGACGTGGTGCTCGACCTTGGCACCGGAACCGGCCTCCTTGCATATATGGCCTCAAAGGCTGGCGCTTCGAAGGTGTACGCCGTCGAGCATTCCGACTTCATCGACGTAGCTCGCGAGATTGCCCAGCACAACGGCATCGACAACATCGAGTTTGTTCAGGCGAATAGTCGCGAGTTCACCCCGCCCGAGAAGGTCGATGTCATTGTCCACGAACAGATGGGCGACGAGCTGTTCAACGAGAACATGCTCGAAAACCTGCTGGACCTCCGCAAGCGCGTGCTTGCGCCCGGTGGCCGCATCTTGCCGTCGCGGTTTCAGTTGTTCGTCGAGCCGGTGAGCCTTTATGAGCAAATGCGGGTGCGTCGGTTCTGGAACATCGCGCTGCCCGATGGCATCGACCTCAGCGCAACCGAGCAGTCCTATACCGCTGCACGTTTCGACACCGGCCGAACCGAACAGCTGTGGATTCAACGAGGAGCGGTCGAGGCAACCATGGGCAAACCCGAACCGATTCTCGAGTTCGACCTATCCACCCTTGGGTCCGTTGACGACCTACAGGTCGACCACGTGGTGGCACGCGTTGCCCAATCCGACATGGTCATCGACGGATTGTCCGTATGGTTCGCCGCGACGTTCGACGACGCCACAACGTTGAGCACCTCTCCGCTTTCAGCACCCACGAGTTGGGGCAACCGGATGTTCCGAGTCGACGAAGAAGTCACGAATGGGCAGGCCCGTCGTTGGCACGTACACCTCGGCAATATCGTCGACCCGGCAACATGGAGTGTCGAAAAGTTGTAGATGTCGACCCGATGGATGACCGGCTCTACTTTTTTGGCAGCCGGCCGTTTGCCTTCAATGCTTGGCGAAGAGCAAATTCCATCTGTGCGTTAACACTGCGAAGGTCGTCGGCCGCCCACCGCTCAAGAGCGGCGTGTACCTCTGGAGAGATGCGGAGCGCGAACGCCTTGCGTTTGGGCACGATCGACCTAGTAGAGCGTGCCAGCGTTGAGGACCGGGGTGGTCTGGCTCTCGCTGGTGAGCACGACCAACAGGTTGGTAACCATTTGAGCCTTGCGCTCGTCGTCGAGCTCGATGACATCGCGCTCGCTCAGTAGTTCGAGCGCCTCCTCGACCATTCCGACCGCACCCTCGACAATCGTTCGCTTCGCCGCTACGACCGCTGACGCCTGTTGGCGACGGAGCATTGCTTCGGCGATCTCGGTTGCGTACGCCAGGTGCGTCAGCCGAGCTTCGACGACCTCGACGCCGGCATCATCGAGGCGATCTTGGAGCTCGGCATGTAGCGCTGTTGCGATCTCGTCGGGGTGCGAGCGCAGCGAGATTAGCTCCTGGCCGCTGAAGTCGTCATAGGGGAACTGCGCCGCCAGGGTTCGAACGGCGGTCTCGGACTGAACCGACACGTAGTGCTCGTAGTCCTCGACAGCGAACGACGCTTTGGCGGTGTCGAGGACTCGCCACACCACTACCGCGGCGATTTGGATGGGGTTGCCGTCGGCGTCGTTGACCTTCGACGTCTCGGTCTGAAAGTTGTCGATGCGCTGTGACACCCGGAAGCGCTTTGTTAGCGGGTTGGCCCAGTGCCAGCCATCTTCTTTGACCGTGCCCGAGTAGCGGCCCAAGAAGACGAGGACGACGGCTTGGTTGGGCTGCACGATGAAGTGGCCAGCGAGCAAGATCAAAGCGAGCGGCAACGTTATTACCGTGACGACGATCACGGCGATCGGTCCCGTTATTGCAACGAGGGCAGATAGAGCAGCCACCACGAACAGCACGAGGCTGTAGAGGATTGCGATGGGCCCTTTGATGGAGAGCGCCTCGCGCTCCTCTATCGAGATAAGTCCGCTATTGGAGCCGGGCTGGGTGGTCATTGGGTTTTCGATGTTCGCCATCACTTGATAGTAGAGTGATATCACTTTGATGGCAAGTGGGTGGACTAGGCATGCGAATCTCCACCGAAGTATTGTTGTGACGTAGTTCACACGAGGCCACTGGGAGAAGAGATGATTGAGATTCCGACCGAGCCAGTGGGGAGCGTCCCGCGCAGCTCAGAGCTCCAGGCCGCAATGGGAGCCCACGCCGACGGCTCCATGGGCTCCGATGAGTATGAAGGCATCCTCGACGGGGCGGTCGCCGAGACGGTCCGCCGGTTCGAAGAGACCGGTTCGCCGGTTGTCACCGACGGCGAACAGGCAAAGTCGAGCTTCGTTACCTATCCGCTCGACGGCATGACCACACTCGCCCCCGACGGAGTCGAGATCCCCTTCGACGACGGCCACGTTCGCCAGCTACCCGTACTCACCGCCGGGCCCTTTGAGTATCAGAACCTCGCTGGAAGCTATGTAACTCGGGCAAAGAAGTTCACCGATCGCCCGGTCAAACAAGCGGTTATCGCTGCCTCGGCCATGGGTTTGCTGTACCCGCAAGCCGGGATTGACGGCTATGGCCAAGAACAGTTCCTTGCCGATCTCGTCGAGCAGTCATCGGCCGACATTCGTAGCTGTTTCGAAGCTGGAGCAGACAGCGTGCAGGTCGACTTCACCGAAGCCCGACTCGCCCTCAAGCTCGACCCCTCGGGCGGACTACTTCAGCAGTTCATCGATTTGAACAACGCCGTATTTTCCAACTTCGATGACGAGCAACGCCAGCGCATTGGGGTTCACACCTGTCCGGGGGGCGACCACGACTCAACACACAGCGCCGACGTCGACTACACCGAGTTGATCCCGCACTTCCTCAACCTGAACTGCGGACGCTTCTTCATGCAGATGGCGAGCGAAACCGACCCGACCCCCGCCCTCGCATCGATCGGGGCGAACATCAAACCCGACCAACGGGTGTTCGTGGGTGTGATCGACGTGATCAACGAACAGGTCGAGTCACCCAACAC
>CAZMYN010000248.1:0-4707 GCA_964570495.1 uncultured Acidimicrobiales bacterium | reverse complement strand
CGGTCGTAGTTGGAGCTCGGGTGGTCGTTGTCGTCGTGGTGGTTGTTGTTGGAGCTCGGGTGGTCGTTGTCGGTGGAGCCGTGTCTGGGAGACCCTCGGTAACACCGGAGCGCCTTTGCGGAGCAGCCAGAGGTGGCCTCGTCGTGGTGGGTGAAATGGCCGGCCGAGCAGCAGGAATCTCAACCGGCGTAAGTCGCTCGGGTTGAGCAGGAGCCACTACCTCAGGTCGAACGGGAGCCGCCGTTACCTCAGGTTGGGCAGCCGGTACCTGGGTTGCTGGCACTTCCTCGACCGTTGGGGCATTGGTGAGCTCAACAACATCGTTGGTTGAAAGTTCACTGGGCTCCGCGGCGCCAATCGCAAGCGGCTCAGCCACACCTGCTGGCGGAAACGCTGCCGATGCCTCGCCGATCGTCCGAGCGGAATCTTCGACAACACCGGCTACAACACCGCCCTCTACAACGCTGCGTGCTGGGTTCGGGCTTCCAAGAGTACGGCCGGTGACATCGACCACGGAGCGTCCAATATCACCGAGCGCACCATGGAGTCCACCAGCAGTGATCGCAGCGACCACTGCAACCACACAAAGTGAAAAACATGCCCGTCGAACGGAGCCCCTCAAACGCACAGTGCATGTCTAGCAGCTCTCGTAACGGAAATGTCACATCCCTCGAAACTTTGATTGAACACTGTTCGCGCTTAGCTGTGGCGGGCTTTTGATCTCGAGAAAGATTGCGGAACTGTTACGGGACGCCTACGTGATTCGACGGGTCCGCCGGACGCGTTCCGTGGTGTGGCTCAATGGTTGTTATGGGTCCTCGTCGTATCTTTTGGTCGGTCACCCCCGAACAAACAAATAGCCCCTACATCGGTGATATCGCCGGCGCTCTGCGAATGGCCGATTGGGCGGTCGAACCATTCACCACGCGCGAGCTGCTGACCACCTCCGACGAGATTGTTCATATTCAATGGCCCGAGCACGTCTCACGTGGGTCGAGCACCGCAACGACGCTCGCAAAGCACCTGCGGACGGGCCCTCTGCTCACGGCGTTGCGAACTCGTGGCCACCGTGTCGTCGTAACAGCCCACAACCGTGCTCCACATGGCGCCTCGGATCCTGTCGACGCGTGGTTTCGTTCCCAGGTGCTCGCCATGGCCGACGCGATCGTGGTGCTCGTTCCCGAGCACGGAAGCGAACTCCGCGAAAGTGGGGCGATTGGACCACGGACCAACGTGGTGACCATCCCTCACCCAATCCATGCGCCAAAGACTGCGGTCAACCCCGCGACAGAGCAAGACCTACTCGTCGTGCTTGGTCAGATCCACCCCTATCACCTCATCGAAGAGTTTTTGGACGCGTTCGATCACGACGTGTGCCCATACGAGGTTCTGGTCATTGGAGGTGTCGGCGACGACGAACTCCTGGGCCGCCTGCGCGAACGCGCATCGACGGCGCCGTGGCTCTCGATCGAGCCTGGCTTTGCCGATGACGCGAAACTGGCGCCACATCTGAGCCGCTGTGCCGCAGTGGTTTCGCTTCAACGAAACACCTTCAATTCAGGGGGTCCGTTCTTTGCTCTCCCGCGAAACCTGCCAATTGTGATGAGTGCGGGGGCCCAAGCAAACGACCTCATCGAGCGCGTTGGAGCCGAATGGGTCTTCCCCGTGGAGGAAAACGTCGAACTGCGATGTGTCGAACTTAACGACTGGCTTGGCCAAGTTCGCTCAAAACCCGCTCTTTCACCCTTTACCCTTGAGGCGGTTACTACTGCGCATATTGAGTTATACGAATTATTGCGCTCGTAGTGGTCGGTACTACAGTTTTCAGTTGCTGCGAGGATCCCTATCGCGGCTGAGGAGCTCAATACATATGTCAGTGATTCTTGTTACCGGTTCGGGCGGACTGATCGGGTCTCAAGCAGTGACCCACTTCGGCCCTGAAGCCGACGTCATCGTCGGGATCGACAACAACATGCGCGAGGAGTTCTTTGGCCCCGAAGCGTCGACCGAATGGGTGGTGAACGATCTCACGACCCGACTCGACAACTATCGCCACGTTGCGGCTGATATCCGTGACACCGAGGCAATGAACGCGCTGTTTGCCGAGTACGGCACCGACATCTCGCTGATTGTCCACACCGCGGCACAGCCCTCGCACGACTGGGCCGCACGCGACCCGCACACCGACTTCAGCGTCAACGCCAACGGAACGCTGAACCTGCTCGAAGCCACCCGCCAGCACTGCCCCGACGCCGTGTTCATCTTCACCTCGACCAACAAGGTCTACGGCGACACACCGAACAAGCTGCCACTCGTCGAGCTCGAGACCCGCTGGGAACTCGATCCGAGCCATCCGTGGGCAGAGCATGGCATTCCCGAGGAAATGTCGGTCGATCAGTCGACCCACAGCCTCTTTGGCGCTTCGAAGCTGGCTGCCGACGCTCTGGTCCAAGAGTATGGCCGCTACTTCGACATCAAGACCGCAGCGTTTCGCGGCGGTTGTTTGACGGGCCCGGATCACTCCGGCGCAGAACTCCATGGATTCTTGGCCTACCTGGTTAAGTGCACCGTCATTGGTCGCCCGTACACAATCTTTGGCTACAAGGCCAAGCAAGTTCGCGACAACATTCATGCATCGGATCTGATCTCGGCGTTCGATCACTTCTACCGTGCGCCACGAGTTGCCGAGGTCTACAACATCGGCGGCGGTCGCGACATCAACTGTTCGATGCTCGAAGCAATCGACATGGCCGAGCAGCTCTCGGGTCAAAAGCTCGACTGGACGTACTCCGACGAAAATCGCATCGGCGACCACATGTGGTACGTGAGCGATATCCGCCGGTTCAAGGAGCATTACCCGGACTGGAAGCTCACCTACGACCTCAAAGCAATCATGGGTGAGATCCACGACAAGATGGCCGAGCGTTGGCTCGCCGAAGGTAACGACGCGTAATGCAGATCATGAACGCAGAACAGGTCGACATCTTCGGCGTCGACCTGTCGATCACCAACTACGAAGACGCCACTGCCCGAATTGTGAACGCGGGCAAGGAGAAGCGCTCGTTTGCCATGAGCGCGCTCGCCACCCACGGTTTGATGGAAGCGGTCCACGACGATGAATTTCGCGAGGTCGTGAACTCGCTCGATCTCGTAACCCCCGATGGCCAACCCGTCCGCTGGGCCATGAACCTGCTCCACAACGCTGGCCTCGACGACCGGGTCTACGGGCCTGATCTCACCTGGAAGGTCTGCGGCGCTGCTGCCGACGCTGGTGTCGGCATCTATCTGTTTGGCTCAACCCCCGAGACCTGTGACGCGTTCGTCGCAGCGATCTTGAAGGAGTGGCCACATGCGATCATCTCCGACGTTCAACCCGACCGGTTCCGCGAAGCAACTCCCGAAGAGGATGCCGCCGACATTGAGCGCATCAACAACTCCGGAGCTGGTGTCGTGTTCGTCGGACGTGGATGTCCGCGCCAAGAACGCTGGGTGGGCGCACACAAGGGTCAGGTGAATGCAGCGATGATGGCGGTCGGCGCGGCGTTTGACTACCACGCTGGCCAGCTCAAGAAGCCACCGGCGCTTATGCAGAAGTACGGGCTTGAATGGCTCTGGCGTCTCGGGCTCGAGCCCAAGCGCCTCTTCAAGCGCTACGCCGTAACGAACAGCCAATACGTATTCGAACTCGGCAAGGCACTCGCTGCGAAGCAGCGGAGCTAAGCACGATGACCTATGCGGCTAGGGCCATGGTTCTCATGTCCGCCAGCACTGGTTTTCTAACATTGGGTAGCATCTCAAGATCGTGCTCAACGAGCTACGATCTCATGACGGGCGCTGGAGGCGTAATCGATGGCTGACTCGGTCACCGAACTACAACTGACCGACTATCTCGACATTGTTCGCAGACGCAAGTGGATCATCGCGTCACTCGCTGCGCTTCTCTTGATCGCTGCGATTGTTCTCTCGGCTCTACAGACTCCACAGTTCCGAGCCGAAGCCCGAGTCCGAGTCGATCTCAGCTCATCAAGCCTTCTTGAAGAACGCGACGTCTCGACAACCGTTCGGTCTCGCAACCTTCAAAATGAGGTCGAGTTCGCGAACAGCGATCGAGTTGCTCAACGAGCATCCGACGACTTTGGTTCCGATATCGGAGCAAGTGTTGCCGCATCTTCGAACTCCGACACGTTGTCGTTCACCGCAGTGAGTCCAGACCCCGAAGAAGCAGCGGTCATCGCCAACACGTTCGCTAACGCATACGTATCGGAACGATCCAGTGAGGCGGGCGAGGAATTTCTGTCGGTCGTCAACGTGATCAACGATCGCTTGGCCGAGCTAACAAACGAACGTCGCGAACTCGAAGATCAGCTTGCTGGCTCCGATAGCCAGAGCCTCCAGATCCAGGTGGCAACGCTCGATGCTGAAGAAGCTCGACTGCGTGCCCAGCTCAACCAGATCGATGTCACCAGTCAGCTAAGCGGTGCCGCAACGGTGTCGATCTTGAACGCCGCTGCTCCTCCCGCATCGGCCTTTGCGCCGTCGTGGGTGCGCAACATTGGCCTCGCGTTGGTTGCGGGCCTGATCTTGGGCGCAGGCGTTGCGCTGCTCCTCGAAACACTCGACGACACGATTCTTCAAAGGCGGGACCTCGAACTCGCAACCGACGGTGTGCCCGTCCTGGGTGTCATTCCGTCACCGCTCAAGTCTCGC
>CAZMYN010000247.1:2405-4734 GCA_964570495.1 uncultured Acidimicrobiales bacterium | reverse complement strand
CGGCCGGTACAGAACTCAGAAAACGCGAAGGAGCGATCTTGGTGAGCCGTAGGCTGAGCACATGTCGGGCCCCCTTCAACTCGAGTTCGTCATGTCGGCGGCCAAGCACACCCAACTCCCCGAATCGCTGGTCGAGATTGCGTTCGCGGGCCGCTCAAACGTAGGCAAGAGTTCGTTGCTTAACGCGATCGCCAATCGCAAGAGCCTCGCCAAGACCTCGAAGACTCCGGGTGCGACACGGCTGCTCAACATCTTTGAGCTTCAGCCCGAAGGCTCGGGAATGTGGCTGGTCGATCTTCCCGGGTACGGCTACGCCAAGGCTCCAAAGCACGAACAGGAGCGGTGGGCTCGCATGATCGAGAACTACCTCATCGAACGCGAAACGCTCGAACAGGTGATGCTTCTCATCGATGGCGAGGTGGGTCCAACCAAACTCGACAAGCAGTCGATCGAATGGTTCCGCCACATTGGTCTACCCATCCGGATCGTCGCCACCAAGCACGACAAGGTGAAGGCCTCTCAGCGTTCCAAGCGCAAGAAGGAGCTGGCCGAGGGCTGCGGTGTCGAGCCGGAAGACGTTCGCTGGGTGAGCGCTGCGAAAGGCACTGGCATCCCCGAGCTCCGAAACGAAATGCACACCTTGCTCAAGTACGTCGAGGAAGAGGTCGACGACTGAGCGCTCGGCTGACTAGCTTCAACGAATGGCTCGACGCACGACAGGACAGGTGATCGTCGATTCGCTGATCGCCCATGGCGTCGACACGATCTTTGGCATACCGGGCGTACACACCTACGACCTGATCGACGCAATCCACGAACGATCCAACCAGATTCGCTTCATTGCGACCCGCCACGAACAAGGTGCGGGATACATGGCCTACGGCTATGCGCGCTCCACGGGCCGAGTCGGCGTCTACACGGTCGTGCCCGGCCCCGGAATGTTGAACTCGTCCGCCGCGCTGGCCACCGCGCTCGGTGCCGGGGCGCCGGTGCTGTGCGTCACCGGCGAGATCATGAGCGACTTCATTGGCAAGGGGAGGGGTCAGCTACACGAGCTTCCCGACCAGCTCGCAACCATGCGCAGCTTCACGAAGTGGGCCGAGCGAATCGACGGCCCCACCCAAGCAGCAGCCGTCGTCGATCGCGCCTTTGTCGAGATGCTGTCGGGGCGCCGAGGGCCGGCCGCAATCGAGGCACCCTGGGACGTCTTCGGTCTCGAAGACGAAGTCCCCGACGGGAACGACGTGTCGTTACCAGCGAACCCTCCCGTCGATGCCGCGGCGGTCGTCGCCGCAGCCGACATGATCGCCGCCGCGACAAAGCCGATGATCATGGTCGGCGCTGGCGCCATGCACGCGGGCGACGAGGTTCTCGCCCTCGCAGAACTTCTCCAGGCACCGGTTACGAGTCACCGAAGCGGCAAAGGGGTCGTCAGCGACGCAAACCCGCTGGCCATCTCGTCGTATGCGGCGTGGAGCATGTTCGCCGACGTCGACCTCATCATCGGTATCGGTAGCCGCCTCGAACTTCCGCACATGCGTTGGAAGTGGCAGCCCGACGGGCAGCGCACGATCCGGATCGACGTCGACCCGACCGAGATGAAACGCCTGCCCGCCGACATCGGAATCGTCGCCGACGCAACCGATGGCACCGCAGAGCTACTCGACGCGTTGCGCGAACGCACCGAGCCGCGGGCCTCTCGAGCTGACGAGTTCGATGCTGCGAGCGCTGCTGCTCGCGAGGCCTACGAGGTCGTGCAACCGCAGCTGTCCTACTTGGACGTCATCCGTGAGGTGCTGCCCGACGACGGCTTCTTCGTCGAAGAGATCTGCCAATCGGGCTTCACGGCTCGCTTTGGTTTCCCGGTGTATGAACCGCGCACCTACGTGACGGGCGGCTACCAAGAGAACCTCGGCTACGGCTATGGAACCGCGCTCGGCGTGAAAGTCGCCAACCCCGATCGTGCCGTCGTCGCGATCACCGGCGACGGCGGTTTCCTGTTCGGAGCACAAGAGCTAGCAACTGCCGTGCAGAACAACATCGGCGTCGTCGTGGTCGTCTTCGACAACAGCTCGTTCGGCAACGTGCTACGAGACCAAACAAGCCGTTACCAGGGCCGGTTGCTCGGCAGCGAGCTGACCAACCCCGACTTTGTTGCCATGGGCGAGGCGTACGGCGTCGACTCCGCGGGAGTGAACACCCCCGATGAACTACGCGACGCATTGGTCAACGCGATCGACTCGGGCGGCCCAGCGCTCATCACCGTGAACCTCGAGCCTGGTGAAGAAGCGTCGCCGTGGCCATTCACTCGCCCCGGCGAAGCCCGCTA
>CAZMYN010000247.1:0-2305 GCA_964570495.1 uncultured Acidimicrobiales bacterium | reverse complement strand
CCGCTAGCCCTCGGCGAGGAGCACGCCGGGGTTGAGTCGCCCGTCGGGGTCGAGCGCTGCTTTGATCGTTCGCATCATCCACCATTCGATATCGGGCTTTTGCCCAACAACCCGGTCGCGTAGGTCGCGGCCGACGCCGTGTTCGGCGCTGAGGGTGCCGTTCAACGCAAAGGTCGCTTCGTCGATTCGACGAACGAGTTCGTCGCGCGCCGCAATGAAGGGCTCGACGTCCGCGTCGTCGATCGGAAGCACCATCATGTGGAGATTGCCGTCGCCGACGTGACCAAAGCCGTAGGCGAGAGCGTTCGGCACGAGTTCGGCCGCGATTGCCCGAACCGCGTCGTGGTACTGTCCCATCTTGGTGATGGGCACGGCGGTGTCCATCTTCAACCCGACCGCCTGATGCGGGTAGAGGCCCGTTGGTGGCAGTTCGTCGCGAATCGTCCAGAGGCGCTCTTCTTGTTCGCCCGTTGAGGCCACCACCGCGTCGGTGATGAGTTCTCGTTCGACGCCCATCGACAGAAACTCGCTCAGCCTGTCGAGAACCGGGCGTGTGTCGGCGAGCTTGACCAGGGCATAGAACTCGGCCCTGGTGTCCATGGGATGAGTGAGGTCGTAGGCCTCGCACACCTTGGCGACGCCGATCTCGGGCATCAGCTCGAACGCGGTCACCGCGTCGGGCGCGACCTCGTTGGCCAGAGCGAAGACATCCATCAGATCGTCGAGGCTGCGAAGAGATGCCATTGCGGTTTGTTCGTACTCGGTCGCCGGGTGGAGCTTGACCACCGCACGGGTGATGATCCCGAGGGTTCCTTCGGAGCCGACGAAGAGTTGCTTCATGTCATAGCCCGACGAGTCCTTGCGCAGCGCCCGGAGTCCGTCCCAGACCTGCCCGTTGGCCATCACCACTTCGAGGCCCATCACCTGGTCGCGCATGTTGCCGTAGCGGAGCACGTTGATGCCGCCTGCGTCGGTAGCGATTCCGCCGCCGATCGTGGCCGTGCCTCGAGCACCCCAGTCGGGGGCGAACTTGCGATCTGCCGCTGCGGCAGCATCGTGCATTGCTTCGATGGTGACTCCGGCCTGGACCGTCATGGTCCAGCCCGATGCGTCGACCTGCTCGATCTTGGTCATACGTGTGAGCGAGAGCACGATGGCGGGTTTGGGTGTGGCGATTGGCTGGCTAGCACCGGAGAGCCCGGTGTTGCCGCCCTGGGTCGCGACGCAGACATCCTCGGCTACGCACCACCGAACAACCGCGGCGACCTCGTCGGTCGAGCTCGGACGCACCACCGCGAGCGCTTCGCCATGGAACTTCTGACGCCAATCGGTTAACGCTGGCTCGGCAGCAGCGTCGGTGAGCACGTTTGACGCACCGACGATTTCGGCGAGAGCGCTCAGATAGCGGGTAGTTGCCATGGCATCGAGAGTATTCGGTGCCCCGTCTACCAGCGACCGTCGATGAGAGAGCGTGCCGACGAAAAGTCGAAACCGGCTCACACCGTGAGGTGCGAGCCGGCCCGATGGGGGATTTTGTTTGCAGCCGGAAGGTCCGGCTACCCGGTTGGCCGATTCCTAGCTGATTGGGTTGCCTTCAGCGTCGAGCACCCACCAGATGTCATTGACACCCTGGCCGTTGGTGTCGCCGATCGCTTCGTCACTTGCGAAGCGGTAGAGAGGCCATCCGTTGTAGGTCGCTTGGATGGTTCCGTCCGAGCGCTCGATGCTGCCGACAAGGTCGGCGTCGAGAGCGCCAGCTGGCGAGGTGATTTCGCCGACTGCTGGCCATGCTGCGAGGCAGTCGCCTTCACATGCGCTCGTGCCAGCGCCTTGCTCGTCATTCGTGAACAAGTAGACGGTGTAGCCGTCTGCATCGGTGATGATGGTGCCGAGGTCGGTGCTTGCGACGTTGAGATCGTGGACGACATCTTCCATGGCGTCTTCATCTTCCATGGCCTCTTCGTCCTCCATGGCTTCTTCGTCGTCTTCCATGGCCTCTTCATCTTCCATGGCTTCTTCGTCGTCTTCCATGGCCTCTTCCTCGTCGCCTTCAACGACGTTGGCTACCTCGTCCTGGGCAGCAGCGACGGTGTCGGCAACGTCAGATCCGCAGGCAGCGGCGACAAGTCCAAACGCAATCAGTAGTGGAAGTATTTTGTTTCGCATCTCAGAGTTTCCTTGTGTGTTGGGGGGAATAACTGAGCCGCAGTGAACACCCGGGCATAGCTAAAGACGAGCGATGAGAACGCCTTCTTCATCAGCTCTTGCGAACGGTGTGACGCTCGACAAGCAAGTTCGAAACACC
>CAZMYN010000246.1:0-4787 GCA_964570495.1 uncultured Acidimicrobiales bacterium | reverse complement strand
CGTACGTTAGTTGGTCCTCGCCTTACCAAGCGGCGAGACGTCGCTGAGCCGCAGCGATCTGCGCCACACGCACGCCACAATCGCGATCAAGGCTGGCATTCCGACAAAGGTCATCAGCGAACGCCTAGGTCATGAAAGCCCTGCGTTCACGCTCAAGCAGTACGCCCATGTGATGCCCGGAATGCAGGCTGAGGCAGCGCGTGCTATCGCGGAACTAGTTCGAGGCAAACGTTGATCGGCTGTCTCGAGTGATGTCTGGCAGAATCGGTCCATGTCTCTGCAGGATGCCGTTAGGCGATACTCCAATGCAATGAGCGGTGTGGAGCAGCTACGCCGCAGTTACAGCGAGTATGGGCGCGGCCGTCTGGCGATCAGTCTCCTTAAGGACGTTCAATCTGGCAGGACCCCCGACCCCGACGATCTACGGATCGCCACAGGAAGATCCGACTACCAACGCGATCGCGGCAACCCGGGGCATATCAGCGCAGTCCGTCCGGCGATCGTTCTCTCGTCGATCAGCACCTTCGAGGGTTTTGTCGAGGACTTCCTCGCAGAGGCCCTGTCCGCTGCCGGGTACACGCTCGCCCAAATCGCCCGCGAGCTCGGTGGTAACAATCTGAACAACCCATCCGTGTCCGACTGGCGAACCCTTGCGCAGAAGTACTTCGCGGCCGCCGTTAGCACCACGGGTTTCTCGGTGACGATCGATAGGTATGACTCGGGTCGGAACTTGTCCGCAGGCTCTTCCAATACGAACTTCTACACCGTCGAGGCCATCAATTGGTCCACCGCCGAACGCCTGGCCTCAGGCTGGATGACAGTTCGACATGTGATCACGCACGGCGGTGCCACCGGTCTCGCGACTGAAGTGTGGCCGCCGCCAATCCGTCGCGCCGACGTCGCGGCAACTGAAGTTCTGAAGCCAGAGGGAGCTGGCGGCCACACCCTTCGCTTTCGAGCCGCCGTCGCTGTCGGACGTTTGCACGTGCACACCACACGCTACCTTGCGGACCAGATTGCCGCGAGCGTCGGAGAAACACTTGACTGGGCAGGTATGCCAGCTGCCTTCGTTGGGCCAAACCCGAGCTGAGCGTCGGAATTCTTCTAGTTTGACACCGGTTTGACACGGTCCAGGCCCGGTACATCGAAATCGACACCAGACAACGACAAAGGCCCGAAACCGTTGTGGTTCCGGGCCTTCGGATGGTGGCGGGGGCAGGATTTGAACCTGCGACCTTCGGGTTATGAGCCCGACGAGCTACCAAGCTGCTCCACCCCGCAGCAGGAATGGTAGCGGCGGCGGGTACAAAATCCGCTGTGCTGCGGCTTTGCGGAGTCGCGCCCATGCCAATAGACCGGAGCGATGGCCGACGACTACGACCTTGACGTTCCCGAGCGACGCGCCGCAGCGGCCGCGATGAATCGCCTCTCCCACGCCTTGGTGCGGCACCGGGCCAGCCGCGAAGTGCTTAGCGGCATCGCGGTCGAAGCCGATCGGCTCGCGAGCTCGATCGAAACCGAGCCGGTACGCCAGCGGCGCATCGAGTTTCTCGAAGACTCAAAAGTCGTCCAGGCCATTCGCGAAGGCGGCAACCCAGCCCAACCCGACGGCGCCTTCCTCGACATGTTCGACGACTCCCCCGTCTCCGGGTCGGCCAATCCGCTCAGCATTGGCCTCAAGATCGCCACGTTCGACGACCACGCGGTTGGCCACGTCACCTTGCAACCGGGTTGGCAAGGCGCACCCGGCCGAGCCCACGGCGGCGTCGTCGCGTCGGTCATCGACGAAGTGCTCGGTGCCATGTTGCCCGTGCTCAAGGTCGTCGCGTTCACGGGAGAGCTCACTGTTCGCTACGTTGCACCGACCCCAATTGGTGTGCCGCTCGAGTTCGTTGCTCGCAAGACCGGCGAGGAACGCCGCAAGATCTTCTTGGAGTGCGTCGGCACCACCCCCGACGGCGAAGTGTTCGCCACCGCGAAGTCGACCTTCATCACCGTCGACCTCGCGAGCTTTGAAGGGCTCACCTAGTAGCCGAACCTCCGCGTTGGCCGAGCGTAGGGTGGTCGCATGGCCATTGACGTGCGGCAGTCGCTCACGATCCCCGATTCAGAACTCACCGAACGCTTCAGCGCGTCCGGCGGGCCGGGCGGCCAGCACGCCAACAAGGCCGCCACACGCGTCGAGCTCACCTGGAACATCGAGGAATCGCAGGTCATCTCCGAGCGCCAACGCGAAACCCTGCTCGAATTCTTCGGCGGGCCACTCGCCCGGGTCGTGGTCGACGACGAACGCTCCCAGCTTCGGAATCGCCAAATCGCCGAAGATCGACTCGGCGGTCGGGTACGAACTGCGCTCACTCCGGTGAAGTCGCGAAAGGCCAGGAAGACAAGCCAAGGCGCCAAGCGTCGGCGGGTCGAAGCAAAGCGTCGCAACGCCCAGCGCAAGCGTCTTCGCAAGCGGCCATCCATCGACGACTGATGTGACCGATGCACACCTTCAGACGGGTGTAGTTCTCGCCAGCCATGTCGTTACTAGATACGTGAAGACAATTGATCGCATCGGAACATCGATGGAGTACAAGAAGATCGCCGTGCGCGAGTCAGCCGCATGGTTCGCCGGGCTCTCGCGCCATGGCATTGTCGCGGCCGAACGAGCCGCGAAAGGCCCTCGCGCCCGAGCAAACCTCACCAAGACCCTCTCCCAACTCGCCGGATCCGCACTGATTGGACTTGGCGTCTCATTGTTCGTGCACGCACGCCTTGGCGTCCCCGCGTTCGACGTCATGCTCACTGCACTGCGCGACATGTTCAACATCACTCTCGGCCAAGCAAGCTGGCTCTTCACGAGCGCACTCTTTGGCCTTGCCACGCTGCTCGGTCGTCGACCACGCATCAGCGGCCTCGTCTACATGTTCGCCAACGGTGCAGCCGTCGACTTGTGGATGCCCTTGATTCGCGACCCGGGTCAGCTCGGGATCCGGATGCTGTTCGTCGTGCTCGGCACGCTCGCCATCGCTGCGGGCATCGCGCTCGTCGTACACGCCGGGCTCACCGGCGGAGCGCTCGACCTGCTGTCGCTCGCTGCACAGGACCGCGGCATCGATCCGTTCAAGGCACGTCGAGGCATGGAGATCCTCATCGTACTTGGCGGCGTGTTGCTCGGCGGAGACATCGGCCTCGCAACGGTGTTCTTTGTGCTGGCCATGAGCCCGATACTTCGAGCTGGCCACCAGGCGCTAAACGATCACCGAAACGGCCGGGCCGCGCGCCTTGCTGTATCGAAGCAGACCGCCTAGCCAGCGTCGGATGGTTCGCTGACGATACGCACCGATCGTTGCGGGAACGGCATTTCGATGCCCTCCGAATCGAAGGCGTTCTTTAGCAACGCCCGAATTCTGCGGGCGACAGCCCATTGCTCGGCCGGGTCGGTCTTGACGACCGCGCGAATGATGATGCCGTTCGTCGAGAACGACTGCACACCCTGAACTTCGGGTTCCTCGATGATCGTCGCGTGATCGGGTTGATCCTGCCACGCCTCGTCGAGCACTCGTTTCATGACGGCCATGGCGTGGTCGAGGTCGGTGTCGTAAGCGACCTCCATATCGAAGATCGAACGCGACCAGATCTGGCTGTAGTTCCCGACACGGGTCATCACGCCATTGGGAACAGTCCACAACACGCCTGCCGCGTCGCGTACGCGGGTGGTCCGAAAGCCAATCTCCTCGACGGTGCCCATTGCCTCGCCGGTGTCGATCACATCGCCGACCCCGTACTGATCCTCGACGATCACAAAGATCCCGGCGAGAAAGTCTCGCACGATCGACTGCGCCCCAAAGCCAATCGCGATGCCTGCGATTCCGGCACTGGCGATGAGCGGGCCAAGACTGACGCCGATCTCGCCGAGCACCATAAAGGCAGCCGTGGTTCCCACCAGAATGACCACCAGGCTCTCGAGCATCGCCCCCAACGTGATAGCTCGCTTCTCGGCACGGTCGCGCTGTTGTTCGAACCGGGCGAGGACCGCCATGCGACGCATGATCGGGTTTGTCGGCAACTCATCTTCGTTGGGCGGCTGAGAGGAACGTTCCGCAATCGCCGAAGCAAAGCGGCGCACAACACGGCGAAAGACCCGCACGACAATCCATGCGAGCACGATGATGAACAGGACTCGAAGCGGTCGGTCGATGAACCAGTCGGCCAGCCCAGCGCCCAGCTCACTGCCCGTCTCCTCGAAGACCCACTCGCAGATCAGATTTGGGTCAGCACCGCAGGCATCGCTCAGATCAGGAACTGTCTCTTGGGCCACTCGTAGACCTCCCACGTGGTCGGCCTACATCTTCACATTGCTAGCTACGGGGAACGTCGATCCACGGCCCCGTTTTGTCGACGCGCGGCTCGCCGGGCAGGCCCAGCACGTGCTCGCCCAAAATGTTGCGCATGATCTCTGAGGTTCCGCCCTCGATGCTGTTTGCTCGCGCACGCAAGAACGCATAGCGAGGCCCGCTGCCCGTGCCCGCAACGTCGAGCGTCTCGGGCGCCCGGTAGGTGTAGTCGTAGTCGACTTGGCCGTCCATGCCGAGAAGGTCGACGGCAAGTGAGTAGACGTCCTTGTTGAGCTCGGCGAACATGAGCTTGGCGACCGACCCTTCCGGGCCAGGGTTACCAACTTTGCGGTTCTGCGACGCCCGAATGTTGGTGAGCCGCAGCGCCTCGCCAGTCGACCACAGCTTCATGAGCGCATCGCGTTTGGTTGCGGTCTGTTCGTCTGCGGGAAGCTTGTTCCACAC
>CAZMYN010000245.1:0-4794 GCA_964570495.1 uncultured Acidimicrobiales bacterium | reverse complement strand
GGGCCTGTCCCCGAAGCGTTGGGGCCTGTCCCCGAAGCGTTGGGGCCTGTCCCCGAAGCGTTGGGGCCTGTCCCCATAGCGAGCTGCTAGAGAACAGTGACCTCGCCCGAGCCAATGTTGTAGACCCAGCCGTGAAGGTTGATGTCGTCGCGGTCGCGTACCGACGGGTAGTCGCGCAAGTGCTCGATCTGTTGCAGCACGTTCTGGGCAACGACCTCGTCGAGGCTCAAGCCCTCGGGATCGACACCTGCATGTGAAACCCACTGGGTCATTTCGGGCAGCGCCGCGAGCGACGTGGGGTCGAACAGCGCAGCCATTGCGCCACAACCCGAATGCCCGCACACCACGACGTCTTTGACCTTGAGCGCGGTGACGGCATATTCGATCGATGCGGCGGTGCCGTCGTCGAGGGCACCGTCGGGGTCAAAGGGCGCAATGATGTTCCCGGCGTTGCGCACGACGAAGATCTCTCCTGGCTCCGTCTGCGTGATCAGCGAGGGGTCAATCCTCGAATCGGCGCACACGATGAACAAGGTGTTCGGGGATTGACCGTTCACGAGCTCGGCGAACCGCTCGGCGTGCTCGGGGTAGACCTCGGTTCGGAACCGTTCGACTCCGGCTAATAGTTCTTTGCTCACATGATCACCGGTAGAAAAGCTACTCCCGATGTTCGACGGTGATGGCGCTTATCGAATCGAATTGCTCACCGGGGGTGCGCTCAACAGTCCAGACATGGCGAGTCGACAGTTCTCGACGGTCGCCGTTCGCAGCGATGCCGTGCAGCTCGAGGTCGATGGTCACCGTTGTTGCCAGCTTCTGAGCGCTGTCGTCGATGCTGAGGTCGAGCACGACGAGGGTGTACGCAGCGAAGTTCTGGTGCATGTCGCTAACCCAGGCAGCGAGTTCGTCGACGTTCGTGATCGTGACCATCGTGAACTCGAGAAGGAAGCTGTCGGCAAACAGTTCGTGTAGGTCCAAAATCGATGCGGAGCGGTCTTCGATCAACGAGAAGTACCGATGCACCAGCGCTCGAATCCGATTCGCTGCAACGTCGGCGTCGACCGCTGCGGCGAACTGCTCGGCGAGCAACCGGTGCTGCTCATGGCCACCACGGATCTGTTCTTCCGACATCGTTAACACGCTCATGGTCTAGCCCATCGACAGAGGTCGGTACTGTGCTCGCGTGGCAGTTGTTCTTGGTCTGTTGACCGCGGTGTTCTTTGGATCGGGCGACTTCTTCGGCGGATTGGCGACCAAGCGAACCGCCGTGCTCAACGTCGTTGGCATTTCGCATCTCGTCGGGCTGATCGGAGTCAGCGCGCTCATTCCTTTCTTTGACAGCGAGTTTTCCGCCTCCGCGCTCGGCTTTGGAGTTCTGGCTGGAGGGTTCAGCGGTGCCGGAGTCATGTTGTTGTACCGGGGACTCGCCCGCGGACCCATGGCCGTCATCGCGCCGCTGACCGCCATCACGTCGGCAGCCGTCCCGACGATCTGGGGTGTCGCAAGCGGCGATTCGGTATCGGGGGTCGCATGGATCGGAATCGCCGTTGCGCTGGTTGCGATTGGCATGGTGTCGATCCCCAACGAGATGGGTGCCGCACCGATCACTGGCCAAGCCATTGGCGAGGCGCTTGTCTCGGGCGCATGTTTCGGCGCAATGTTCATTGCCTTCCTTTCTTTGACAGCGAGTTTTCCGCCTCCGCGCTCGGCTTTGGAGTTCTGGCTGGAGGGTTCAGCGGTGCCGGAGTCATGTTGTTGTACCGGGGACTCGCCCGCGGACCCATGGCCGTCATCGCGCCGCTGACCGCCATCACGTCGGCAGCCGTCCCGACGATCTGGGGTGTCGCAAGCGGCGATTCGGTATCGGGGGTCGCATGGATCGGAATCGCCGTTGCGCTGGTTGCGATTGGCATGGTGTCGATCCCCAACGAGATGGGTGCCGCACCGATCACTGGCCAAGCCATTGGCGAGGCGCTTGTCTCGGGCGCATGTTTCGGCGCAATGTTCATTGCCTTCGATGCAGCGCCAGACACGAGCGCCCCGTGGCCCGTTGTCGGCGCTCGAATATTCACCGTCACTCTCCTACTGGGTTTCATCGCACTCAAAGCTCGCGATGGCTTGGCAACGGTGCGACCAGCGCTCGGTGCGATCGTGCTCGCCGGGCTGCTCGACACGGGGTCGAACCTGCTGTTCCTGATCGCCACCCAACAAGGCGGCCTGACAATCACCGCAGTACTCAGCAGTCTCTACCCCGCGTTCACCGTGCTGCTCGCTCGGTTCGCTCTCGACGAGCGCATGTCTCGACTACAACTAGGCGGGCTGACCGCCGCGCTCATCGCGACCGCGCTTATCGCTCTGGGCTAGGCCCGCCAAGACCCACTGAACGACCGTCCAGTAGTGTCGGCGCGTGGATGTCGCCAACCAAATCCTTGCCGTGTGGGGAGTTCCCCGCTCGACCTCGACCGCCTTCGAATGGATGATGCGCCAACGCGGCGACTTCGAGTGTGTTCACGAACCCTTTGGCGAGGTCTGGTACCAGGGCGAGTCACCGGACTGGCCTCGACTCCAAGCAGACAGCGTTCGGACTCCGGGCCTCACCTATGAGTCCTGTTGGGCAGGGCTGCGTGAGCTTGCAAACGACGGCCCGGTGTTCATCAAAGAGTTCCCGCACTACGTCACCCGGCTATGGATCCCGGAGTGGTTGTCGAACTTTCGACATTCGTTCCTGATCCGCAACCCGGCCAAGACCGTCACGTCGATGTTCAAACATTGGCCCGACTTCGACATTCGAGAGACCGCGTTTGGCGAACAACGCGAACTGTTCGACAAGCTCACCGACATCCACGGTTCTCCCCCGCCGGTCATCGATAGCGACGATCTGCTGGCCGACCCTCACGCAATGGTGTCCAAGTGGTGCGACGCGGTCGACATTGCATTCATCCCTGAGGCGTTGAGCTGGGAACCTGGTCCGCGCGACGAGGTGAGTTGGTGGGACGGCGGTTCGTTCCACGAGAACCTGCGCGGAAGCGACGGACTAAAACCTCAACCGAAGACATCGATCGACATTGCCGACGCACCCGAACGGGTCCAGGCCGTGGTCAACGAGCTCCTCCCGCACTACCACCACCTCTACCAACACCGGATCCAGCCATGAGCGACCAGTACACAAAGTCCGACCACTGGCAGAACCCCGACAACAAGCTGTTTGGTTACCAGGTCGGGTTCACGGGACCTCCGCACGACTTCGACGCGGGGCCATCTGACTTCCTTCGCATCGCGCCGAGAAACGTTGGCGTTCATGGCCGCCTTTTGCATGCACCGGTCTATGCCCACCAACTCACCCAACGAGTCGACAACTTCGGTCAGCTCGAAGAGTTCGTGCACTGCATGGCCAACGCCGGTGCCGATGTGGTCGGCCAGGTCGGAACCAACTGGGTTCACGCCGGTGGGCGGACCGCCGACGACATTCGTGAGTACACCGCTCGGGTCAGCGAGACCTACGAGACGCCACTGCACATGGCTGGCATGACGCTGGTCGACGCCGCCCAAGAGCTCGGCGCCGAGAAGATCGCCCTCAACTCGGTCTACTACTGGCCGGACTGGAGAGACGGCATTACCCGCTTCCTCGGAAGCGCCGGTCTCGATGTGCAATACGCCGGGAACTTCGTCGACCTGGGCATGTTGGCCGACCAAGAGGATTGCAACGCCCGTCATTGGTGCTTCCCCGAGCACTTCGCCGTCGAGTCGGTCGTTCGCACCGCCGAGGCCGCGCCCGATGCCGACGTCATCGTCATCAACGGAATGCCCAACTTTCGACGCGAAGATGATGGCATTGCCGAACGAGCGCTCCATCACATCGAGGCCATGGAGGCAGCGGTCGGCAAGCCGGTGATCGCATCGGACACGACGCTGTACTGGGCGCTGTTCCGCGAACTCGGCGTCACGCCGACACATGCACCAGGCGAACTACTCGGCCGCCTCTAGCTGAGCAGCTCTACTGCTCGGCGAACGATTCGAGCAGGTTCTCCGACACCGCGTTGCGCCCATCGACCGAACCCGACATCGATATCGGTCGGAAACCGAGGAAGCCGCCACCGGTGACGAACGTGTGGCCAGTTGGGTCCTTCGCCGGATCGTAGTGGTCACGGACCGCTGCGCCGTGAGCGCCTGTCTTCATGTAGTCGGTTGCTGCCTGAAGCGATTCCCAAAAGGTGATGGTCGAGACGAATTGTGTCTTCAGATTTACCGCTGCAGTTCCCCAGATTCCGCTCGGGGTGTCGAGGAACTGACGCTCGAGTCCTTTGTTGACCTTGAGAAATTGCGGGATGGTCTTCTTGTAGGCCATACCGAGGGTAAACGCGACGCTCGGTCCGGTCATCGAACGTTCTTTGTCCGCAGCAACCTCGGATAGGTCGAGATCGAGACCGGGAAACATGCCGACTGCCCGAACGAGTTCGAGACGGACGTGCCAGCCCCCTGCGATGGTCTGGCCGAGTGGGTCCGATTGGAGGAACTGATCGATCGATGCCTCGTCGTCCCACGCCGCGAGCATGACTTCGCGGCCGAGCTGGGGACGCGGAGCTCCGTGGGTGAACGGCGCAGCCGCCGCTGTCTGAGCCTGAAGCAGGCCCGGGGTCTTCGCGGGCGACGGTGCCACTCTGCGAATCGCCGCCAATGGGCTCGTGTCGAACAAATGCGCCGTGAACAACATGATCAACCCTTGCGAACATTTGGCGAGATGTCGAGCGGATATTTGTCACATGCGCGCTGTCCTGCCCGCGGCGAGCCCAGATC
>CAZMYN010000244.1:0-4809 GCA_964570495.1 uncultured Acidimicrobiales bacterium | reverse complement strand
CCGACCCGGCTCCATTCACCTCGTTCACCCACTTCGATGGAACGACCGAGCTTTCCCGTGACATTGCTGCTCTGGGCATCTACCCGGCTGTGGATCCGCTGTCCTCGACCTCGACGATCCTTCAGCCCGAGGTTGTTGGCGATCGCCACTACAACATTGCTCGCCAAGTGCAGGAAGTTCTCCAGCGCTACAAGGAGCTCCAGGACATCATCGCGATTCTTGGTCTCGACGAGCTCACCGAAGAAGACCGCATCACGGTTGACCGTGCACGCAAGGTGCAGAAGTTCCTCTCACAGCCAATGTTCGTGGCCGAGGTCTTCACTGGTCAGCCTGGCGTGTTCACTTCGCTTGAGGAGACGATCAACTCCTTCGAGGCTCTGCTTACCGGCGAACTCGATCACCTTCCCGAGCAGGCCTTCTACATGGTTGGTGGCGCAGACGAAGCAATCGCCAAGGCCGCAAAGCTTGAGGCCGACGCGTAATGCAGGTCGAAGTCGTCTCTCCTGAGCGCATCACGTTCTCTGGTGCTGCAGACAAGGTGCTCGTGCGCACTGTCGGCGGCGGCGATATCGAGTTCTTGAAGGGCCACGTGCCGTTCATTGGTGTTCTGCAGATCTCGTCCGCGAAGATCATCGACTCCGATGGCTTTGAGGTCTTTGCGATCCATCAGGGATTTGTGCAGATGTCTCACGACAAGGTCACGATCCTTTCCGATGTTTCCGAGCACAAAGACGACATCGACGTCGCCCGCGCTGAACGCGCAAAGTCGGCAGCCGAACAAGCTGTGGCGGCCGACGCTGAGGATGCAGACGCAAAGGCCGCGTTGAAGCGGGCTGAGGTGCGTCTCGGCGTTGCCAGCGGAGCGCTCCCAGCCGTCTAGCAACCCAGCCGTCTAGCAACCCAGCTGTTTAGGGCTTGGCTCCGCGGAGGGCTTCGATGACCTCGACGGCTGCATCGCGTTTGTCGTGGGGTACGAGGATGTGATCGTGGAAGAAGCCCGCGAGCACATTGCAGGGGATCCCGGCGCGCCCTAGCTGGCGAGAAAACGTAGCGGTCAGCCCGATCGACTCGAGCGCCGAATGGATATCGATCGTGAGCCACGACGCCACAAAGTCGTAGGGCCATTCCTCGTGTGCGGCGCGCGAGAACGTCGCGACGACGGTCGTGCCTTCGGCCTCGGTGATCAGCGCTGCGACACCGTCACCGAGAGGTGGTGGCGGGGTTGTTGAGGGCAGCGCCACGATCACGTAGTCATCGGGTCGAACCGAGACCGTGATCGACGCCAGAATCTCCGAGAGATCGGTCTGGCCGCTCACGTACGGGGTAGCCCGCGCTTCTTGCGCTCACGCTTAGAAAGGTTGCGAACGGTACACCCGCCCATGGTTCCGTAGGAGCGCACTCGCACGACCATGGGGCTATCGCCGGCCACGTTTGTCTCATTCGCGGTTCCACCGATGACGGCCTCGCGCTCCGCGTTGGATAGTCGGACTTCTGGAATCTGTCCCTCGTCAGCGACCATCACTCAACTTTAGTGGGTCGTAGCCTTCGACGATCAACCGATTCGGCCCGGGGGTGTGGCGAGTAGGGTCGCACGATGGACGAACTTCTTGCGCTCGCCGCGGCCCGAGCAATCACCTACCTGCGAGGCAACGAGTCGGCTCCGGTCTTTCCCTCGCCTGAGGCCATCGAGGCCTTGAGCGGCTTCGTGGAGGCTCTGCCCACCCACAAAACATCACCAGCGGACCTCCTCGATCAACTCGATCGACTCGGTAGCCCCGCTACGGTTCGCAGCAGCGGCGGCCGCTACTTGGGGTACGTCACCGGTGGCGCGTATCCCGTAGCCGTCGGCGCATCGTGGCTCAGCGCTGCATGGGACCAGAACGCAGCTGTGGGAAACATGTCGCCCGTCGCGGGAGTTCTCGACACAGTGGTTGGTCGCTGGCTGATCGAACTCCTCGGCCTTGGCGCTGGTGCCCAGCACCAATTCGTTGCCGGAACATCTGCTGCCAACGTGGCGTGTCTGGCCATGGGGCGCGACGCGTTGTTGGCCGAGCGTGGTTGGGACTGCGCCGCTAATGGCCTCTTCGGCGCACCCGAAATTCGAGTGGTCGTCAGCGAGGGAGCGCATTCGAGCATCGAAAAGGCGCTTGGAGTTGTGGGGCTCGGGCGCAGTCGCATCGTCTCGGTGCCCGCCGACGACCAGGGCCGCCTCGTTGCCTCAAAGCTCCCCGAACCGGGCCCAGCAACGCTCGTCATCGCGCAAGCCGGCAACGTAAACACCGGCGCGATGGACCCCTTCGACGAAATTGCCGACCACTTTGCTGGTTCCATGCATTGGCTCCACGTGGATGGAGCGTTTGGTCTGTGGGCAGCAACATCACCGGCGACCCGGGATCTCGTGGCAGGCGTCGAGCGTGCCCATTCGTGGGCGACCGATATGCACAAGTGGTTGAACACGACCTATGACGCCGCGGTCGCGATCGTGCACGACCCCGAGGCAATGCTGCGGACATTCCATGTCGGTGCGCCCTACATTGCCGACACGGCGCGAATCGAGCCGCTCAGTCGTGGCATCGAGATGTCCCAGCGCGCCCGCGCAATCGAGGTCTGGGCGGTGCTCAAGTCACTGGGTACCTCCGGCGTGGCCGAGCACACCGAACGGCTGTGTGGTCACGCGAAGCGCCTTGCCGCAGCACTCCGAGATGGCGGGATCGAGGTCGTGAACGACGTCGAACTCAATCAGGTCCTGATTCGCCTTGGCGACGACACACAGACCTCCGTGTTGCTCGAACGCATTCAGCGCAGCGAAACACTCTGGGCGGGCCCTACGCAGTGGGACGATCGCCCGGCGATCCGTTTGAGCGTCTGTAGCTGGGCTACGACCGATTCCGATATCGACCGGATTGCCGCCGAAATCACCGGGTTTCCAACAACGGCGTGAGCCGAGGTGAATTCACCTCGAAATAGCACTTCGAAACGACTGGAGAACAGCGGCGAATCGGGGATTTAACGCGCCGGGTAGTGGCATTACTGAGTCACTGCACATGGACCGATCGCGGTTCGATTTGGACTCGAAAGGACTGCGCTCCGCAATGTCACCGAAATTCTCTAAGAAGAAGAACACGCAGACGAAGATGGCAGCTCTGCTGTTTTCGACCGCACTTGTTGCAGCCGCCTGCGGCACCGACGTCGCAACCCCGGTAGATACCGGCGCCGATTCCTCCGATCAAACCGAGGCCGTTGTCGAAGAAGAAGTCGTCGATGAAGAAGCCATGGAAGATGAGGAGGCCATGGAGGATGAGGAGGCCATGGAGGATGAAGAAGCCATGGAGGATGAAGAAGCCATGGAAGATGAGGAGGCCATGGAGGACGAGGAGGCCCAAGCTGTCGAAGAGGCTGACGCTGGGGTTTCACAGCAAGTAGCTCTTGAACTCAATGGCCTTGAGCCTCTCGGCGACGACTTCGTCTATGAGGGCTGGGTCATTGTTGACGAAACTCCCTACAGCACCGGCCGCTTCTCGATCGAAGCTGACGGCAGCCGCACCTACCACACCGGTTCAGACGTCGATCTGTCTAACGGATCTGCCTTTGTGCTCACGATCGAGCCAGCCGAGGGCGACGATCCCGCCCCTGGCGACTCACACGTCCTTGCCGGCGACCTCGTCGATGGTGTTGCTGACCTGACCGTTGGCCACCCCGCTGCACTTGGCAACGACTTCACCGGGGCGAGCGGACAGTTCGTGCTCGCAACCCCGACCACGGACACGCTCGATGACGAACTCGCCGGAATCTGGTTTATCGACATCGTGGATGGCTCGTCGGTCATCGGTCTCGACTTGCCGGTCCTGCCCGTTGGCTGGGAATACGAAGGTTGGGTCGTCATCGACGGCCAGCCGGTAAGCACCGGCCGCTTCCTCGATGCAGGAGGAGCCGACGACTTCAACTTGTACTCGGGCACCGATGGAACCGGGCCAAACTTCCCGGGCGAAGACTTCATCATCAACCCCCCACAGGGCCTCGAGTTCCCTGTTGATCTCCCCGGTTCGACCGTTGTCATCAGCATCGAGCCCGAAATCGACAACAGCCCTGATCCGTTTGCCTTCAAGCCGCTCTCGGCAGTAGTTCCCGATGGAATTGGCGATCACGTGGACATCTTGCTCGAGCTCGATCCAGCGTTGCCGACCGGCACCGCATCCCTCAACTAGCACCGTCCTCCCTGTCCTGAACGGGGGTACCTGGCATCGTCCTCCTTCGGTGCCAGGTACGATCGCGCCATGGCAGAGGTAGAAGTTGTTGGTTCGGTCGTTGCGAGCCTGGGGGAGTGCCCGGTGTGGCGAGGGGCCGAACAGGCGCTCTACTGGGAGGACATCGACGGCAAGGCAATTCATCGCTACGACCCATCGAGTGGTCAGACCGAAACTCGAAATCTTCCCGGACGACCGGGTTCGTTCGTCTTTACCCAGACGCCTGGCCGACTGCTGGTCGCCACCGAGTCCGAACTGCATTGGCTCGACTGGGAGTCCGGTGAGCTGTCGCTGTTCGTCGAGGCCGAGGATCCAGCTCGGGGAAACCGAATGAACGATGGGCGCTGCGACCCCGAGGGACGGTTCATTGTTGGCACGATGCACCCCGATGCAGACGCCCGACGCTTCGATGGTTCGCTCTATTCGATCGACTCAACGGGGGCTGTCACAACTCTCGAAAATGACGTAGGCATCCCGAACGGATTGGTCTTTGATTCAGAACGTGGCCGTATGTACTGGGCCGACACGTTCCACGCGACGATCTGGGTGTGGGACTACGACCTCG
>CAZMYN010000243.1:0-4833 GCA_964570495.1 uncultured Acidimicrobiales bacterium | reverse complement strand
GGGCGGTGCGGTCGATGACGCCGTGCTCGTCGTTGCTGATGAGCTCGGCCTAGAGAATGTGTACCGGGTCAATGGCCCGGCCGGGGTTGCGGCGGCAGCCTTTGGTACCGAGACGATCCCAGCTCACGGCATGGTGGTCGGCCCGGGCAGCCCACCGGTCGCCATTGCCCAACTCGAAGTACGTGCCCACGGCGTCGACAGCGTGGTGCTCGGTCCGACCGAATCGATGGTCGTCGCCGATGAAACAGCCGATCCTGTTCTACTGGCCGCGGATCTTTTGAACGAAGCCGAACATGGCACCGATTCGACCGTCGTGTTGGTGTCGGCATTCTCAGCGGTGATCGAAGCTGCATCAACCGAAGTCCGACGCCAACTAGCTGACCTTCCAGATCTTCGACGCGAGGCCGCTGAGTCGGCGCTCGGTCACAACGGCGGCGCGATCCTCGTCGAGAGCATGGACGAAGCCGTGTCAGTTGCGAATTGGTTTGCAGCCGAGCATTGCCAGCTCGCAGTCAGCGATCCGTGGAAGCTGGCCGAAGAGATCGAACACGCCGGCGAGCTACTTCTCGGCCAACACACTCCGTTCTCGGTCGGGAACTTCACCCTTGGAGGACCCGCTGCATTACCGACTGGCGGATGGGCCAATCGAGCCGGCGGTGTAACCGTCGAGCAGTTTCTAAAGGCTGGAGCGATCGGGCACCTCACTGCTGACGCCCTGCGCCGGGTTGCTGCGAGCACGATCGCTCTAAGCGACCACGAAGGCTTCGACGCTCACGGAAACGCCATCCGAATCCGCGGGTTTTGACAATTTAGCCAGCTAGCCCTTCACACTCGACCTTCTCTTCTTTACGGTGAACAGTGACGACGGTCACAACTCACTGGAGGCGAGCATGCGAGTACAGGACATCCTCAAGTCGAAGGGGAACGCGGTCTGCACGATCATTCCCGAGGCGACGATTGCAGACGCGGTTGGAGTCCTTCATCAATTCGGGATCGGCGCCGTCGTGGTTTCCCACGATGGCGTTGGTATTCAGGGAATCTTGTCCGAGCGCGACATCGTTCGTGCGTTTCATGACCAGGGGGTTAGCGATCTCTTGGTCAGCGACATCATGACCAAAGACGTTGTCACATGTTCACCCAGAGACCGTGTGGACTACATGATGTCGCTGATGACCGAGAAGCGATTTCGCCATGTGCCCGTAGTCGATTCCGAGAAGTTGGCTGGCATCATCAGCATCGGTGATGTGGTGGCGACTCGTGTGGCCGAACTTGAACGCGAAGCCGAAGCGCTCGAGCAATTCATTCAGTACGGTCGCTGAACCTCAAGGAAAGCGTCCACACCACGCCACAGAGGATGCGTCGGGTCGATCACGTTGAAATGGTCGATATCTGAGTCGTTCACGAAGATCACGTCGTCGCCGAGCGAACGAGCGGTCTCGACGTAGTCGACGACCATCTCGTAAGGAACGGCATCATCGGTCGGACCGTGCACGATGAGCTGCGGAACTCCGAGTGGCAGGCGATGCCGCGGGCTCGCTTGTTCGTAAAGCGACGGATCATCGTCAGCGCCGACACCAAACAACTCCATCGTGGCTCGTTCGCTCAATAGCTGTTGATCCGCCGCGACCAAGTCGGTCACCGGGGCCAATGCCACCACGGCGTCGATGGCTACCTCGCGTTGGGCGGCAACCCACAGCGCCAGGTGGCCACCGGCCGAGTGCCCCAACGAAACAAGAGGGGCAGCACCTGCGACCCCACGAGCGATCATGGCCGCCTGGTGGACGTCGCTAGCCATCGACTCCCACACCGCGGGTTCGCCCGCCGTGATCCGGCGGTATTCGGCGTTTACGACGGCCCAACCGAGGTTGACACAATGCTCCACGATCGGGTCATGGAGGTCGAGACCATAACGGTCACGCCAGTATCCGCCGTGCAGCGACAGGACTGTGCCGTGCGGTTCGCCGTCGGGTCGAACGAGGTCCACGAATTGTGAGCTGTGCTCCCCGTAACTGCGCCGCTCGCGTTGGTGGTTCAGATCGTCCACGAGATGTCGAGGTAACCCTCGCTCGCTTCCCATAGGCGGGGTCCCGCGTCTTGCGCTGTGGCATTGACAGGAACATCGGCGTCGCTGATCGGGCCACGGGCACCACCCATCGCGACCGGACCGTAGTAGCCCCCCGCTTGCGCTTCGGAGCCTGCTGCCGCGAGGGCGAGAGGTTGTGCTCCCCGTTCTGCTGGTTGCGCGAGGAACTTGTTCGTGAACTTGTAGATGGTCTTCCAGGCGCCGGTCGGACCGGTGCTCTGCAGGTTGGTAGCTGCATAGCCGGGGTGGCAACTGATCGACGCCACCGATGAGCCGGCTGCTTCGAGGCGTCGGTGAAGTTCGAGGCCATAGGTGATATTCGCCAGCTTGGACTGCTGGTAGGCGCTGGTCGACGAGTAGTCATGGGTCAACATCAGATCGTTGAAGTTGAACTTCGCCGGAGGCTTCGCGGCGATGCTCGCTACCGGGACGATCCTGCCGGATCGGGCTGTGACGAGATCGAACAGCAAGTAGTTCAATAAAAAGTGGCCCAGATGGTTCGTACCGAACTGCATCTCGAAACCATCGGCGGTCCTTTGTTGGGGGGTCTGCATGATGCCCGCGTTGTTGACGATGGCGTCGAGTCCGTCGGTCATCGAACGCACGCTGGTAGCCGCTTCGCTAATCGAGGTGGTGTCGGCGAGGTCGAGTTTGATGAACTCGACCGAGCCCGTACCGGGCTCGGCTTCGATGTTGGCTACGGCACCGCGACCTCGACCTTCATTGCGAGCAGCCATGAGTAGATCGGCGTTCTTGTGGCGCAGCATCTTCGCGGTCTCGAACCCGAGCCCCGCGTTGGCCCCGGTGATGAGGAACCGCTTGCCCGCTAGGTCGGGTAAACGGTTGGGCATCCAGTCGTTAAAGCCGGAGTCTGTTGTCGTCGCCATGGTCCTTGCTCCTCTGTCGCGTTGCACGACAGGTTAGCGATGCAGTCCCTTCTTAGGCAGCGGCATCCAGAGCGACATAGCCCGGCACGAGATCTGCGACGTTTTCAGGTCGAGTCGACCGTGCGTAGAGCCAACCTTGAAGGTGTGAGATCTTTGCGTCGACGAGCGTCTGGCGTTGTTCTTCGGTTTCGATGCCTTCGCAGACCACCGGGGTACCGCGGGTCGAGGCGATCGCGCCGATGGCCATCAGGATGTGGACCGCGTTGACTTCCTGAGGACCGGTGCTCTCGAGGTTCCTCACCAGACCGCTATCGACCTTCAAGATGTCGAACGGCATGCTCACGAGTTGGGCGAGGTTCGCATATCCAGCACCGAAGTCGTCGACGGCAACCCGATATCCGAGTCCGCGGATTTCTTCGAGATGCTCGGACACATGTGGTCCACTCAGGGCCGACTCGGTTACCTCGATGATGATTCTCGACGGATCGATGCCACGGTCGTCGATCGCTGAACGAAGCTCGTTGAGGAACTCCTTGTCATCGAATTGGTGGGCCGACACATTGCACGAGATCGTTGCTTCTGCGAGTGCGGGTTCGTTCTTCCATTCGAGAAGTTGGGTGCACGCTCGCCGGAAAACCCAGTTTCCGAGAGGCTTGATTTCTCCGGTTCGCTCGGCCAACGGGATGAAGTCGCCTGGCGAGACCGAACCGAGGGTGGGGTGATCCCAGCGAAGAAGTGCTTCGAGGAAGAAGAGCTCGGTTTGATCGGTCGACACGACCGGCTGGTACTCGAGGCGGAACTCCGCGTCGTAGTCCGAAGCTCGCATGGCCCGCATGAGCTGGCTTTGCGTGGTCGAGGCTTCGCGCATGGGTTCCTCGAATAATGCGATGCGAGAGCCAACACGTTGTTTCGCCTCATACATGGCAATGTCGGCGCGGGCGTACAGGTCATCGAGGTCGCCGGGCTGACTTGCGACAGCGACGCCAACGCTCACCCGCAGGGTTTCGCCAAAGTCGTCGAGGTCCACGGGTTGCTCAAGCCGTGTTTGATAGCGGTGTGCAGCGTCGACAGCGTCGTCTTCCGACCGGATGTTTTCCAGCACAACGGCGAACTCATCTCCACCCAAACGGATGACCGACTCGTTCTGCCGCTGCTCATCGAGTAATCGTTTCGCGGCGACACGTAGCACTTCGTCACCCGTGGCGTGCCCAAGGGAATCGTTGACGTCCTTGAATGCGTCGAGATCGAGATACAGCAACGCCGTTAGACCGCTGCTGGTCAACATGTCTTCACGAGCCCGTTCGAGGCTCTCTGGAATCCCCCGGCGGTTCGGAAGGCCAGTGAGGAAATCCGTGTGGGCCTGACTGCGCATCGAGCTACTGAGCTGTCGCTCTCGTCGATGGCTCGCCACGGCGAGTGCCACAATCGCGAGACCGGCGAGGCCTGCGACGATCAGAGATCGAAACGCGTCCGACGCGGCCTCCTCGCTTGAGTTGTCAGCGGTTGAAGCATCGTTGTGGAGAATGTCGAGCAGTTCGTCGATGCGCGGGCGCGGCGTAAGCGTGCCCGTTGCCGCGTTCGCAGTGAGTTCACGCGTGAGGTCCTCGACGCGCTCGCGTTCTTGTGGTCCAAGCCCGGTCTGCAGGAAGGCGGCCTCGTCTTCCAGTACCTGCACTGCACCGCTGCGCTCTTGTTGGATGTTCTCCGGGGGTGACTCGATGAGCTCGATCGTCGCGAGCGTGTGAGCAGCGAGCTCGAGTTCGGTTGCCGCCGCGTTGATTTCGCGCTGGGACAGTGCCTCTCGGCTCTCCGAGATAGCGCTCATGACCGCCCACACAAAGACGACCAGGAAGATCGCCGTCG
>CAZMYN010000242.1:0-4843 GCA_964570495.1 uncultured Acidimicrobiales bacterium | reverse complement strand
TGTCGAGCGGATATTTGTCACATGCGCGCTGTCCTGCCCGCGGCGAGCCCAGATCGCCCGGCTACCGGCTCACTCACCACGGCCGCTACGTTGAGCTCATGCGGCTGATTAGCTACATGTCGCCGGGCTTTCCCCGTTCGCTCTTTGAGCGGATCGGCGAGGTCGTGGGGGCTGAAGTCGAGTTCGATGAAACGCACTCCGGCCCGGTCGCGCCAAACGACCCCTTCGCCGACAACTCCTTCGACTTGGGATGGGTCTGCTCGACCTCCTATGTCGAGATGGCGACGCGCAACGAAGACCCGACGATCACCCTCGCCGGCGTTGCGTGGGTGCCCGACGACCCTGGCTCGAACGGCCGCCCGATCTACTTCGGCGACATCATCACCCGCGCCGATTCGGGCATCACCGCGTTCGACGACCTGGAAGGCCGCACCGTTGCTTGCAACGACGAGGTCAGCCTCAGCGGCAACTACGCCCTGCGCTTCGCGATTCGCGACCGGGGCTTGTCCGAGGGTTTCCTCGAGCAAGTCTTCACCGGGGCACACCACAACTCGATCGACCAGGTTCTCTCCGGCGAGGTCGACGCTGCGGTCGTCGACTCGGTCGTGCGGATCGGTCGTGCACGAAACAACCCGGCCGTTGCCGACCTGCGGATTGTCGAACGACTCGGACCATGGCCGGTGCAGCCACTCGTTGCACGCTCGACCCTCGACGCCGACACCATCGCCGAAGTTCGCCGACTTCTCCTCGACGCAGCCTCGGACCCGCTGATAAAGGCTGAGCTCGACAAGGCATCGCTCGCTGGCCTGGTCGAGGTTGGCCCCGACCACTACGACGCCGTGCGCGCCGCGCTGCGAGGTCAGACCGACAATCGGTAGTGGTAGCCCGCCCGGGTGCGGTCGACCTGCTCGAAGAATGCGAGCGCTCTAAAGCAGTAGGCGATCTGACGTGCGGTGTCGCGATCGAAGTTGCCTGCTTCGGCCATGTCGGCGGTCGTGAAGACCGGGGGCAGGTTCGCTGGCAAGAGCTCGAGTAGATCGTTGGCCGTGTGAAAGCGATGCCGTTCGCGGATTTCGCGGAGCACTCGGTCGGTGGTTCGCCAGCCCCCGCGACCGCGCCGAGCCTTCGGATCGTGGACCTGTATCTTGTCGACCGACACGAGCACGACGTCGAGTGTCAGCTTCGGGTGATCGAGCAGCGTTGGGATGCTGACGAGCTCGTCGAACAGATTGTAGATCGAGCCCTTCTTCGGCGAGCGCCGCGCTTTTGCGTCGGCTCGGTTCAGATACGACTCGACCGCAATCGGGTAGACGAGCAAGATCTCGTGTTCGCCGAGCAGCCGATCGAGCTTCTTGCCCATCGATCCAAACGAGCTGGTCTGGATTTCGATGAGCAGCTCGGGACGGCGAATGTCGATGACGAAGCCGTCGAGCGGCACTTCGAACTCGTCACCAGGTTCGGCGTAGAGCTGTTTGAGTGCAGCGTGCAACGACCCTTCGTTCAGGGTGCCGATGTGCGGCTCTGCTGCGGGGGTGTCGGTAGGAGTCACGCTGAGACGAGAGTAACGCTGTGCTTCGGGTTCCTCGTGGACTGCGTCTACTGCGTTTCGTCGGTGAAGATCGCTGGTTCGCGACGTCGTCGATCGACGGTTAGCTCGAGAACGTCGGGTCGGCTGTAGTGGCCGGTTGGATCGAAGTTCTGGCGCTCCTGACGCACGAGGTCGAGATCCAGGTCGGCGTAGATGATCGTCTCGTCGTGCTTGTCGGCCTGGGCGAGCACGGTCCCGTCAGGCGCAACGATGATCGAACCGCCACTGGAGAACCGGTGATGCAGGTCGAGCATCTGTTCTTTGACCGCGAGCTCGTCGGGTAGGTGCTCGTCACGTAGGACCGCTCCTGAGCTAACGACGAAGAGGCGACCCTCCATTGCAACGAAGCGGCTGATGTCATGGCTGATTTGGGGCGAACCCGGCCAGGTCGCCACGTGAACCTGCGGACCCTGCGCGTACATTGCGGCGCGAGCCAGCGGCATCCAGTTCTCCCAGCAGTTGAGTCCGCTGACCCGAGTTCCCGCGAAGTCATGGGCTTTGAGCCCGGCACCGTCCCCGTCGGCCCACATCATCCGTTCGCCGTACGTTGGCTTCAGCTTGCGGTGAGTGCTGACAATTCCGTGCTCGGGATGGATCCCGGCGAGTGTGCAATAGATCGACCCACCCGACGCCGAACGCTCTGCAATACCGAGGTACACGAACGCTCCCGCGTCAGCTGATGCTGCAACGACGGGATCGAGATCGCCGCGACTCACATCGACTGCCGAGTCGAGGTACATCGCGTAGGCGCGCTTCTGGTCGGGATCGTCAAACGCTGATGCGTTCGAGAAATCGGCCCAGGACGGATAGCCGGCAACGAAGGTTTCGGGAAAGGCAATGAGTTCGGCACCCTCGGCTGCTGCGTGCTCGATGAGCGCAACCGACTTGTCGACCGTTGCTTCCCTGTCGAGGTAGACGGGAGCATGTTGGACCGACGCGACTCGCATGGCCGAACGCTAGCGGAGCGCTCGGGGACCACGGAAGCCCGAACTTAGGAACACTTAGGGACTGTCCCCAACTGTCCCAGTTAGGTATTGGCAGCGGCGCGTCGGCCCAGAATCGCGGCGCCGAGCGCGGTGGCCTCAGCAACCTCTGCCACTTCGATCGGCCGACCACCGAGAACTTGTTTTTGTTCGATGAGTCGCGTGTTGCGACTTCCTCCGCTGGCGGCGAGATGGCGGATCTCGGCCGTTTCGGTGACTTCCATGAGGTCACCGATGCGGTTCTGGCCTGCTCGGGCAAGCACGTCGATCACCTCTTCAGCTTCAGGGGTGGCGAGGAAGGTTGGCCAGTCCAAACCCATCTCTGCTCGCCGGGCGTCGATGCTGCCACCGCCAGGCTTCACCCCAACCATGGCGTAGGTTCGGCCCGGCTCAACGTGTGCGCCCTGACCAATTCCGGCATCGGCAACACGGCCGGTGACATCGACAGTGCTCGTCACGAGGAAGAGGGCTTCGGCCGTGCCGATCGAGTCGAGCAGCGTTCCCGGCTCGGTGACGCCGAGAGCCAGAGCAGCACAGACGTGGTCCTGTCCACCGGCGCCCACGGCAGTTCCTGGGGGAAGCCCAGACTCGGCTCCGGCGTCGGCGGTGACACGGCCGACCATACGGCCACTCTCGATGAGCGGGCAGAACATTGACCGGTCGAGCCCACCGGCATCGATGAGCTCCTCTGACCATCGCCGATTGGGAAGGTCGAAGACCATCGTGCGCGAGGCCAACGAATGATCGGTGGCCATCTCGCCACTCAACCGGTACGCGGCCCAGTCGGCCATGTTGAGCCAATGGCGCCCAGCGGCCCAGGCCTCGGGGTTATTGGCTTTGGTCCACAACATCTTTGGCGCCCCGAAGAGTGCACGCGGCGCAATCGCGGCGATGCGCTTGGTTCGCTCGGCACCGACGTGGTCGCTCCACCATTGCGCTTGGGGTTCGGTGCGGGGGTCGAACCACGAGATCACCGGGGCTACCGGCTGGCCGCCGCCGTCTAAAAGGACACCCGCCTCGCCCATCGATGCAGTGGCGACGCCCAACACCTGATGGCCCGTCTGGGCGAGCTGGTCGGTCACCTCGCGGAGCACTTCGGTGGCGGTGGCCCAAAGCGCATTCGCGTCGTACTCGCCTCCCCCGTTGGGAAGGTGATGAGTTGGTGTCGGGCGTGTGGCGAGCGCGAGCTGCTGGTCGTCGAGGTCGTAGGCGACCGCCTTGATTCCGGTGGTGCCGAGGTCGAGCCCGATGAAGGCTTCGGCCACTTCTAGCCGTCCAGCAACTCGGGGGTATGCACGACGAGATCCTCGTCGAGGGATCGCATCGGGGTGATTCCGGCCGCGGCGAGGCGGCTGTGATACGCCCGGGTTGCTTCCTCGGGGGCGAGGTCGGTGTCGGCGACCTCACGCAGCAGTTCGGTGAACAGCTTCGAGTCGTCGACCATTTTGATGCGACGGCCGAACAGGGCAAGTCGACCACCGTGCTTCTTGACCTGTTGGACCAGTGTGAAGGTGTCGTTCGCTGTTCCCGGTGGACCACCGAGCACACCGACCACGACGTCGAGCCCAGATGCCAACTCTTCGAGCTCGTCGGGGCCGTTGTAGGCCACCTTCAAGAACTCGGGACGGCTGGTGCGCGGCACTCCCGCGAGCATGCGGGCAATGCAGTCGTTCACGTACGCACCGAGCGGACCGTCGAGCCCGGGATCGACGTTGGGGTTGAAGACTTCGAGGAAGTGACGGAACCCTTCGGCCGCGGCCTCTTGACGAAAGTCTCGGTACCGCTGGAGCGATCTCTCGTCGGCTTCGAGGTCGTTGTTGAAGGTGACCGACCACAGCCCGATCGGGACGTCGACGGCTTGATCGGGCTCGGGGTGCAGCGTCCCGTACATGGCTTCTTTGACCGTGGTGGTGGCAAAGGGTCGAGATGGTTCGTTCGAGTACGTGCCGCCGCGCACAAACCAGATGTCGGTCGTGTCGTTGGCGCGCGTTGCGGGAGTGACCGGCGAGTCATCGAAGATGCGACGATCACGGGCGAGGTAGTCCATGGTCGACACCGAGGCCAGTAACATGTCGATGTTGCCCTCGTCGACCATCGTTGCGATCTCTTCGTGCCATTCGGCGCGGGTAACACCCTTGTCGACGTTTGGGGCCAGCCCACCCGCCATGTCCGGGTCGGCGGCGTAACAGATGATGAACTCGGACGCGGCCGGATCCGAGTTCAACGCTTTGAGCTTGCTATCGAGGGATTTCATCGGGGTCTGTTCTAGCCC
>CAZMYN010000241.1:0-4886 GCA_964570495.1 uncultured Acidimicrobiales bacterium | reverse complement strand
CGCCAGTTCCGGCTCGACGCAGGACCCGAGAACGTCTTCTATCTGCACGTCACGCTCGTTCCCTTCATTGGCCCATCGGGCGAACAAAAGACAAAGCCAACGCAGCACTCGGTCACCGAGCTGCGCAGTCGCGGTATCCAACCCGACGCCATTGTGTGTCGCAGCGACGAGCCAATCACCGACGGTTTGAAGCGAAAGATCTCGCGGTTGTGCGACGTGCCCGTCGACGGGGTTATCAACGCCGCCGATGCCGACAGCCTCTATGAGATCCCCCTCGTCATCCACGACGAGGGCCTCGACACGTTCGTGTGCAAGCACTTCCGCCTCGACGACATCCCCGATGCCGATCTCGAGGAATGGCGTGCGCTCGTCGATCGGGTCTACGCGGCCGAACAAACGGTTCGCGTGGGCATCATTGGCAAGTACGTCAGCCTCATCGACGCCTATCTCTCGGTAGTCGAGGCACTCAACCACGCTGGCATTCATCACCTCGTCAAGGTCGAGATCGACTGGATCCAGGCCGAAGAGGTCGAGGGGCTGCTCACCGAGCGACTTCGCCACCTCGACGGCATCGTGATCCCCGGTGGGTTCGGCGAGCGCGGCATCGAGGGCAAGATCGCCGCAGCGGGCTTTGCTCGCGAGCACAGGATCCCGTGCCTTGGCTTATGTCTTGGCCTACAGGTCATGACCATCGAGTACGCCCGAAACCAGCTTGGTCTGAGCGGCGCCAACTCACCCGAATTCGATCCGCAGACCAAACATCCGGTCGTGAACCTGATGGACGACCAGCGCGACGTCACCGAAAAGGGCGGAACGATGCGTCTTGGTGCGTACGTGGCCAAGCTTGAGCCGTCGTCGAAGGTCGCTGATGCGTACGGCGAAGTGACCGTATCTGAGCGTCATCGTCACCGCTATGAGTTCAACAGCAAGTACCGCTCCACGTTCGACGATGGCGACTTTTGGGCAAGCGGCGAGTCGCCCGATGGCCGTTTGGTCGAATTCATCGAGCTTCGCTCGCACCCGTATTGGGTTGCCACCCAAGCACACCCCGAATTGAAGAGTCGCCCGACCCGACCCGCTCCGCTATTTCAATCGTTCATCGAAGCGGTCGTCGAGCGACGTGACGGACGAAACCCACAGTTGCTCTCGATCGACGACGCGTCGATCTCCAACTCGTGACCACCGGTCACGGATTCGAACCCCTTGACGCGGACCTGATCTACGAGGGTTACGTCATGACAATCTCCAAGGGGCGCTTCCGCGCCCCCGATGGCACCGTCTTCGAACGAGACGTCATGCGCCACCCAGGAGCCGTAGCCGTGCTTCCCCTCGACGGTGACGAGGTGGTGCTGCTCCGCCAGTACCGTTCGGCGCTCAATGCAGTTCTGTGGGAAATCCCAGCAGGCCTTCGTGATGTCGAGGGCGAACCGCCCGAGCAAACCGCCCAGCGCGAACTCATCGAAGAGGTTGGCTTGCGCGCTGGTTCTCTGGAACTGCTCACCTCCATCCACAACGCTGTTGGCTACTCCGACGAACAGATCCACATCTTCCTTGGCACTGATCTCGAAGCCGTCGAACGAGAGCTAACAACGAGTCCCGAAGAGCTCGAAATGGAGATTGTTCGCATGCCGATCAGTCAGGCCGAAACCATGATCACGAGTGGCGAGATCACCGACGGCAAGACGGTCATCGGCATTCTGGCTGCGCTGCGCAGGTAATCTCGTCGGCCTATGGCCGCCACGACTCTTCCGCTCGATATCGAGGAGTATCTGACCCATCTCGCTATCGAGAAGGGGCGTTCGGCAAATACGTTGTCTGCCTATCGTTGCGACCTTGGGCGCTACATCGAGTTTCTCGGCACGGGCGAGGTGACCAAGGTCAAGTCGTCGACGGTTGTCGACTTTCAGCGCGACCTCGAATCGCGTGGGCTTGCACGTTCGTCGGTGAACCGTGCAATGACCGCGGTTCGTGGCCTGCACCGTTTCCTGTTCGCCGAGGGCATCGCTCCACACGACCCAACCGCCGACGTCGAACCCGCAAAGCTGCCTCGCGGCCTGCCAAAGGCCCTGAGCGAAACCGACATCACTGCGCTCATGGAAGCAGTGGAGGGCGACGGCGCGATGGCGACCCGCGACCAGGCAATCCTCGAGTTGCTCTACGGCACGGGAATGAGGATTTCCGAATGCGTCGGTCTCTCCCTTGACGATCTCGATCTCGACGGTGCACTCGTTCGAGTGACCGGCAAGGGAAACAAGCAGCGCCTCGTACCGCTTGGGCGCTTGGCCGAAGAGGCGTTGCGTCGCTGGCTCGAACCGGGTGGGCGAAGCGAGATTGTGCCAGCGCAATGGAAGTCGCGCAGCGACGAGTCGGCGGTCTTTTTGAACAAGCGTGGCGGGCGCCTCTCCCGACAGGGAATCTGGGGTCTGGTACGCAAACATGGCCTGACCGCCGGAATCGCTGACCGGCTCACGCCGCACGTGCTGCGCCACAGCTGCGCGACTCACATGCTCGACCACGGAGCCGACATTCGAACAGTGCAAGAACTTCTGGGGCACGCCTCGATTTCCACCACCCAGCTGTACACGAAGGTCTCCACCGACCTGCTGGTGCGCGCCTACACCAATGCCCATCCCCGAGCCACGGGCAAGCCCGGAGCAAAGACATGAAGGCACTCCACCTCACGAAGCGCTTCATTGGGTCACTGTGGCCATTTGGGCCCGGCTCCGCGGGAGACCAATGGGCTACCAGCAATCTCTTGGACGGCGAGCGCGACCTCTGGCGCCGAATGTCCGCCCAGGATCGCCGCCACGCACTCGGGGTTGCTCGCCGTGTGGAGGAATCCCTCGGCGAACAGGCAACACGTCCCGTGCTTGCTGCTGCGCTTCTTCACGACGTGGGCAAGGTCGACAGCGGGCTCGGAACCTTCCTGCGTGTCGTAGCCACCTTGTCGGCAGCCGTAGCGGGGCGCGAGACCGCCGAGCTATGGGTGCGAGCAACCGGCGTGACCCGTCGTATCGGACTGTACCTAAAGCACCCCGAGATCGGCGGCGACCTTCTCGGCTTGGCCGGAAGCGACGAGTTCACCGAACAGTGGGCGCGCCAGCATCATCTGCCTGCCGAGGACTGCACTCTCGATGCGGATCTCGCTCACGTTCTACGCGTCAGCGACGACGACTAGCAGCTAGGGAACTACGACAAGCTGGGTGATTGTGTCGCTGCCGCCAGCGTCGGTGACGACCAGCGTCACCGAGTACGTACCAGGTGCGGGGAAAAGGTGGCTCACCGTCGAACCTGCTCCAGGGTTACCGTCCAACGTCCACGCGTAACTAGCGGTCGCGGCGTCGGACGTACCGTCAAAGATGAACGTTCCGAGGGTTGACGCTGGGGTGATCAGTGAGGAGAAACTCGCTACCGGCGGTGGAACAACCACAAAGCCTGAGATGACTATCTGGAAGTTGACCGACGTTGAGGTACCGGCAGCGTTGGTGGCTGTCACTGTTCCGGCGTAGGTGCCGTTGGCGGCAAAGGTGAACGTTGGGGCTGCTGCGGTCGACGCAACCTCGTTCGACGCTGGAACTGACCAAGTCCATGCCGTGGGGCTATTCGTCGCCGGTGCCGAAACCGTCACCGTGCCAGCGGGGCCCTCCGCCCCGACAACGACCGGCGAGACAACGGGCGGAACGAGGATGTCGCTGACCACGACCGTGGCCTGGGAACTTGCCGTGACCCCGTCTACGTTTGCGATCGTCAGGTCGACCGTATAGGTGCCGTTCTGAGTGACGGTCAGCGTTGGGGTGGGAGACGTCGCCGACGACAGCGTGCCGCCGCTGGCCGTCCAGGAGTAGGTGGCGGCGTTGGCCACCACGGCGCTAAGTGGGATCACGCCTGCCGTGTTTGGCGCAGCGATCGACGTGATCGTCGGCGGCGGAGCGGCGATGGTGACGTTGACTGTCGAGCTCAGCGGAGCCGATGGGCCAACCGCGTTCGACGCAATAGCGGTAACGGTCTTTACGCCTGGGGTCGTGTACGTGATCGTCGGAGTGGCCGTGGTCGCTCCAGCGGTAATCGTTCCATCAGGTGATGTGGTCCAGGACCACGAGGTTGGGCTCTCCGTTGCGCTTGCCGCGAGATCGACCACGCCGTTGACATTGCTTGACGTCGCGATGTTGGTGATCGTCGGAGGTCGCGGCACGACAACCGCAACCGCCTCGACGGCTGAATCTTGGGTGCCCTCAACGTCGGCGACGGTCAAGGTGATGTTGAACGTCCCACTCGTCGGGTACGTGAACGTTGCGCTCGACGTTCCTTGACCCACCGTCGGCGTAACTCCTCCGGTCGAGGTCCACGTGTAGGTGGCCGCACTGGTCGAGCCCGAACCGTCACAGCTCACTCCAGCACCAACGACGGTGCAGGTCACGTTGGCTACGGGCGGCGCCAGTACCACAGTGACCGGCCTCGTGATCGAGTCGCTCCCCTCGGAATTCGAAACGGTCAAGGTGACGTTGTAGGTCCCGCTAGCGCCGTACGTGTGAGCCGGATTCTGAACCGACGAGCTATTGCCGTCGTCGAAGTCCCACGACCACGCCACAGGGCCATCGATCGATGCGTCGGTGAACTGTGCAGTGAGTCCACCGGTAATCGACGTGAAGTTTGCGGTCGGCGCCTGATCGACGATCACCGTTGTCGAGAACGGAATCGAATCGCCCGCGCCATTCGACGTCACCAGCGTGACCGGGTACGAACCGGGTGCCGCGTAGGTATGGCTTGGGCTCTGGAGCGTCGAGGTTGTTCCGTCGCCGAAGTTCCACGCCCACGACGTCGGCCCATTCTGGGACGTATCGGTGAACACGACGTCGAGTTCGTTTGCTACTTGGGTAAATGATGCC
>CAZMYN010000240.1:0-4893 GCA_964570495.1 uncultured Acidimicrobiales bacterium | reverse complement strand
GCGTGACACAGCAGAGCTGCGGGGTACAGCGGAGCTGCGCGTCCCTTGGGGTGGGTTCATCATCTCTGTTGCTCTTTCGTTCTTCGTTGACGAAGTAGGCCAAACGGCCCACTCCTTCTAGGCCTTTCGACTGAAAGTGCTTGAGCATGAGGAACTCGCCCAACAATGGGCAATGGTGATGGCGTGTTGGCGCGCCCGCGATAAACGTCAGAGCCTGAGCATTTGATACCAAGTTTGCTGGCTCGCTTTGGCTAGGATCTAGCCCGTATTCGCTTCCAGGACCAGAGACGTTGAAGATTCTCAAATACAAAGCAGATCGCCTACCGGTGCTGCTCTTCTTTTCGTTTACCGCGCTCGACTTCTTGTTGTTCTTCACCGTCGACAGTGTCTTGCTCATCGTGGCCTACTTCTTGGTGATGATTCCCGTGCGGGGAATCATCAGTGCGTGGAACCACCACCATCAACATGTGGCGATGTTTCACTCCAAGCCCCTGAACCGACTCCTCGAGATGTCGTTCGCGCTCCATACCGGCGTAACCACGAACGCCTGGGTTCTTCACCACGTCCACGGACACCACAAGAACTACCTCGACCAGAACAAAGACGAGAGCCGTTGGCGTAAACGCGACGGCGAGACGTACGGCTACGTGCCCTACACCCTGATCACCACGCTGACGGCGTACCAGCGGGCATACATCGTTGGCCGCAACCATCCTCGCCTGCAGCGTGCGTTCGTTGGATACACCGCACTGACCTTGCTGATCGTCGCGATCCTGTTCTTCCTCAACCCGGTCAATGCGCTCTTCTTGTTCGTGTTCGCGCCGATCATCTCGATCATCATCACGATCGCCGCGACCCACAGCCATCATTCGAACCTGGACACCGACGATCACATGGAAGCGTCACGCAACTATGTCGGCGGGTTCCGCAATGTGCTGACCGGCAATCTCGGATACCACACCGCCCACCATTACCGGCAGGGTGTGCACTGGTCGAAGCTTCCCGAGCTCCACGCCGAAATAGCCGACAAGATCCCCGACGAGTACGTCCGCACCAAGGTCTAAGAGGCCTTGGTCGAGCACTCCGCTCGCATTGCCACCCAACTGACGCTCGACTCTAACTCGGGTTAATCGACCGCTCAGCAGCGCAACAAGATAGGCCTTTTGACTCCTATCTCGACATTTTCTTCGGGCTTACCGTCTTAGTCAGGACCCCTAGAACTCTGATCGGGACGCGTCTGCCATGGATCTTTCAACCATGTTTGTGGCGTTCTGTACACGAGGAAACGAAGGAATTATGTACCGGAGACGCAATCCTCGGAAAGCCCCCAAGTGGCTTGCCGCGCTAGCCGTTTTGGCAATCACGGTCGTTGGCATAGCAGCACCAGCGAGTGCAGCTGAGATCCCGGGCGCAGTCACCGACGTGACCGTGACCACCTCAGACGCCACGATCTTTGCCGACGTCAACTTCGAAGTGGATTGGACGGTCCCGAACGGCTCGTCCGGTGGCGACTTCTTCACACTCGAGCTTCCGGCCGCCCTCGACGCGCCCGACTCGCTCACCTTTGATCTTCCGGACCCTGCAGGCAACGTCATCGCTGTCGCCACGGTCAGCAACGGTGTCATTACGTTCACCCTGACCGATGCAATCAACGGCCAAAACAACATCTCTGGAACCGCCTTCATCACCACGGGCATCGACCGCGAGGCTGTCGAAGAGGGCGTTGTTCAGGACCTTGAGTTCGTGACCGCTACGGGAACGATCAACCAGACAATCGAAATTACCGAGTTCATCCCGAACGAGAACGCCTCGAAGTTCCTCCGCATCCTCGATGTAGAGAACGACGCCGGCAACCAGGTCATTAGCGGTATCGACACTCGCCTGCTCACCGCAGCCGACGAGGGTTCAACGGTCGTCATCATCGACACGCCTGGTCCCGGCCTCGCACTCGACTGCACCGCCACCTCCGGCTCGCTGCGCGATTTCCCATCGGGCGACTCGGTAGCGAGCATCGACGCAGCGAACTTCGTCGAAACGTGCGAGCCAACACTGTCGACGATCACCTTTGATGTCACCGCCGACATGGTCGACCACAAGGTTCGCTTCTCCTATGAGCTGATGATCACCGACCTCGACCTTCCCGAGTACACCAACGCCGGAAGCATCGACATTTCTGGCGAGGCCATTGCTGTTGACGCTTCGGACTCGTTCCTCGTTGCCGGTGGCGACGCAGACGCCGACACCTTCGATCTTGCCTTGATCAAGCAGCTCTCCGACGGAACCAACCTTGCAACCGTCGCACCAAACGACACCGTGACGTTCACGATCACCGTTGAGAACCAAGGAGCGGTTGACGCAGCGAACATTGCAGTCACCGACTTCGTGCCTGCCGGGCTTACGCTCGCCGATCCCAACTGGACCGACAACGGCGACGGAACCGCTGTACTGACCACCCCAATCGCAGCACTCGCCGCTGGGGAAAGCGCATTGGTTGACATCGTGTTCACGGTGAACGCTGATGCGGCCGGAACGATCGACAACTTCGCAGAGATCAGCGCAGCGACCGACGCGAACGGAACGGTCGTAAACGACATCGACTCGACACCCGACGCCATCAACGACGACGTCTTTGAGACCGACGACGACACCACCGGCAACGGACTCGAAGGCGGCGACGAAGACGACAGCGACCGAGCACAGCTCGAAGTCGTCCCCGTTGAGGTCGAAGTAATCGAACCCGAACCAGAGCCAGAGCCTGCGCCAGAACCCGAGCCAGCAGTGTTCGACCTTGCGTTGATCAAGCAGCTCGCAAACGGCACCAACCTTGCAACCGTCGCACCAGGTGACACCGTCACCTTCACCATCACGGTCTTCAATCAGGGCGAGGTCGACGCAGCGAACATCGCAATCACCGACTTCGTATCGGCTGGACTCACCTTGGCTGACTCGGACTGGACGAACAACGGAGACGGAACCGCCACGTTGACCACCCCAATCGCGGCACTCGCCGCAGGGGCAAGCACCAGCGTCGACATCACCCTCACGGTGAACGCTGACGCCAACGGGACCATCGACAACTTCGCGGAGATCAGCGGAGCAACCGACGCTGACGGAAACCCCGTCACCGACATCGACTCGACGCCCGACGCCATCAACAACGACGTCTTTGAGACCGACGACGACACCACCGGCAACGGACTCGAAGGCGGCGACGAAGATGACAGCGACCGAGCACAGATCAATGTGGTCGTCCCCGTTGAAGTTCAAGAAGTCGTCGAGGAGCCAGATGGGACTCTCGCAGTCACCGGTGTGAGTAGCGACATCGTTGGCATGTTCGTTGCATTCTCGCTCGTCTTGTTCTTGATGGGCATGATGTTCCTCGACGCAACCGGCATGGGATTCCGACGCAGCGACGAGAGTGCGCAGTAGGACACCTCGCTAACAACAAGTACTAGTAGTCGGGGCCCACACGTCAGGGGCCCCGACTCGGAGTTTTGGACAGAAGTTGCTCAGACACTTGCCGATCGAGGTGTTGCACGAGCCCCCACTCGTGTAGAAAACCCTCATGATCTACAACACCGGCGAAGTCACCGATCTCCCGACGCCGCGTGGCCCAATGCGCACGCACATCTACCGTCCCGTTGCAGAGGGCGCCTACCCGGCGATCATCCTCTACTCGGAGATCTACCAAATCACCGCTCCCATTCGTCGGGCTGGCGAATACCTCGCAGGTCATGGCTTCTTCGTGGTGGCGCCCGAGGTGTACCACGAGTTCGAAGAACCGGGAACGATCTTTGAATACGACGAAGCCGACACCGCCCGCGGCAACGAACTCAAGACCCTGAAGGAAATGGAGTCCTTCGACGATGACGCCGCCGCGCTCGTCACGTACCTGCAGAACCACGAATCCTGTAGCGGCAAGATTGGCGCGCTCGGCATCTGCCTCGGCGGACACCTCAGCTACCGGGCGTGTGTTACCCAGCCCGAAATTTCTGCCGGAGCTGCCTTCTATGGGACCGACCTCGCGCAACGTTCGCTCGGCAAGGGCGCGAACGACGGCACTCTCGATCGCAGCGCCGAGATCCACGCCGAGATGCTGATGGTCTGGGGCCGCCAGGACCGTCATACGTCGCGTGAGGAACGTCGCGAAATTTACGACGCTATGACCGACGCCGACCTTACGTTTTCGTGGCATGAGTTCAACGCTAAACACGCCTTCATGAGAGACATCGGTGCTCGCCACGACCCCGAGATTGCCACGCAGGTCTGGGCTCTCACCCTGCCGTTCTTTACCCGCATCTTGAAGTAGCTCGACCTACTGGTCGCGCAATCGCGCAGTCATCTCCGCAGGGCTCACCGGACGTCCAAAGAGGAAGCCTTGGAGGTAGTCGCAGCCCGCTGACTCGAGGAAGGCACGTTGCGTTTGCGTTTCCACGCCCTCAGCCGTGGTCGTTAGGCCGACCGCACGGGCCATTGCCAAGATGGCCTCGATGACCGGTTGGGCTTCGGATCCCTCGATACGGCCAACAAACGCCTTGTCGATCTTGAGAATGTCGGCGGGGAGTTCGTACAAGGAGCTGAGCGACGACTGACCGACCCCGAAATCATCAACCGCTACCCGAATCCCCGCATCACGGGCTTTCTGCAATGTCTCGACCATGTTGTTGACGTCATCGGACATCGCAGTTTCGGTTACCTCGATAACAAGTTGCGACGGTGACACGTTGTGCTCGCCGAGGGTCTCGAGGATCACGTCGAGCAGGCTCGGCGACCGAAACTGTACTCGTGACAGGTTCAGCGAACCGGCCAGATCTTGTCCTCCAGGGGTACTTGTGATCCACGTCGCAAACTGGGCTATGGCGTCGCGAATTACCTGCTCCCCCACCGGAACGA
>CAZMYN010000239.1:0-4921 GCA_964570495.1 uncultured Acidimicrobiales bacterium | reverse complement strand
CGCAAGAGCAACGACTCGTTGTTCGACGAGAAGATCGCCACGTTCGAAGAAGACGACGGGGCCTACAACCAGGCAGACGCAGACGGCTTTATCAAGCTGAATGCTCTCCGCCTTCGCACCCTCGCCAGCAAACGCGGGAACACCTACGGATGAGCAAGGAACGCGCTGAAGAGGAGCGGAGCTCGCGTAGTGACCACGCCGATGAACGTGGGATCTTGGCCGGAAGTGCCAAGACGTTATGGCACGGAAGATTTGCCGGTGGCCCGGCCGAAGCACTGCAGCAGCTCAACGACTCGCTGCCGTTTGACCAGCGGATGTTCCGCGAGGACATCGCTGGTTCTCGCGCGCATGTCACGATGCTCGAATCGGTTGGCCTCCTAACGGCAGACGAATTGCAGGGCATCTTGGCCGCGCTCGACCAGGTCGAGGGTGAAATCGCTGACGGCACCATGCAGTGGGAGTCGAGCGACGAAGACATCCACACCGCGGTCGAGCGTCGTGTCACCGAGCTCGAACCCGCCGGCGCAAAGATGCACACCGGCCGCAGCCGCAACGACCAAGTCGCCACCGACGTTCGCTTGTGGACGCTTCAGGCAATCGATGAAGTCACCGACCTTGTTCGCCAACTGCAACGCACGCTGCTCGCACAGGCCGAAGCCGCAGGCGACGCGTACCTGCCCGGTTACACGCACCTCCAACAAGCCCAACCGGTGTCGCTGGCACATCACTTGCTGGCTCACGGTTGGATGCTCAACCGCGACATCGACCGGTTGGCCGACGCTCGCCGCCGCACCGACGTGTCGGTGCTTGGCGCAGGCGCGCTCGCAGGCTCGTCGCTACCGCTCGACCCTGCACGGTCCCGACAAGAGCTGGGTATGACCGGCTTGTTCGACAACAGCCTCGATGCCGTGGCCGACCGTGACTTTGTTGCCGACACGCTCTACGCACTCACCATGATCGGCGTGCATCTCAGTCGTATCGGCGAAGAACTCATCATCTGGGCCAGCACCGAATTTGGGTTCATCACGCTCGACGATGCGTTCAGCACTGGCTCGTCGATGATGCCCCAGAAGAAGAACCCCGATATCGCCGAACTTGCTCGCGGCAAGGGCGGCCGGCTCATCGGCAACCTCACCGGTTTCCTCGCCAGCGTGAAGGGCTTGCCGCTCACCTATAACAAAGACATGCAAGAAGACAAAGAGCCGCTGTTCGACGCGGTCGACACGGTTCGGCTAACGCTGCTGGCCCTCGACGGCATGGTCTCGACAACTACCTTCAACACCGACGCAATGGCCGAACAAGCAAACTCTCCCTATGCGGCAGCCACCGACCTCGCTGAGTATTTGGTTGCCAACGGCACCCCGTTTCGCGATGCTCACGCAATCGTTGGCGAACACGTCCGCAACGCGTTGGAAGGCAAGGGTTCGCTAGTCGAGCTAGTCACCGCCGACGACCGCCTCGGACCTGAAGCAGCAGCGATTCTCGAGCCAGGCGTGTCGGTAACGCGCCGGACCACCCATGGCGGCGGGAGCCCCGAGGCAGTAGCAGCCCAGCTAGATCGGTTCAGGGCAGAAATTTCCTAGGCGCTAGAACCCGACGCTACAGCCCTATACAGGCTGTTGAAGAATCGCCCGCTTGAGGTCATCGAATTCTTCTACGGAGATCGTTTTTGACTCGCGTAGCTGAGCGAGTCGTCCAAGACGGTGCATTCGCACGCTGATGGCTGTGCCCGACGCACTCGGTCGATCGGTCGCCGGGCTCTCGGTCTTTCGTGGCTGAATGGACGAGTCGGGAACCCCGAGGTTCAGTGCCTCGGTGACCGTCCCCAGGATGTCGTGGTCGTGTAGGTGGATCAGTTCTGGCATCTTCGACGGTGCGTCAACAGATTGTGCGGCATCGATCCAGATTCGCGTTGCGAGACGATTGGCTCGAAACGCCGCTGCGCCGACAGTGTCTTTGAATTTGCCGTGCATGATCTGTCTCTCGGCTTTGACAAGCTCGTGAGGGTTGAGCCAGCGGTCGCCGTTCGGGCCTGAAATCCGCGCGAATGGTCCGAGGTGTAGTCCGAATTGCTGGAGCAGCGGATTGCTCACGGCGAATTCTCCGCGTTCGCAATGACCTCTGCCTTGAGTTGTTCGAACTCGGCTTCACTCACGGCTCCCAAGTGGCGAAGAAGCGTCAGCTGTTCGAGATGATGAAGGATCTCGTCGATTCCACCTGCGGCTTTGGTCGATGAGTAGCGGTCAGGAGTTGACGATGTCTTATCGAAGCGTCCAGCTTGATCTCGCACAAACTCTCGAGCCGCGAGCTCGACCGACGATTCGCCTTGAGTATCAACCCAGGCCTTTTTGGCGTGCTCGAGGAGAACGTCGAACGGTTCGAGTGGATGGTTCAGGTGCTGCTGTGCGAAGAGCTTGGTGAACTCGTCAATGAGAAAGCGCTTCTGCACTTCGGTCGGCCCAACAGGCAAGGTCGAAATTTGCTCGACTCGTTTCTCTCGTAACCGAGAGACGAGTTCTTCGACGCGTGCACTGTTGTGCACGCTTGGGTACATGGAAAGGGTCAGCTGGGCGCGCAGAAGAGCTTCGCTGAGCGAGGAGATCGTGTCGTCCAGTGATTGATCCACCCTTGTTAGTTCGACCGGTCAGGGCGCAGGTGTTAGCTCAGTACAAATATTGGGATTCTGCCCAGTAGGAAATCTGTTGGCCGTTTTCGCTCTGCTGGTTGTAGAAAAGCGGGGTGAATGGGCCCGATCTCTCCCAACATGCTTCGCTAGTGGCACCGGCGCTTATCGGTTCGATTCTGCATGGCCCGAACGGGTCGGGGCGGATAGTCGAGACCGAGGCCTACGGAGGCGCTGATGATCTCGCCAGCCACGCCGCCAGGGGAGTGACGCCGCGCACCGAGCCTATGTTTGGCCCCGCTGGCGTGCTGTATGTGTATTTGATCTACGGCATGCACCACTGCGCAAACATCGTGACCGGCCCCGATGGCGACGGTCAGGCGGTACTGATTCGGGCTGTCGAACCGATCGAGATAACAACGTCAATGCGACAAGCGCGACCCAAGGCACGCCGCGATGTGGATCTCGCTAACGGGCCGGGAAAGCTCTGCGCGGCGCTCGGCATCGACCTGGGACACGACAGCCTCGACCTCGCCGACGCAACCTCAGTCGTGCGACTTCAGCTGGTTCAGCCGGTGAGTGAACAGCAACTGACCGTGTCGACCCGAATCGGAATCTCGACCGCGCAAGACACGCCGTGGCGTTGGTACGAGAGGGACAACCCGTGGGTGTCGCGGGTGTGACACACTGTGAGCGTCTGAGTTCGTAGCGTGGGGGTGTCCGTGATGCGTGAGTACAAGAAGTTTGCTGAAGGGGATCCGGCGCTCGTTGGAAGCTCCGAGCCCCGTGCGGCTTGGCATCATGTTGCGCCGATCCACGTGGACTCGTTGGAGGACGTGAAGCGCAAGTTCTTCGAACTCACCGCACTTGAGCCCGGTGCGCTTGAGCGCGAGACCACACCTGGCCATCTGACCGGTTCCGCGCTGGTGATGAATCATGACGCCACCGAGACCTTGTTGATGTTTCACACGAAGCTCCAGCGTTGGCTACAACCTGGCGGTCACGCCGACGGCGAAGCGAATCTCGCTCGCGTTGCGCTGAACGAGGCGACCGAGGAGACCGGGATCGAAGGACTGGAAATCGTCGACCCTGCAATCGACATCGACATCCACAATGTTGCCCCCGACGGGGCCGACCCGGTCTGGCACTACGACGTTCGCTTCCTCGTGCTCGCTCCCGCCGGGGCTGAGCCCGTTGGCAACCATGAAAGCGAAGACATCAAATGGGTCTCCGTCGACGACCTCGATGACTACGACCTCGACGAGGGCCATCACCGTCTCATTACCGCAGGTCGGGCAGTCGCCGACCTTCTGTTATCCGAACTGGCCTAAAGCTCCGCGAATGGCTGAACCTGTCAACCTCCACACGTTGAAAGAGGTCGAACAGCGGGTGCTCTGGTTGGCCACCCGGATCGTCGACGCGGCAAACCGGCGTGGCGAGACTCAGGTCAAGGTCGGTGGTCATCAAGCGTCGAGCGCGTCGATGGTGTCGATGATGACGGCGCTGTGGTTTGCCCACATCGGCGGTGACGACAAGGTCGCCGTCAAGCCGCACGCGTCGCCGGTGTACCACGCGATCAAATACCTGACCGGCGAACTCGACCGGTCGTATCTGACAACGCTTCGCCAACGCGGCGGCCTCCAGGCATACCCGTCGCGAACGAAGGACCCCGACGTCTCGGACTTCTCGACAGGGTCGGTCGGCCTCGGAGCCGTTGCGCCGTTGTTCTCGGCGTTGACCCGACGCTATATCGACTCGCACTTCGGAAATCAGCCCGACGCACGCTTCATCGCGCTCGTTGGCGATGCTGAGCTCGACGAAGGGAACGTCTGGGAGGCAATCGCCGATCCGGCCACCGAAGGCCTCGGCAACTTCACGATGGTCGTCGACCTCAACCGCCAGAGCCTCGATCGGGTGATTCCAGATATCGCGGCGATTCGCCTGAAGAAGTTCTTCGAAGACGCAGGGTGGCATGTCGCTGAAGCGAAGTATGGCTCGCTGCTCTCCAAAGCATTCGCACAAGAGGGCGGCGACGCCCTACGCGCTCACATCGATGAAATGCCCAACGAGGCATACCAATCGCTCTTTGGGTTCAATGGTCCGGAACTGCGCGCGAAGTTCCTGACCATCCAGTCCGACAACCGAGTGGTGCGACCCGCCTAGCTTCTCTTCCACGTCACCGCAGCCGGCGTCGCCTCCTTCGTGACCGGATGCGTTGGAGAGCAGCGAGCTACGTGTGGCTTCAGCAACTCGACGTCCATCCCGTAACGCGTGTCGACATTGGCATCGGTCTCCGCA
>CAZMYN010000238.1:0-4926 GCA_964570495.1 uncultured Acidimicrobiales bacterium | reverse complement strand
CAGATGGCCGTAGCCAGAAGCACCAGCCTGATTACCGGGCGTCGCTTGGGTGTAACAGAATCGTAACTTTTGCTCACGGGGCGCAAGAGTACGCATTTGCCTCTTCACTTTCCTCTCGGAGGAGTGGTGACCCTCGGCACTCATAGTGGTTTTTTGTTGAAAAACCAACCCTCAACCAATATTCGGATTTCTGCGAAATTCGGCACAAGGACCGCTGAAATACCGAATTTGTGACGTGAGGGCGCGCGGAAGCACATGTGGTTCATGACCATCTGCAACAAACAGGCCGCCGGTTCGACTCGGCTGGCTAGGCAGTGATGGCCGACCAGACCTTGCGCGGCGTCAACGGCATGTCGAGGTGGCGTACGCCGTGAGGTGTGAGGGCATCGAGCACGGCATTGTGAATCGCCGGGGTCGAGCCGATCGTTCCGGACTCGCCAATCCCCTTTGCTCCGAGCGGGTTGCGGAAGGTTGGAGTCTCCGAATTCGAGGTCTCGAACGAAATCAATTCGGACGCGGCCGGAATGGCGTAGTCGGCCAAGTTCGACGTCACCGGGTTGCCCCAATCGTCGTATTCGACACCCTCGAAGAGCGCTTGCGCGATGCCTTGGGCAATTCCTCCGTGTTGCTGGCCAGTGACCAACATCGGGTTGAGAATTCGCCCCGCATCGTCGACGGCCACATGTCGCAGAATTTCGATCGCCCCCGTCTCGGTGTCGACCTCGACGATCGAGACGTGCGCACCAAAGGGGAAGGTGGCGTCGGATCCGTCGAAGTCGAGTTCGTGTTCGAGGCCGGCTTCCATATCGGCGGGTCGTTGCCCATCGTCCATCGAAGCTGCGTACAACTCCGCCCATGAAACAGACTTTGCAGGCACGCCGGCAACCCCAAGGCCGCCGTCGGCCTTGACAATGTCTTCGGGCGCGGCCTCCAAGACCGACGCGGCGAGAAGCTGCGCCTTCTCGAACACCGTCTCGGATGCGACGTAGCACGCCGAGCCCGCGGTCTGAAGGGACCGCGATCCCATCGTTCCTGAACCCTTGGCAACGTCGGCGGTGTCGGATTGCAGGATCGTGATGTCGTCCATGGGCACACCGAGAATGTCCGAAACGATCATCGAGAAGGCAGTGATGTGGCCTTGCCCGTGAGCGCTCGTGCCGACACGTGCAATGACCTTGCCTTCGGGGGTGATCTCTACCTTGCCGTACTCGACGTGCAAGCCCGCGGGAGCGGTCACCTCGACATAGGTGCTCATGCCGATGCCGATCTGCTTGCTATCCCCCGCGGCTCGACGCGCTGCCTGGTCGGTACGTGCGGTCGAAACATCAGCAGCGGCGAGGGCAGCGTCGAGCGCTTGTGCGTACTCGCCGTTGTCGTAGTTTGCGCCCGACAGGGTCGTAAAGGGGAAGGCGTCGGGAGCAATGAAGTTCTTACGGCGGAGCTCGGCGGGGTCCATTCCCATTTCGTTGGCGGCGACATCGATCAACCGCTCAAGCATCTGCGTGGCCTCGGGACGGCCAGCGCCACGATACGCACCGATCGGCGTGGTGTTCGTGACCACTGAGTCGGCCGAAAAGCGAACCTTTGGAACGGCGTAGACACCCTGGATCATCGTCTGGGTGAAGGTAGTGAGAATTGCTCCGAGCACTGGATAGCAGCCAACGTCGGCGATCGCGTCGACTTCCATGCCGGTGATCAGCCCGTCGGCGTCGAACCCCATAGACGCATCGAGGATCATTGCCCGACCGTGAACCATCGACACCATGTTCTCGCTGCGGGTCTCGGCCCACTTGACCGGACGAGCAAGAGTCTTCGCGAGCAATGTGGTGAGCACATGCTCGGCGTAGAGACCAGCCTTGGGTCCAAAGCCTCCGCCCATTGCCTTTGGCGTCGCGACGCGAAGGTTCTCGGTGTCAATGCCGGTCAGCTTAGAGATTGGACCAGCGATCGAAATCGGGTTCTGGCTGGTGACCCAGACGGTCATTGCATCGCCATCAGGAATAGCGAACGTGCCGTTCGGCTCGATCGGGACCCCAGCAAGGCGTTGGCTTTCGATCTTGAGGTTGACCACGGTGGCCGCTCCGTCGAGTGCCCCTTCGTCGCCCAGCTCGGTGTGGAAGCACACGTTGCTCTCCGCCTCGGGGAACAAGAGCTCGGCGTCGGGAAGAACAGCGGCTTCCATGTCGAGGACGACGGGCAGGTCGTCGTAGTCAACAAAGATCATCTCGGCGGCGTCGACCGCCTGTCCGCGGGTCTCGGCAACGACCGCTGCCACGATGTCGCCGACCTGGCGCACACGCTCGCTCGCAAAGAGCGGGCGGCTAAATGCAGGATTGCCAAAGCCGTACGGAATCGCGGCGAAATCGGTGTTCGATGCTGCGTAGACACCCACGACACCAGGCATTGCCTCGGCCTCGGCCAGCTCGACGCTGTTGATCACACCGTGGGCAATCGTTGAGCGGACGAAGTGGACGTAGGTCATGTTGTCGGCGGTCAGGTCATCGAGATAATCCTCGGTGCCCACGAGCAGCGCCGGATCCTCGCGCCGCAATACCGCGTTCCCCAGAATTGAACCCTCGGTACCTACAGCCATCTTGAGCCTCCTGATCGTGCTGGCTCAGATCGTAATTCAGCCCGGCCGCTCCAAGCTCATCCGACCGCCAGGCTGTTCTTCGAAGGATTTTGATGGCTCAGTCGCCAGCATCCTTCGAAGAAAGAATGGATTAGCGGCGGGTCGAGAAAAGACGTTCGAGGAGGCGGTATTCGCCAAGCGCGAGAGTTCCGGTGAGATCCATATGGACGCTCTTCGAGAAGATCATGTCGACCGATTGGTCGATCGTGACTGCGCCTAGTTGAACCAGCCCGGCCCGTTCGATTCGTTGGACGACGCTGCGCAGGTGTGATTCGAGGAAGGCCTCGCCGTTCGCGTTGATGGTGGCCGCTTCCATTGGCGCACCGTCGCTAAACACGATGAGTGCCTTGCGTGGCTCGGGTCGGGCGAGCAGCCGCTGATAGGCCCAGGCGATTGCTTCGCCGTCGATGCCCTCGCGGAAATGCTGCGTTCGCATCATCGCCGCAACCGATCTACGGCTTTGCTTCCACGGCGTGTCGGCGTCCTTGTAGACAATGTGGCATTGCTCGGCGAGGCGCCCCGGTGCGTGCGGCTCGTCGGCACGGCGCCATTCACGTAGCGGTTCTCCCCCGTTCCACGCATTCGTCGTAAAGCCAAGGACTTCGCTCGTCGCTCCGGCGAGGTCGAGCGCTCGTGCCAGGGTATCGACGAGCACGGTGACGCTTTGATGGCGCTGGCGTTTCATCGACCCGGAATTGTCGATCAGGAACGACACCACCGCTGGCGCTACGGGTCGATAGCGCCGTTGGCGAAAGACAGCCCGGTTGGCCGGGTTCGCAATGACTTGTCCGAGGCGTGCCGCGTCGACGAGGCCTTCCTCTTCGCCATGGCGCCAGCCGTCGTCGGACAGCCCAACGAAGAGTCGCTGCAGGCGTCGGGCCAGCGTGAACGCGCTGACCGACTGCGCGGCGATCTGCTCATCGAGGCCGACTCGCAACTCGCGCAGCTTCTCCGGTGAGTACAAATCCACACCACGTCGCTCAACGTCGTGAGCCCGGGTAAAGACGTGATAGCCCCCGATTGTTTCCAGGGTCTCGCGGTCGGCGTGCTGGGTCGGTGTTTCCCCGATACCGATGAGGTGGTCGCCCTCGTCGGGTTCTTCGTTTCCCCATTCGGGTGGCACGAAGAGCGCCGCTGCGGCCACGGTGACAGCAGAGGTTTCGGTCGACTCATCGGTGACCATGTCAGCGATTGCCTCGGCCATCGACAAGGCCGGAACGACGTAGGCCTGCTGGTCGGAGCGTGTGTCGCGCAAGCCCTTCAATGCCGTACCGATGATCGGCGAGATCAGTGCGCGTGTGGATTCGATCTGGTCCTCGATGAGCTCGTCATGAATGGGAGCGATCAACCGGGAGCGCACCATCTGCATGACAGTGAAGAGCAGTAGCCCGATCGCCGTCGCGCTCAACGTCTCCGCGCGGCACCACTCTCTATACGCCCGGTCCATGTTCTGGCGAGTGCCTTCAAGCTCGTCGGGTACGAGCGACTCACAGCGAAGTTGTTCGAGCATGTCGAAGACGATCCGGGCCACGAGGTCGTCGGGTTCGTTCGCAGCAAACACTTCGGCGTCTGAATAGCGAAGACGCACTCCGATCGCATCGAAGACACCACGGGCAATAGTCCCCGTAGACGATTCCTCGCCGGCGTCGGGCTGGGGCAATAGGTAAGGCGTGGCAATGCCGATGGGCGTGTCGTCGATTTCGAGCTGACGGGCGCGGTATTCGGCGCGAGGCGAACGCCCGAGCGCCCGGATCACCGCGGCGCCGTTTCGCTCATAGCGGCGACGCTCAGCGGTATCTCCGCTCTTGTTCGCTCCGCTCACGGCCCGCTCAGAGCTCACAGTTCAGTGTCGAAGGCCCGTTGGAAGTACTCGGCCACCAGTCCCTGTTCGGCTTCGTCGCATTTGTTGACGAAGGCCAGTCGGAACGCAGTCCCAACATCGCCGAAGATGCTCAGGTTCTCGGCCCAGCTAATGACCGTGCGCGGCGACATGACGGTGGAGAGATCGCCGGCAGCGAAACCGTCGCGGGTCAGCCCAGCAACGGCAACCATCTGATCGACGACGGCCGGGTCGGCGTCGGGGACTTGCGCCAACACGATCGTTGCTTCGCGTGCCGGGTCGAGATAGTTGAGCGTCGACACGACATTGAAGCGGTCGATCTGTGCTTGGTTGAGAACCTGCGTGCCGTGGTACAGCCCGGTGAGGTTTCCGAGCCCAACGGTGTTCGCTGTGGCGAACAGTCGGAACGACGGGTGCGGTGTGATGACTCGGTTCTGGTCGAGCAGCGTCAGGC
>CAZMYN010000237.1:0-4932 GCA_964570495.1 uncultured Acidimicrobiales bacterium | reverse complement strand
GGTCGAGCTGATAAGATAAGAAGATCACTTGGCTGTGTCTGCTGTGTCGAAGCAGCACCGACAAGATCGACCCGGTGAGGCGAGCGGGTAAATCGATGAGGGGTTCTTCGACGAGAATCGGTGCCGGGCGAGCGGGTTCGTCTCGCAGATCAAGGACCTGACCCGTGCTGTCGAGGTCGAGGCCAAGCCGGCGTGCCTCAGATCTCGCAACTGCCAAGAGCTGTTGTTGGCTGCGCAGCCGACGCTGGATCAGGAGGCGTTGTTCGGTGAGCGCCTGACGTTGGGTCTCCAGTTCGAGAACCCCCGCCGGCAACGCGGCACTTTCGATCGAGCGGAGTAGGCGATCACGAATCTCTTCGAGTTCGACGCTTTCCTCGATCAGACGATCGGCCACCCCCGGAGCCTCGAACGGAGCTGCCTGGAAACCGAGGCTCGCAAGCCGTGCGGTGAGGAGTTCGGTTGGTGAGTCAGGCGCCATGTCGTATTCGGCCAGTTCGCCGTCGGCCTCTGCAATGGCAAGGTCGGCCAAAACAACCGCTTCGTTCCCATCGCCCGGAAGGAGTTGGCTACGGACTGCACGCGCTTGGCTAACCGTGGCTTCGAGCTTGAGACGGTCGGCGTCATCACGAACGTGAGTGACCAGACTCTTGAGGTCAGCAATAGCGGTCAGCGGGGGCGCGACCATGTCGAGCGCTTCAAGCATTTCTTCGTCTTCGGAGCGGATGGCCAACGTCGAACCAACCGCGGATCCTGAATCTCGGCCGGTGAGCGCAGCTCGTTCGACTTCGAGGTCGCTCGCTGCGGCTTGTGCTCCACGCAACTCCGAACCAGAGAGCAGGGTCGCTCGATCGATCGTGTCGACGACCTCGAGCAACATTTGGGCCTCTGCAGTTCGCACGCTCGAACTCTGAAGTTGGCTCACGGGAACGAGCGCCGAGCCGGGGACGGTTGGCGCAGAATCCATCACCTGACTTCGAGGAAGCCGCCGACCGTACGTCTCGATGATGCCTGCCAAACCCACGTTGTCGTTGCCGGTTCGAACCCCATCGACCGTGGCCGCGAGTGCCTGCCGGGGCGCTTGGGCGAGTCCGGATATGACAGCAAACGCGGGGTGCAGCGGCAGAGAGCGTTCGGCCGACCGCGGCGACTGCAACTCGACAAGGCGAAGCGCCGAGTCGGAACTTCCTTCGAGGTGTTCGACAGCGTGCAGTCGCTGGCGTGCCTCGCGGACCCGGGTCTGATTACTCGGTGTCACCCGGAAGTCGACTCGACCCGCTTCTTGAGGTCGTCCATTGCGGTGTGAAGGATCTTTGCCTCGGCACGTCGCTTCACAAAGCCTGGCAACGGAACCAGCATGTCGATCGAGACGTAATAGCGAACCTCGGTTCGAGTTCCGTTGTCGATCGGCACGAACTCGTATTCGCCGTCGATCCGTTCCATGACGTCACCTTCGATGAGTCGCCACGACATTCGAAGCGGGTTCGAGCCGTAGCTGTAGCGCAGGGTGTAGCTCGTCGAGCGCCCCATTGCGGCAACTCGGTACGCAACGTCGCCGCCGCGGCCGTCGTCGTCGGTTTCAACAATGTTGACTTCTTTGATGTCGCTCGCCCAGTCCGTGTAGGACGCAAAGTCGACAGCAACGGCAAAGCACGCCTCTGGCGAGGCGTCGATTTCGGTGCGTTCGGCGGCAAAATCAGTCATCGCGCTCCTCATGGACAGCAGCATTCGCACCATAGCCGAGAGACCTGGGGGTCCACGCCAACGGGCCTTGAATTTACGGATCGTCCCGAGGAAAAAACTTGGCGAATCTCGAGCCCCACAGCGTCGCGAAGCCAAGCCCGATCATCGGCACCAGAATGCCAAACGCTTGCTCGGTAAATGGACGAAGCGCAGCGAACAAAACCGCGGCAGCGGTTTGGCCCAGGATGCCAGCCCAAAGTTGATTGCGAACCGGCTTCGGCACGTGGCTCTTGTCGACGCTCAACAGCCCGGTGAGGGTTACCGCATCGACACGGCTGCGCTGGATTCCGTTCCACAGCCCAAGTCCGAGCATCAATGTTCCCGCGACGAAAAGGACGCCGCTCAGCACCGAGAACGTTCTATCCAGTGGACCGTCGAGCAAAAATGTCACTAGGGAGAACACCGCGAACGCGACGGTCACCCAGAGGCTCGCTTTTGGCAATGCTTGCGACTGTTCGCTCATTTGACCGTCCCGATCCATTCCGTCAGCGAGCCGGAGAGTCGAGTGGCCAACACGTCATAGGAGAACTCGCGCACCGCGCGTTCTCGCCCGGCCTGGCCCATCGTCGACCGGAGTTCTGGGTTGTCGAGAAGTTCGGCGAACAGCTCTGCAATCTCGGACACACTCGCATTCTCGGGGGTCACACGGCCGGTCACACCATCGAGTACCGCCTCGTCGGCTCCGCCCGAGCGGCCAGCGATCTGTGGGGTCCCGGCGGCGGCGGCTTCGACGAAGACGATACCGAAGCCCTCTTGCTCGAGGCCACCCCAACGATTCCGACACATCATGGCGAAGAGGTCGGCCGATCCGAGCAAACCCGCTTTATCTTGCTCGGAGACCCGACCGAGCAGGCGAACCGGAGCGTTCAACGCATTGATTCGACGCTGCAGCCGTGTGGCGTCGCGCCCTCCCCCGGCAATGCACACCACCAAGTCGGGAAATCTTGTGGAGAGCACCGAGGCCACGGCAATGAGCGTGTCCATACCCTTGCGAGGCACCAAGCGCGACAGGCTAAAGATGAACGGCGCACCGGCCGCAATGCCGTAGCGAGCGCGCACCGCTGTTTGCTCGGCGCGATCGAGCGGTCGAAACCGCTCGGTATCAACACCGGGCGGGATGATGACGTTGCGCAAGGGGCGCCCCACGGCTCGCTCGGCCTCAGACAGTGCGTACTCCCCTGCCGATATGACGCCCGTTGCGCTGTCGAGCACCCGCGAGAGTACTTGTCGGCTTACCGGCAAACGGCCGGGCACGGTCACTTCGGCTCCGTGGAGGACCACGGCGTAGGGGCGTTCGAGACGCGGGCCGATCGCACCGAGCGGTACGGCCGGGTCGATGACGTGCAGGCGGGCATCGAAGGTCGTGGCCGCCGCATCGAGCCGCGCCCGTAGCCATGGATACGGGAACAGCACTGGTTCGCTCGAGCGACGGATGGTGAAGCGTTGCTCGGCATCAAAGGAGTCGACGGTTCCAAAGGCGGTGACCTTTCGATACGGGGTGGTGTGCACCTCGAAACACTCCGGGTCGAGCCGGGACCACAATTCCCAGAGGTATTGCTGGATTCCGCCCACCTTGGGTGGGAAGTCATTGGTGACGAGAAGATGCCGCGGGGCCGTGGGGGGTGTCGGCGCGTCGTGTGTCATGGCTGGGGCGCCAGTCCCAGCTTGCGGGCTGCCCACTGCGCATGCTCACGCTCGATGTCATCGGGGCTGTTCTGGTACTTCGCGATCAGCTCTTGAACTTCGGTTGTCGACGGGTCGCCGACGTTGCCGAGCACGACGAGCGCGTTGCGTCGTAGGTACCTCGGCTCGCGGCGCGGGATGTACCAGGCGCCGAAACGTTCCAAGAGTTCGTCATCGCTCGCGCGCAATAGCTCGGAGACTTCGACCATGACGGTGCCGTCCGTCTCGGCGGGCGAGCTCTCCCGATCGGTACGAACGTTTGGCGGGCAGGAGCTCTGGCAGTCATCGCAGCCGTAGATCCGATCGCCGAGAGCGTCGCGAAATTCGGTCGGGAAGTCACCGGGCGACTGGACCAGCCACGCCAAGCAGCGATTTGAGTCGATGACACCATCGGCGACGATCGCTGCGGTTGGACAGGCATCGATACAACGACGACATGGCCCACACTGATCGTCGATCACGGCCTCGTTGACGTCGAGGGGCGCTGTGGTAACCACCGATCCAATGACGAACTTGCTTCCGAAACCCGGAATCAGAATGTTCGAGTTCTTCCCCCACCAACCAATGCCGGCCCGGTGTGCTGCAGCGCGATCGACCAGCGCGTTGTCATCGATGAGCACCCGGCTGGCCCAACCCGCGTTCGTGAGGTGCGCAGCGATTGCATCCAAGCCGACGCGTAGCTCGGCGTAGTGCGGCTCCCAGACATACTCGGCAATCGCTGCGGCGCCCGCCGCTGGCGATTGCTCTTCGTCGCTGGGGCGACTGCGACGATACGAGCGCACACCGACCACGATTGAGCGGGCGCCGGCGAGTGAACGCTCAGGGTCGGTCGAGCGATCCGGGTTGCGATACGTAAAGGCCATGTCCGCGCTCAGGCCCGCGGCCTTGCGTTCGTGCAGCACGGACCGGACATCCTCGAAGACGTCAGCGGAGCACACACCAACTTTCTCGATCTGGTGCTGTTCGGCGATCGCTTCGAGGTCGTCGCGCAGCGATTGCGGACTCATGGCACCACTCTATGGGGAGCGCTATTGCGAGCCGCAGCGTTCGTGGGTGGTCAGCCGCCGTTCAAGGCCTGGACAGTCGCTGGTTCGAGACAACCGAACATGACCTCGACAGCGCTGTCGGGCAGGTCGCCGCCGCTGACGACTGCCTCGAAGATCTCATCGGTGTTGAATGCCTCGTCGATGCAGGCAATTTCCGCAGCGTTGAATGCAACGGTCCCGGCAAAGGCGTCGGCCATGAGCTGACCGAATCGCAAGCACGGACGAACTGCAGCGAACATCGCCGCAGTGTTTTCTGCATCATCACCCTCGGGATCAAGAAATGCGCCGGCGAAGATAGCCGCCGAGGCATCTTCGTCGAGACCGGTCTCCAAGCAGGCAATATCGATCAAGCTCGAAAACTCTGGCTGATCAGTAAACGCGGTAACCAACAAGGCACCAATGTCGAAGCAGCGTGCAAACGTGCGACTGCCTGCTTCAACGCTCTCGGCAGGCGCTGCTTGGT
>CAZMYN010000236.1:0-4934 GCA_964570495.1 uncultured Acidimicrobiales bacterium | reverse complement strand
GTGGACTAGAGCCCAGCCCGTGTTCGGTCGGGCTCGTGGCGAGCACGGCGATGAATCCAATCAACACGACAGCGGCGATCGCTGCGCCAATGACCGCAATGCGCGAGGAGCCAACCGAGTCATAGAGCTCGACTTCATCGTCACTGTGTTCGGCGCGCTCGGTGCCCTCCGCTTTGCTCATTAGGTCGGAGCTTTGACGGGCTCGGGGTCATTGGAAATCACCGACGCTGGCGCGGTGGGTCGGCGACGGTTTCCGGGCACGATCGCAAGGCCAGTGCCGACCGCCATCAGGATTCCGCCGATCCACAACCACTGCACGAGTGGCTGGATCGTGACGCGCACGACCGCTGCCGCGTTGTCGCCTTCGTCGATCGGGATCACCGATAGCTGCACGTCGTCGAAGAGAGAGCCTCGGGTCGATGGTGTTCCGAGTGTTCGTCCAGCGAACGGGAACAGCGTGAGGGCGGGCCGTTCGAGGCTGCCGTCGACCTCGACAAGAACTTGGTCATCGATGCGCCCGTCGTCGGAGAGAACCTGTTCGGTTCCCCGGAAGGTGAGGACGTGACCAGCAAACTCTCTGGTGTCGCCAACCTGATCGAACGCGATCTCGGCCTGTCGGAGGTAGGCGTTGCTGGCCGCAAACGCGACAGCGATGAGGATCACGCCGATGTGGACGATCATTCCGCCATTGGTTCGACCAACAAGACCACGCCAGCCGTTGCGGCGGGTGGCGATCACGAGCTGGCGGACCGCAGCGCCACCGGCAACTCCGGCAAGTCCGAAGGTGAGAACGGGTGCCCAACCTGCAGCACCGACGACCAGAGCAAAGACCATTGCGACGACGCCGGCAACGACGGGCCAGAACAGTCGGTCGGAAAGCACCTCGCCCGAGGCTTTGCGCCACGGAAGGACCGGCGCCATGGCCATGAGGAACAGCAGCACGAAACCAATGGGCATGGTCATCCGGTCGAAGAAGGGGTTGCCGACCGCAATGCGGTCGCCGTTGATTGCTTCGATGACGAGCGGCCACACCGTTCCGAGGAGTACGACGAACGCGAACGCGGCGAACACGACGTTGTTCGCAAGGAAGGCGCCTTCACGAGAGACCGGCGAATCGATACGGCCGACCGAGCGCAGCGCATCGCCGCGCCAGCCAATGAGCCCGACGGTGACCGCAACGATCACGGCGAAGAAGCCAATGAGGATCGGGCCGATGCCTGCGCTGAAGCTGTGCACCGAGGCAATGACTCCCGAGCGGGTGAGGAAGGTTCCGAGGATGGTGAGCGCGAACGTGGCGCACACGAGCGACAGGTTCCAGACCCGGAGCATGCCGCGTCGTTCCTGGATCATGACCGAGTGAATGAACGCTGTACCCGTTAGCCACGGCAGCAACGATGCGTTCTCGACGGGGTCCCAGGCCCAGTAGCCGCCCCAGCCAAGCGTCGAGTAGCTCCACCAGGCGCCAAGGACGATGCCGAAGGTCAAGAAGCCCCAGGCAAAGACGGTCCAGCGGCGGGTTTCAAGAAGCCAACCTTCGCCGACTCGGCCGGTGACCAGCGCGCCGATCGCGAACGCGAACGGCACGGTGAAGCCGACGTAACCGAGGTAGAGCATCGGTGGATGGAACGCCATGAGGATGTTGTTTTGCAGCAACGGGTTCAGGCCCGGGCCGTCATCTGGCGGGTTGGCGACCTCGATGAACGGGTTGGCTGGTCCGAGCATGAGCCCGAAGAAGAACAGCGTGACGACCCACATCGTGATGATCGCCCAGCCGACCATCGGGTCATCGAGCCGGTCACGGAAGCGCCACACGACGACCGAGAAGTAGCCGACCAAGATCACTGCCCACAAAAGGATCGAGCCTTCGAGCGCGCCCCACAGAGTCGCGATCGTGATGGGGAGCGAGGTTCCTATGCGGCCGTGCTCGGCCACGTACTTAACCGAGAAGTCGTTTTGCAGAAGTGCCGACTCCATCGTGATGACCGCGATGACCGCTGCGAGCATGGCGAGGGCGACGTAACCAACGACCGAGCGCATGAGCTTCGGCTTCTTTGCAACGGTTGCGTAAAGCGTGGTCCCCAGTCCGAGAACCCCCGCTGCGAAGGCAAGCGAAACCGAGCCGTAGCCAATCAGAACATGCATGCGCTATGCCTCAGTATCCGGAGCGTCAGGAGCGTCGGTGCCACAGGAGTTGGCCTCTTCGATCCTGTCCTCGCGATATTCGTTGTCGTGTTCGACAAGCATTCGATCACTCTCGAAGAAGTAGCCGTCGTTCGCTCCTTGCTCCCAGGCAACGTCGAGCGGCACTTCGCCGCTCCAGCTGCCTTCGAGCACCACGGGTACGCCAAGCTGGAATGCCTCGGCGACGTTGCCCACGTGGATGACGTCGACGGCCGAGCCGTCGCACGCAATCGAGAATTGCACCGCGGTGTTGTTGTCGAATTCAAAGTCGTTGCCGGTGACCGCAATGGGGGTGCCGGTCAGTCGGAAGCGACGCTCGCCCAGTTCGCCGCGTTCTTCGACTGCGGTGTCGGCGGTGCGAACGAACAGCGTCGCGCCGGACAGGCCTTGGAAGAGCACGAAACCAATGACGCCGAGAACGACGGCAATGACGAGGCTTGGCAGAACCTTGGAGCCGCGCTTTTCGAGATCCCGCGGACGAGGCGTGAGATCGAGTTCGGCGTCGGATCCAGCGTCGGGGCTTTCGGGGTCGTCAATCATTAGCTCTCCCCGATCACGTCGGCATCATCGCCGGTCATCCAGCGGTGGCGGTGCACGGGTACGCGGGCAGCAACTCTCTTGGCTCGACGCAGAACCGACATTGCATAGAACGCAATCGCTGCGAGGCTGATGCCCCAACCCGCGACGAGATACGGCACGTGGGTCATTGCGAAACTCCTTCTGCTTGACGGCGGGTGATTGCTTCGTCGAGGCCGAACCGATCGAACTGGCGCTCGAGCCACGCTAGGCGGAAGCGGTGGATCAGCATCCATGCATACGCGCCAACACCCAAGACGATCGAGAAGAACAGCGTGAACGCATTGATGCCCTCGATCGCGGCTTCGGCGATCGTGGATTCTTGATGGATGGTGTCGTTCGCCCACCACTCGACCGAGCGGTTGACAATCACCACGTTGAGGATCAACAGGAGGCCAACGACGGCGGAGCGCTTGGCGCGTTCTTCGGCGGTGCCTTCGAGTCGACGGACAGCGAGGTAGCCAAGGGAGAGCATGAAGAGCACGAGCGTGGTGAGCAGGCGCACATCGCCCCACTCCCACCAGGTGTTCCAGATCGGGCGACCCCAGATCGACCCGGTGATGAGGGTAAGCGCCGCGCCGATCGCGCCGATCTCGGCAGATGCGCCAGCGACGAGGTCCCACCAAACCGAACGCTTGATGAGCACCATTGCCGAACCAATCGCTGTCACGAAGAACGCCAGGTACGCGGTTATTGCGGCGGGCACGTGCACGTACATGAGACGCACTGCGTCTTGTTGGGTCTGGTCAGGGCGCGACGCAACAAAGGCCAAGTAGAGCCAGATCGCCGCGCCGACAAGAACTACAGCACCCAGAATCGTCGTTGTACGGCTGCGGGTGATCCCCGAAAGGTTGCCTTGCTCAGTCGTTTGTGGTTCACCACTCGTAGGCGTGAGTGTGTCCATTAGTTCTCCTCCATGAGGATGCCGTAGCTAAGCACGCCAATGGCGAAGTAGATGGCCGCAAAGGCGTACAAGAGTTGGGTCCATTGCCAACCGTCGGCGGCGACGGTTCCCATGGCATCGCCAAAGGCGCGGGTGGCTGCGATCAGGACGGGTGCTAGCACCGGCAACAATAGGATCGGCAAGATGGTCTCCCTGGCGCGTTGGCTGCCAAGTAGGGCTCCGTAAATAGTACCTGCGGCACCGATCGCTAGAACCGCGCCCACGAGCGAAATAATGAGAAGCAGCGTGTCTTCAACAACGGCGCTGTAAAGAATCAGGACGCCAGCAAGCAACGCGCCCGCGACGACCAACAATTGAAGGATGAGCGCAGCGGACTTGCCAAGGAACACCGAGGCAGGACGCAACCCGGTGAGCAACAGTCCTTCTTGGGCTCCTTCGCCCGATTCAACCCCGACCGAGCGGTGCACCGCGAGTATCGCCGAGAGCAAAACCGCCATCCAGAACAGACCTGGGGTGAAGTTGCGAAGCGCTGTTCGATCCGCGTCGAGGGCAAAGCCGAACAAGACCAGAACAAGCACCGCAAACGGCGCGATCTGGTTGAGTGCCACCTTCGAACGAAGTTCGATTCGCAGATCTTTGCCTGCAATGAGCGCTATCTCTTCGGCGAGGTTCACGACTCACCCTCGGGGGATTGCGCTTGGGCAGGCTGTTCTTCATAGGCAACACCACCGGCGATCGACACGGTTCGATCGACGACCGCTCCGGCTCGCTCAAGTTCGTGGGATGCGACCAGAACAGCTCCGCCAGCCGACGCTGCGTCCGATATCAGCGAGTCGACGGCACTGCGGCCATCTTGGTCGAGTCCGGCGTGTGGTTCATCGAGTAGCCAGAGTTCGGGCCGGCGTGCCGCGGCGACGGCGAGAGCGGTGCGGCGTCGTTGTCCTGCGGAAAGGTTCGACACCGCAACATCACGCAAGCGATCGTCGATTTCGAGGCGCTTCGCGGCGGCTTGGGTCTGAGCTTCATCAACGCCTGCGGCACGGCCCCAAAAGCGGAGGTTCTCGGCAACGGTCAGGTCGTCGTAGAGCATCGAGCGATGGCCGACGTATCCGACGCGTCGACGAATCGAGCGTCGGTCCGACGCGAGATCAGCGCCGAGGACTTTGGCCGTGCCACGTTCTGGGCGAAGCAAACCAGCGCACAGCCGAAGCAGCGTCGACTTTCCGGCTCCGTTCGCGCCCTTCAGCAGAACCGATTCGCCCGGTTCTACTAC
>CAZMYN010000235.1:0-4979 GCA_964570495.1 uncultured Acidimicrobiales bacterium | reverse complement strand
GTGACCTGAGCGCAGCAGAACTGCGCGAACTTGAAGCAGCTATTGCTGCTGCTGCTGACGGCTCGCAATAGCATCTGGGTCGACATCGGGAACCGGCCATTTGCCGCGATCGGTGTCGTTCCCACGCCACAGGTTGTCGCCCTCGCATAGGGGGCGGCTTTCATCGAGACGAGTTTCTTGGCTTTTGCTGAACGGCTGAATGTGATCGCCGTGCAACCAATCGAAAGGCGCATCGCACACCGGGTTCGTACACTTGCCGTTGGTTGCAATGAGCGAGGCGTCCTGCATCCAATCGGGGACTTGGCGGCTGTCGTAGGAGATTTCTATCGGTCGACCTCGTATGCCGTACACGAATCTTCGAAACGTCGCTGTTGCAGTGGCAGCAAGTGCGTAGAGCGGATGAATTGGAGTCCCGTCGATGAGATGGCACCGCTTGTCGATATTGGATCGATCGACTTCGGGCAGGCCGTTGGCCGGGTCGGCGAGCCAGTCGAGGGTCTTTTCGTACACACTCTGACTCATCACGATGTTGACTCGCGGGCGAGCAAAGGAACCGTCGGCGCGGGCGGCGCCACGTCCAATGAGGTTGAGCAGCGCAACGAGTTGGCGACGCCGAACCGTGTTCCTTGCACCCGTTGATTCTTCTTCGGCGCGCAGCTTTCGGGACTCGGTTCCGATGGCACCGCGAAGCGCGGCGAGCTGCAACGGGTCGAGTATCGCCGAAACTTTGCCTCGGCCTCCCGGGAGCGGTTTGATGGACAGGCCAGCTTCTGCGAGGTGTTCTGTGGGTTCGGCCCCGTCAGGGTCGGCGCCCAATAGCCATTCGTTGATCAGGCTTTCGAGGTCGCGGAAGTGGCACGTCGTGAACCAGGTGAGAAAGTCGCTTTGGTCGCGAACCATCTGCAGGTGCACGCGGTCGTTGTCGGCTTTGCGGAGTAGCTCAATATGGGCAGCCGAGATGCGGCCCGCGCGGTAGGCCTCGGCCAGGATGGCCATGTCGAGCAGCCATGTGCCGATGCGTGAATCGAAGCGAACGTCGGCCGGGTCGGCGTTGGTGAGGGTCGCTAGATGGTTCGAGGTGTTGCGCTGGTCGGTCAGCGAGCCGACTTGGGCGAGATCGCAGGCGCGAATGGTTTCGGCTCGCAACGCGTCGAGCTTTGCGGTCACTCGATGGACGTCGATCAGGCGATTGGAAAGTTCGTTCTTTGACAGGCAGGAGAGGGGTTTGTCAAAGCACGCATCAAGCGCTGCTTCGAGCTCTACCAGGTCGTCGCCTGGATCGAGTACTCCGCTCAAATCCATAGTACAACGGTATCGAACATATGTACCCCAGTCAAGAAGAAATGTTGGAAACGTTTCTCACAGGACGCGCCCAGTGCGCGGCTATGACGAGCGAGGTCTCTGCACGGGTAGCACTGCGTGGGCGGTGGGCGTCGGCGCCGCAGATAAGCTCTTCGGCTATGCCCGAAGCCGAACCCGAACAGAAATTTGCCGGGATCATTGGCCTTGGTCTGATCGGCGGCAGCCTTGCCCACGCGTTGGGTGAGCTTGGGTACTCGATCGGCGCGATCGACCGCGACGATGCCGTGACCGCAAAGGCACTCGACGAAGGAATCATCGACGAGATTGGCCTACCTGCTAACGCCGAGCTCACGATCGTCGCGACGCCCGTCGACGCTATTGCCGAGGGTGTCGAGTTCGCGCTCGCGAACACGTCTGGCTGGGTCACCGACACCGGCAGTGTCAAAGGCCCGGTCGCCGCTGCTGTGAGCAACGAACGCTTCGTACCGTCGCACCCCATGGCTGGCTCCGAGCAGACCGGCCTCGCCGGCGCGCGGCCCGACATCTTCCGCGGCGCCGCGTGGGTCATCACCCCGTCGGGCGAAACGAGCGATGAAACCTTCGCTGCCATGCACGAGCTCGTCGTAGCGCTCGGCGCCGACCCACTAACCCTCGACCCGACCGCGCACGATCGAATGGTCGCTACGGTGTCTCACGTGCCGCACTTGGCCGCTGCATCGCTCATGAATGTGGCGAGCCAGCGTTCCGACGAACACTTGGCCATGTTGCGCCTGGCGGCGGGCGGCTTCCGTGACATGACGCGAATTTCGTCGGGTTCGCCCGAGATCTGGCCGCCGATCTGCTTGCAGAACGCCGACGCCATTTCCGATGCGTTGGGAGAGGTCATCGGGCATCTGTCCTCGATGCGAGATGCCGTTACCTCCGGTGATGCCGACGCGATCCGGGTCGCGCTTACCGATGCCCGTGCAGCGCGCGCCAACCTGCCGACCGCCTCGACGCTTCCGCCTGGCCTTTCCGAAGTTCGGGTGCGCATCAAGGACGAGAGCGGACAGCTCGCGGCGATCACCGGGCTCGCCGCCGAGCTCGACGTCAACATCTTCGACCTCGAGATCGCCCACAGCGCCGAAGGCCCTACCGGCGTCATCGTGCTGCTCATCGACACCGATGCCACCGACGTCTTGCGGGGCGGCTTGTTGGCCCGCGGCTACCGGCCATCGTTTAGGCCGCTGTCATGACCGCGGATCAGCGCACGGTCACGCCGATTGCTGGAACGCTCGACGCCACGGTCGTGTTGCCGGGCTCGAAGAGCCTTACCAATCGCGCCCTCATCGTCGCTGCGCTTGCCGACGGCGAGTCCACGCTTCACGGTGTTGGCCTTTCCGACGACACCCGAGCAATGATCGGTGCGCTTCGCGACCTCGGCGTTACGTGCCGGGTTGACGACGACTCGACAGTCGTCGTCATGGGCCGTGGTGGTGCCGTGGCCGCACCCGAGAACCCACTCGACGCGAATCAGTCCGGAACGAGCGCTCGCTTTTTGCTGCCTTTGCTCGCTATTGCTGGGCAAGGAACTCTCACTGGACACGAGCAGATGCGTGGTCGCCCGATGGGTGAGCTCGCCCAAGCGTTGCGCGACCTCGGGGTCGACATCGACTCCGACACGCTCCCGATGACCGTGTCGGGCACGATCACCAGCTCGAAGGTTTCGATCGGCGCTGAAGTGTCGAGCCAGTTCATCTCCGCTCTGCTGTTGAGCGCCCCAGCGTTCCCCAACGGGCTCGACCTCACACTCGTCGGTACGCCGGTATCGCAGCCATACATCGACATGACGATCTCGGTCATGGAAGCGTTCGGCGCGACGGTCGAGACCAACGGGCAGCACATTCGAGTCGCTGGCGCTCCATACACAGCTGTCGACTACCACGTTGAACCCGATGCCTCGACAGCCACCTATCCACTCGCCGCGGCGGCAATCGTCGGCGGGCGAATCACGGTGTCGGGGCTTGGTTCCTCGTCGGCACAAGGCGACGTCGACTTCGCTACCCGAGTACTCGAACCAATGGGCGCCGACGTGTACGTCGATAGCGATTCGATCGAAGTTCGCGGAAGTGGAGTCCTCGAGGCCATCACCGTCGACCTCGGCGACATGAGCGACACCGCGCCAACCTTCGCCGCTCTCGCCGCCAAGGCATCGGGAACCAGCAGCGTCACCGGCATCGGCTTCATCCGTACGACCAAAGAGTCGGACCGTGTCGAGGCGTCGGTCACCGAACTCCAGCGCCTGAGCATCGAAGCCACGATCGACGACGATGGCTTCAGCGTCGTTGGCGGCCCACACGTTCCCGCGGCGGTCGACACCTACGAGGATCACCGCATGGCGATGTCGCTGGCCCTCATCGGGCTCACCGGCGACAAGGTGATGATCAATGATCCGGGGTGTGTCGCGAAGACCTTCCCCGGCTTCTGGGACCTGCTCGACGAGCTTGGCTCGACCACTCGCACGGTTCCCCAGGTTCTGGCGATCGATGGCCCCGCAGGCAGCGGCAAGTCGACCGTCGCGAAGCTGATCTCGCAAAAGCTCCGCCTGCCTCACCTCGACACCGGGGCGATGTATCGGGCAGTCACCGCTGCGGTGTTGCGCTCCGGCGTCCACCTCGACGATCACGACGCAATGAGCGCAGCGGCCGAAGCTGCCGAGATCATCGTCGGTGCCCACAGCGTGATGATCGACGGCATCGATGTCACGACGGCGATTCGAGAACCCGATGTCAGCGCTGCGGTATCGACGGTGGCGGCTGTTCCTGGGGTCCGGGCCGTACTTGCCGAGACACAACGCGAGTGGGCACGTGCCCGTGGCGCAGCGGTTCTCGAGGGTCGAGACATTGGCACGGCGATCTTCCCCGACGCCACACTCAAGATCTACCTCGACGCGTCTGTCGACGAGCGAGCACGCCGACGCGCCAGCGAAGTTGGCGACACCGACCTCGAGGCAATGAAGGCGAGCATCGCCAAGCGAGATCACCTCGACATGACCCGCGAGGCCGACCCGCTAACAATCGCCGAGGGCGCCGTCGTGCTCGACACGACCGGGCTGTCCATCGACGAGGTTGTCGACGCTATTGCGGGCGAATGGGCCGAGGCGGCTGGATAGATATGGCGCGCAGCGATTACGGCCAAGACCTGACGATCCCCAAGCGGGTCGTGTGGGTCATTGCGCGAACGCTGGTTAAGACGACCGCCAAGGTGTGGTTTCGCTACGAGGTGCACGGTCGAGAGAACCTGCCCACCAGCGGCGCGTTCATCCTGAGCCCGGTACATCGCTCGAACCTCGACACGCCGCTGCTCCCGGTCATTCGCAAAGAACCAATCCGTTTCATGGGCAAGGGCTCGCTGTGGGAGACGAACGCCGCCGCCGATTGGTTCCTCACGATGCTCGGAGGGTTCCCGATTGATCGCGAGGCGTTCGATAGGAGCGCGCTAAAGGTCGCCGAAGGAATCCTCGAGCGGGGCGAGGCGCTTGTCATGTTCCCTGAAGGGATGCGTCGAGACGGGCCCATCGTCGAGGCGGAGAACATGTTCGACGGACCGAGCTTCGTGTCTGGTCGCCAGCGAGTGCCGATCGTCCCGGTCGGCATTGCGAGCACCGAAGAGGCAATGCCGAAGGGCAAGAAGTTCAT
>CAZMYN010000234.1:0-5015 GCA_964570495.1 uncultured Acidimicrobiales bacterium | reverse complement strand
CCTTCGCCTTCGCGAATGAGTCCGAGCAAGATGTGCTCGGTGCCGATGTAGTTGTGTCCGAGCTGAAGCGCTTCGCGCAACGACAGCTCGAGGACCTTTTTGGCTCGTGGGGTGAACGGGATATGCCCGCTTGGCGACGACCCGCCCTGGCCGATGATCTCCTCGACCTGACTGCGGACAGCCTCAAGGGAAATGCCAAGCGACTCTAGAGCCTTCGCGGCGACGCCCTCACCCTCGTGGATCAGTCCGAGCAAGATGTGCTCGGTACCGATGTAGTTGTGGTTGAGCAGTCGAGCTTCTTCCTGAGCCAAAACAACGACCCTGCGAGCCCGATCAGTGAATCTCTCGAACAACGGTTTCTCCTCTGCGACCTAAGTGACGCCAAGTCTACCCATCCTCTCGAATCGCACACGTCCGATCGAGATTCGGCTTGGAATCGTTCATTTTTCGTTACCACGCTCGAACTTGCCGAGCGTTGGGTACGAAGTGCCTTGACACCTATGCGTGCCATCGGCAGTTTCTACTTACTGGTGAGCGCCTTGGGAATCAATTTCATTCCGGCTGACGGCGAATTGCTTTAGCGTAGGCCATCGGTCACATGAAATCTGTTCAAAATCCCACTCATCGTGATGAGCGGTTCGCGGTGAGATGTTTTCGATCGACATCGCACGGGCGCTTTGCATTCCGTACCATGAAGACATGGCAACGACGAGTCCACTTGAGCAGGTACCGACGCTCGCAAAAGACTTCGTTCGCGTCGAGGAACAACTCCACATCGCCGTCAAGACCGACAACGAACTTCTCCAAGACATCGCGGCCCATCTCATCAGCGCTGGCGGCAAGCGGGTGCGCCCAGGCTTTTGCATCACGTCAGCGGCGAGTGCAAGCCAAGACTTCGCCCCCGCCGAGCACAACGTCATCCTCGGTGCGGTCGCTGTCGAGCTCGTCCACCAAGGCTCGCTCTACCACGACGACGTCATGGATTCCGCCGAGACGCGTCGCACCGTCGAGTCCGTCAATTCCAAGTGGGGGAACCACCAAGCAATTCTGGCTGGCGACTTCCTTCTCGGTCGAGCATCGGAGATCGCGGCATCGCTCGGTGTCGAAGTTGCTGGCCTGCTCGCAAGCACGATCAGCCAACTCTGCGACGGACAGATTCGCGAACTCGAATACACCTACCGGATCGATCGCACCGAGGAGAGCTACCTCAAGTCGATCGACGGCAAGACCGCTTCGCTGCTCGCCGCGGCATGTCGGATCGGCGGCATTGTCGCAGGCCTCGAGCAAGACCGAATCGATCACCTCACCACGTTTGGCCGGGCCTACGGAATGGCCTTTCAGGTAGTGGACGACATTCTTGATCTCACCGCTACCGACGAAGAGCTCGGAAAGCCCGCGGGCAACGACCTCATCGAAGGGGTGTACACGCTTCCGGTCATCCGGGCGATGGCGCACGGCGAAGTGGGCGGCGACCTTCAGCGACTCTTAGGTCGCCCGATCGACGTCACCGCTCGTGACGAAGCGCGAGAGCTCGTCAAGGCCAGTGGAGCGTTGCGCAGTGCTCACGCCGATGCCCGCCGCTATGCCGACGAGGCCACCCAGTCGCTTGTCTCGTTCGCCGACACCGCGGGCGGTACAGCCTTAACGGCCGCTGCCGACCACTTGGTCGACAAGGTGGAGAACCTCGTCGTTTGACCCTGGCGCAGCCGCTGCAACTGACGTACCTTGGGACTATGAAGCGTGGGAATACGTTGGCGATGCTGCTCGCAGCAGCAATGTTCCTGGCCGGATGCGGCTCGGCCACATCGGTCGCCGCGCCCAATCTCGACAACGACGACACCGAGATGGCAACCAACGAGTTGATGGAAGATGCAGCTTCCAACGATCAGTCCTATTCGGTCTTTCTCAACGCGGACGCTAGCCAAAGCGAAATCGACGCGGCCGAAGCAGTTCTGGTCGACGCGGGGCTAGCCATCGAATTTGTTACCCAGGACATGGCCTACGACCAGTTCCTCGAGATGTTCGACGAAGTCCACTCCGAGGTTGCACCCGACGACCTTCCAATGTCGTTCCGCTTCGAGAGCGACGGGCCGATCGACGCGGAGTTCATGCGTGAACTTAGCGAGCTGTCCGGCGTGCTCGATGTCTTTAGCCCGACCTCGGCCGGCTAACACTCAACGCACCGCCTCACGGCACTGCACTTACAGGACCGAGTCGACGAGCGCCTTGGCCTCGGCTTGGACCTCACCGAGGTGATCGGCGCCCTTGAAGCTCTCGGCGTAGATCTTGTAGACGTCTTCGGTACCGGAGGGACGTGCCGCGAACCAGGCGTTGTCGGTCTGCACTTTGAGCCCACCGATCGGCGCGCCGTTGCCTGGAGCTTCGGTGTGAATTGCGGTAATTGATTCGCCCGCAATCTCCGTTGCGCTGACGTTCGACGGCTGCAGCCCCTTAAGCGTGGCCTTTTGTTCACGAGTAGCAGGGGCATCGATGCGGGCGTAGGCGGGCGCACCGAATACCTCGGTTAGTTCCGAATAGCGTTCGCTCGGGCTCTTGTCGGTGACGGCCTGAATCTCCGACGCCAAGAGACACAGGATCAGGCCGTCCTTGTCCGTGCTCCATACCGTGCCGTCGTTGCGCAGGAACGACGCGCCCGCGCTCTCCTCACCACCGAAGCCGACCGACCCGTCGACCAGCCCGGGCACGAACCACTTGAACCCGACCGGGACCTCGATGAGTGTTCGGCCAAGGTCGGCGGCAACTCGGTCGATCATCGAAGAGGAAACAAGCGTCTTGCCAATGGCGGTCGAGTCGCCCCATCCGGGCCGATTCGCGAAGAGGAACTCGATCGCGACGGCCAGGAAATGGTTGGGGTTCATGAGTCCCCCATCGGGGGTAACAATGCCGTGACGGTCGGCGTCGGCATCGTTGCCGGTCGAAATGTCGAACCGGTCGCGGGCCGCAACGAGTGAAGCCATTGCGTTGGGTGACGACGAATCCATACGGATCTTGCCGTCCCAATCCAAGGTCATGAACCGCCACGTCGGGTCGACCTCGGGATTTACGACCGTGAGATCGAGATTGTGGCGCTCACCAATCGCACCCCAGTAATCGACCGACGCCCCACCCATTGGGTCGGCACCGATCCGTACACCAGCGCTGCGAATCGCGTCGAGCGACACGACGTTCGGTAGATCGTCGACGTAGATCCCCATGTAGTCGTAGGAGTGCGTCGTGTCGGCCTTGCGAGCTTGTGCTTCAACCAGCCGCTGGACGCCCGCGTTCTTTGTCTCGAGCAGCTCGTTGGCACGGTTCGCAATCCAGGAGGTCGCGTCACTGTCTGCGGGGCCGCCGTGCGGTGGGTTGTATTTGAACCCGCCGTCGCGCGGTGGGTTGTGCGATGGGGTAACGACAATGCCGTCGGCTTGTGCCGTGCCAGCAGCTGTTTGGTTGTGTCGAAGAATCGCGTGGCTCACGGCTGGCGTGGGGGTGAACCGGTCGGCAGCGTCGACCATGACGTCGACGTTGTTGGCAGCGAGAACCTCCAACGCTGTTAGCCACGCCGGGTCGCTCAACGCGTGGGTGTCCTTGCCGAGGAACACGGGTCCCGACGTTCCCTGGCTGGAGCGGTACTCGACGATTGCCTGTGTCGTAGCCGCGATGTGGTCGTCGTTGAAGGCGCCATCAAATGCGGAGCCTCGGTGGCCCGAGGTTCCAAACTCAACTCGCTGGTCGACGTTGCGTGGATCCGGCGTGATGTCGTAATAGGCCGCTAACAGTGCGTCGACATCGATGAGGTCTTCAGGTGTGGCGGGTTGCCCGGCGCGTTCATGCATACATCAAGTCTCGTTGATGACGAGCGTCAAGGGGCGAACCTGGGAGCTATGCGGTGCTCGGAATTGGTTCAGAGCTGTTCTCCAGGAGCGCCAGAACAAACGCGGCGTATCGTTCCTTCATCATTTCGTGGCCTCGGACAGAGCCCTGCATTACCGCACCCTCGGTGAGAGCCAAGACCATGCCTGCGTGTTCCTCCACTGTTTGCCCGGGTTTGGGGCGACGCCCCATGGAATCGAGAATGGCCGAGAGTCCGTAGGCAATCCGTTCCTGGAGCGACTCGTACAGGCTGTTGAGGTCGTCGCGGAGCCATTCCCGGTTCGATGAAGCGATCCACGCAAAGATCTGTATGCGGAAACCGTCGTCGTTGGCCAGGTTGTCATAGAACGCCCGGGCAAATTCGAGCGCCACCGCGTCGTGCGGTTCGCCGGCTGCAATCACCTGGGCGGCGCTCTCCAGGGTCCCGGACAGGTTGCCGCGTTCAGGAGCGCTTGCACGGCGAAGAACTTCTGCGGTCAGGTCGCTCGATGAGCCGAAGTCGCGGGCGACCTTACTTCGTGCCCCCTTGGACCACCCCTCGAAGCGACTCGGGTTCAGGCCTTTGGCGATGACCTCAAACGGCTCGTTGACCAAGCGGCGCACCGCGAGCGCCAACAACTCCTCAAGGTCTTCGTTTCGCCACGACAGCTCGGATCGAATCGATCTGATCCGTCGTACTGCGTCGCCTAGTTCCATCGTCTCCGTCTTCCGTGCACGCGCTCGCGAAGACGGCCCGCCATTGGCCATCGCTGTAAGAAAGGGGGGGTTCCCACAGAAATATTAGTAGGCGGACTAAACGTGGTCGAAGCGGGAAAAATCAAGGTGCCAGATACCGCGTGACCCACCATCGCGGTATCTGGCACCAAGTTTCGCCGCCTCCACGAGTAGTTTGGCAGTTGCTGAGAGTGAAGCCCCGCACAGCCCGCGAACAAACTGCGCGCTTTTGGAATCACTGTTCTATCGAGCGCCCTTTTGGCGCAGGACCGCCGGGACGGTCTTGGCAAGAATGCCCAAATCCTCGCCCAACGACCAGTTGTCGACGTACCAGCGGTCGAGCTCATCCAATTCGCCAAAGTCGGTATCGGAGCGACCCGAGACTTGCCAGTGGCCGGTCATGCCGGGCGGTACGAGCTCTCGATGAC
>CAZMYN010000233.1:0-5021 GCA_964570495.1 uncultured Acidimicrobiales bacterium | reverse complement strand
ACCACGACGACCCCACCGCCATCGACGGGCACATCGCCACCACCACCAATTACGGGCACATCGACGCCGACACCTCCGAGCACAGCCACGACGAGCAGCACCACCACGGCAGCGCCGACGCCGGGAACCACCACGGCGGCACCTGCACCCACCACGACCAACGCACCCACCACGACCGCAACGTCTACGACCGCTGCGCCGCTCACCAGCACGACGACTCCACCCTCGACAACAGGTGCGAACGCCGGGATCGGTCAAGATCCCCCCGACGCTCTTTCCTTCGTCGAAGTCCTCGCTGTTAGCGATCGAGTCGGGGCGACCACCAGTGCGGTCGAAATCGACGTGCTCGAGAACGACTCCTTTGGAAGCAACCCTCAGGTGGTCGACTTCACCCAGCCATCGGTTGGGTCGGTCGAACTGGTCGATGGGCGTCTTGTGGCGTTTGTTCCTCCGAGCTTTGCTGGCGAACTGACCTTTAGCTACACGATCAGCGACGAATCCGGTACGACTTCCACGGCCGACGTCACCGTATCTAGCGTCAACGTTCTCGACGAGGCTGGCCAGCTCACCGATCTAGACCAACCGGTCAATTCGGTGAGCGACGTCCTTTCACGACTCGCCAACATCTTCTCGAGCCTGATCAGTGTCCGTTTGAATTCGGTTCAACTCGGTTTCTTGGGTCTGGGGCCATTCTTCCTTGGGCTGACCTACTACTTGTTCTCACGCCGAGAACTGCTGCTCTCGGTTACAAACACCGCTCAACGCAGCGCTGCAGCTGCGGTGAACACCGGCTCAGAGTTCGCGCTCCGTCACGACGCGTTGGTGTGGACCACGGGAAAGACCCGGGTACACGACGGTGTGCCGCAGATTCGCATCGACCTCCCCGATGGTCGCACCTTCTGGGTGAACAAGAACCTTGTTGTAGATACCGGCTACTAAGTCAGCTCAACGCATCTGCGATCGCGTCGACGATCTGATCGGCTTGGGTCGATGTCATTGCCAGTGGGATTCGCATATCGATCATGGTCGACAGGACCTCGGCGGCACGGGGAACCGCTTGTTCTGGCGCGTAGCGCCAATGATCGAATCGACTCGTGAACCCCACGGGCTGCTCAGCACCGAACCACTTCAATGCAACACCCGCCGCAGCGGCCCGTTCGACCAACCCGGCAATATCGCCACCGTCCACGTGAAGCGGGTCGATGTTGAACTGGATCGATGACGCTACGAACTGCTCTTTCTCATCGCGATGAGGAACTCGGACACCTGACAGCTGGCGGAGTCCCTCAGCAAGCTGGGTGTAACGAGCATTCCAGGTCGCCGCCCTCGCTGGGAGCAGTGCCAGCTGGGGTCGCACGAGCGCTGCAGCCAATGCGCTCATCCTCATCGAGAAGTTCGGTGTGGTTAGCCGGTGACGCTCGAATACCTCATTCGAGGGACGGGCACCATGCTGGCCATAGAGCATGTACGAACCCGAAAGCAGCACCGCCCGAGCCGCGAGATCCTCGTCGTCGGTGACGAGCAAGCCTCCCTCGCCGGAATTCGCGTGCTTGAAGGTCTGGGTGCTGAAACAACCGGCGAGACCAAACGCGCCGGTGGGACGCCCATCCCAGGAGGCCCCCATCGTGTGGGCGCAATCCTCAATCACTACGACTCCGAGCTCGTCGCATGTCGCCATCACCTGATCCATGTCCGGGATGTGGCCTCGCATGTAGGACAGCAGTAGCCATTTCGCGCCGCTCGCATTGGCCTGCTTGCGAAGGTGGTCGAGGTCGATGTGATAGTCGGCGGTGATATCGACGAACACCGGCTCGGCTCCTGCGTGCGCAATCGCACCCGGCACAGGCGCAAGTGTGAACGCGTTCATCAACACCTTGTCGTCGCGCTCCACGCCAGCAGCGATGAGGGCCGCGGCGAGCGACGCTCCGCAGCTGTTGAAGCCAACGCAGTACGTGCGGCCAATGAGTGTTGCGAACTCGGCTTCGAGCAGCGCTGCGTCGGCCTGATCGCTTCCGGTTTCCCCGTAGCGGAAGAGCTTGCCGGATCGCATAAGTTCGTCGACTCGCTCGACCGCAGCGCGAGGAAGCGGTTCCTGACCGATGTAGTCCAGATCCACCTTCTTCAAAATCTGTGGTTGCTCAGCCGCGTATTCGCGGCTGAGCAACCACAGATTTTCATTGGGGCTCGCGCTCACACGGAGATCGGCGGAACGAGCGTGTCCTTCCATTCCTTCGTAGCGCGAGATTCGAGCCGCGAGCTCGCCTTGTCGTTGGGCAGCCTCGGGCGTCAGCTCTTGGTAGGTCAGCTGTTTGAGGAACTTGAGCACGTTCAACCCGCCCGTGTACCTGGCGGCCCGCTTGGTGGGCAGGATGTGGTTCGGGCCAGCGCTCTTGTCCCCGAAGGTCACGGTGGCCTCCTCGCCAAGGAAGAGCGACCCGTAGTTCTTCAGCCGAGCGTGCCACCAACCAAGGTCGGTGGCCATCACCTGAAGGTGTTCAGCCGCGTAGTCGTCGCAGATCGCGGCAGCGTCTTCTCGGGTGTCGGCGAGGATGATCTCGCCATGGTTTTCCCATGCTCTCAACGCCGAGGTCCGGGCAGGTTCGGGTAACAGGTGAGCGAGCTCGGGCACCCGTGCAGCGACTTCGTCAGCCAATTCACGCGATGTCGTCGCGAGCCAGACTGGTGAATCCGGGCCGTGTTCGGCTTGCCCGACGAGGTCGGTGGCGACCCGGTGAGCGTCGGCGGTCTCGTCAGCCACGATCATCGATTCGGTAGGACCGGCAATGACATCGATACCGACCTCACCGAAGAGTTGCCGTTTGGCTTCGGCCACGAATGCGTTGCCGGGCCCAACAATGATGTCGGCCGGCTTGCCGGTGAACAGCCCAAAGGCGAGCGCAGCGACGCCCTGAACTCCGCCCAAGCCAAGCACATTGTCGGCGCCCGCAATGTCGGCTGCGGCCAGAATCGCTGGATGCACTCCCCCACGATCATGGCGTGCGGGTGAGCTAACAACGACCGTCTCGACTCCTGCCACCCTCGATGTGGTGATGCTCATCAGCGCCGACGCAATGTGCGCGAAACGGCCGGCAGGCACGTAGCAGCCCGAGACGTCGACGGGAACGAGCTTGTGTCCAGCGCGCAGCCCGGGGCTCACCTCGATTTCGAAGGGTCGCAGCGAAGCTCGTTGAGCTTCGGCGAATTTTCGAATGTGTCGATGAGCCTCGGTGATGTCGGCGATCAGCGTTGGGTCGAGGGTCTCGCGCGCGGCCGCGATCGTAGCTGCGTCGACCATGATGTCTCCCTGCCACCCATCGAACTTGTTGGCGAGCGCAGCTGCCTCGGATTCGCCACCGGCGCGCAACCCCGCAAGCAGGTCACGAACCGTGTCAGAGGTTTTGCGATCGGCCACAGCATCTTGGCCCACACGCTGCTTGATGAAGGTGAGTGCCATGGCTGTCGCCTCCGCTAATCCTGGGAAAGTTCGGTGCCGTATTCAGACACGCGGTCGAGCATGGCGTCGACATCGGCTTTGTCGACGGCCGGGTTCATGAACAGAAGACGGAACGTGTTCAAACCTTCGATGGGTTGAAAGCCGACCATGGCTGTGCCCTCGGCCTGCATCCGTGCCTTGATCTTCGGAGCGAGGGTGTGGAGCTCGTCGTGCACCGCTGGCGGCAATTGGCCAATGTCGGCTGGCGTCAATGCCTGGGGTCGGTGTTTCGGCGGGATCCATCCGAAGACGACGTTGGTGAACGACCCCGCTACCCGCTCGAATTCGCCGTTGGACTGTTCGATTCGTCGAGCTGCGTGCTCAGCCATTTCGACCGCGTGGTCTATTCGCGCGGCGAAGCCGGAGTCGCCATGGTGCTTCCATGCCAGCCACAGCTTGAGTACGTCGATCCGCCGAGCGCACTGGAAGGTTCGGTCCCCGGAATCGTATTCGGCGTAGAGCTTGTCGGGTTGAAACAGGTAGTCGGCACGAAGTGCGAACGTTTCACCCAAGAGCTCCGGCTCGCGCACGAGCAGCGCTGTGCATTGCTGGGTCATGCCCATCATCTTGTGCAGGTTCCACACGAACGAATCCGAACGCTCTACCCCCGAGACGTAATGACGATGCTTCTCCGAGAACAGTGCAGACCCGCCGTAGCATCCGTCGACGTGTAGCCACAGGCCGTTGGCTTGGGCGATGTCGGCGAGCGCGTTGAGGTCGTCGAAGCCTGACGTGACGGTGGTTCCCGAGGTTCCAATGATCGCAAAGGGAACCTCGCCAGCATCGAGCGAGGCCGCAATGGCCTCGGCGAGAGAGTCGGGGATCATTGCGCCGTGTTCATCGGAGTCGACCTTGATAACAGCGTCGGTACCAAGGCCGAGCAAGGCAGCAGACTTCGTGGCCGCGTAGTGCCCGGACTTCGACACGAACAGCGTGAGTCGTTCTCCGGTGGCACCGGTGCGCTTGACGTCTGGTCGCAGGCGGTGACGTGCCAGCTGGAGGGCGTACAGCGTGGCGGTGGATCCTCCGGGGCAGAACAAGCCCGGAGGCAGCGTGGGTAGTTCGTCTGCGGATGCGTCGAGGTATCCAGCGATGCGGCCCAGCTTGGAAAGCACAGCGCTCTCCATGAGGGTGAAGACCGGCGCGGCCTCAAAGGTGGCGCCGGTGGTGTTGAGCGCGGCGCCCAACCAGTCGCCGACGACCGAGACCGGGTCGGGTCCGGCGAAGTTCTGGTTGACGAACCGAGGATGACTGGTGTGCACCGAGTGTTTGATCACGAGGTCGACGGCTGCGACGATCGCGTCGTCGTCGTAGGCACCGGCATCGTCGTCGAACCCGAGAGCCGCCGACGAGTTGAACAACTCGGTGAGTTGTTCTGGCGAGGCGAGGTCGATCACGGGGTCGTTGCCTGTCGGCGAATCGACCACGTAAGACAACGCGCGTTCGGCAATCCGTTCGACGAGTGATTTGGTCATTGGAGTCGTAACGCTATGCGTCGGCTCGAGGGCGGACATGCTCGGGGTCGAAC
>CAZMYN010000232.1:0-5074 GCA_964570495.1 uncultured Acidimicrobiales bacterium | reverse complement strand
GCCGGCCAGTGTGCTTTGTGTGGTGGAGCCAGGCACGGATGTTCGGGGGGCGCTGGCGGCGCAAGCTCGGTCAAAGCGACGAACGTTCATTTTTTTGGATCGTGGGGGGGAGGGGGAGCCTTGGGGGGAGAGGGAGAACGTAGCCACACTCGGCGCCGCGGTGCCGTGGGCGAGTGCCAAAGTCCGGGGGAGATGCGCGAGGGCGCCGACCGAAAGAGCAATTCCGATTCCTACCAGCACGATCCCGACGATCGCTTCAATGGCGGTCCCGTCGAAGTCGCCGAGCGCGACCGGGTCGGCGACCGCAAAGGCTGCGAGGGTCGTCGCGACGGCGTTGAAAACCATGTGCCCGGGTGTGGGTGGAGTGTCGTCATGGCCAAAGCAGCCACACGAAGCAACGCCTTCGTTGCCGCTGAGCGCCCACAGGATGAACGCGGTGAACCCGGCGTACGCGGCGGCCACGGCAAACCAAAGCACCGCGCTTGCGGTCACCACTGCAGCCACAGCAATCGCTACTTCGACGGCTCCGAGAACCCGTGCGGCGACCAGTGGGCGAGGCACACGAAGTGCCCGCAATGCAGTAGCTGTGGGCGACGGAGTCCTCAGCTTCGCAAAGCCAGCGACGGCAAGGACGCCGGTCACGACGTAGAGGGGTGCGGCGAGGCTGCTCACGGGGGAAGATCGTAGTCGGCGAATGTCCCCGATACGTGCTGGGGACGGCGGTAGTGTGCCCGCTATGTCTACCGATTTCGTTGTAATAGGCGGCGGCCCTGCCGGCGTTTCCGCGGCAACCCATGCTGCTCGCCTCGGCGCCAACGTTTGCTTGATCGAAAGCGACATCATTGGCGGAGCCGCGCACCTGTGGGATTGCATCCCCTCAAAGGCCATGATCGCTACCGGCGGAGCCCTGTCGTTCCTGGCACGCAGCGAGGGCATGGGCCTCGAAATGGTCAGCCCGCACATCGATACGGCGAACCTGTCCGATCGGCTGGCGAGCATCACTGGTCACCTCGCCACGGCAAACAACGAACTGCTGAACAGCCAAAACGTTCGCATTGTCCGGGGTAAAGGTCGGCTACTCGGGCCGAACCTTGTCGAAGCCACCCTCGAGGACGGAACCACCGAATCAATCACGGCCGACGCGATCCTGCTGTCGACCGGGTCCCGACCAAGAATCCCCGATTGGTGCGCTCCTGATGGCGAACGGATACTGACGACCCGCCAGGCGTACCCGCCACCAGAAATCCCCGAACACCTCACCGTGATCGGTTCTGGCGTCACTGGTGTGGAGTTCGTGCATATGTTTGCGTCGTTCGGGTCAAAGGTGACGCTCATCGTTAGCCGTCAACACGTTCTGCCCGACAAAGACCCCGAAGTTGCCTACGAACTCGAACAGAACTTCATCGATCGCGGGGTCACGCTTCTCAAAGGCGCCCGCAGCGAAAGCATCGAACGTGTCGGCGACGGCGTGGTCGTCAAGTGCAACGATGGCCGTCTGGTCGAGAGCTCCCATGCGCTCATCGCCATCGGTTCGATTCCAAACTCCGACAGCTTGAACCTCGATTCTGCCGGCGTCGAACACGACCATGGCTACGTCCCGATCAACGAGTTCGCGCAAAGCAACGTGCCGCACATCTATGCCGCAGGCGACCTGTCCGGAAAGCTCCCGCTGTCGTCGGTAGCAACCATGCAAGGCCGCAAGATCGCCGAGCACATGATGGGGATGGCGAGCGAAGACGACAAAAACGTCTCCTACAGCACCGCTGCCTCGGCAATCTTCACCGAACCCGAAATCGCCGACGTGGGCATCTCCCAAGCCGATGCCTTTGCCCACGGCCGCAAGGTGCGCGTCACGAAGGTTCCGTTCTCCTCTGCGGCCAAGGCACTGATCAACGACGACCCCCGCGGCTTCGTCAAGCTGATTTCTGACCCTGCGACCGGCGTCGTCCTCGGCGGCTCCATCGTTGGCCGCCACGCAGCCGAGCTGATCTCGATCATCGCCCTCTGCGTCCAAAACCAACTCACGGTCACCGACCTCGGCAACACCCTCTTCGTGCACCCCACCCTCAGCGAAGCCCTCCTCGACGCTGCCGAATAGTATTTCCCGCTCGTTCCTCGCTCCTGGTGGTTAGGGGTCCAGGCGTACTAGCAGGTCCCCGGCGCCGACGCTGTCGCCTTCGGCTACGGCGATCTCGGCAACGGTGCCATCGATGTCGGCGGGGATGGCGTTCTCCATCTTCATTGCTTCGAGCACCACCAGTTCATCGCCCGCAGAAACAGCGTCGCCAACCGCAACCTTGATGCCGACGATCGTTCCTTGCATCGGGGCTTCGATCACGCCGTTACCGCCGCCACCCGAGCTCGATGCCGATGATGCCTTCCGCTTCTTTGGCGCTGCTGTCGCCACGCCAACGGTCTGGGGCACCCAGAGCTTCACGTCATAGCGACGCCCGTCGATCTCTACCGGGACCTGCTTTTGCTCAAGCGGTTGCCCGGTGGCGTCGTCGACCGGCGACGCTGCAGGAGCCTTGACCCCGGTCAGGTCGAGGCCGTTTTCCACCCAGTTCGTCGAGTGGGTGTTGTTCTGAAACTCGTTCGATTCGAGAATGGCGATATCGGCGGGGATCGTGGTGGCGACACCCTCGATCACCAGCTCGTCGATTGCGCGAAGCGCTCGACGGATCGCGGTCGGGCGATCGTGTCCCCAGACGCAAAGCTTGCCGACGAGGTTGTCGTAGAACTGGCTGATCTCGTCGCCAGAGGCGTAGCCCGTGTCGAAGCGGGTCCCGAAGCCGTCGGGAGCTAGCAGGGTAGTTATCGGTCCCGGCGACGGAAGGAACGCTCCCTCGGCAGGGTCTTCGGCGTTGATGCGAATCTCGATCGCGTGGCCGCGGACCTCGATGTCGTCTTGAGAAAAGGGGAGTGGTTCACCCGAGGCGACGCGCAGTTGTTGTTCGACCAGATCAATGCCGGTCACGAGCTCGGTGACGGGATGCTCGACCTGCAGACGCGTGTTCATCTCGAGGTAGTAGAAGTTGCCGTCCTCGTAGAGGAACTCGACCGTGCCCGCGTTGGTGTAATCGCAGCCGACCGCGACGTCGATCGCGGCCTGCGACATCTCGTCGAGGATCGATTGGTCGATGCCCGCAGCCGGTGCTTCCTCGATGAGCTTTTGATGGCGACGCTGCGCCGAGCAGTCGCGCGTGCCGAGCGAAACGCAATTGCCGTGACTGTCGGCAAGTATCTGGACCTCGACGTGGCGAGGGTTCGAAAGGTACCGCTCCAGATAAATTTCGTCGCGCCCGAAATAGGCGAGCGACTCGCGTTGGGCCGACTCGATCGCGCTTTCAACCTCGTCGGGCCCGGCGACGACCTTCATGCCGCGGCCCCCTCCGCCATAGGCGGCTTTGATGGCGACAGGCCATCCGTGTTCCTTGCCGAAGGCGAGAACTTGAGCCGGGTCGGTAACCAATTCTGTCGAGCCTGGGACGCCGAAAACCCCGACCTTCTCGGCTGCTTCTCGCGCCGAAATCTTGTCGCCCATGACTTCGATCGCGCCTGGTGGAGGTCCGATGAATGTCACCCCGATATCGGTGATCGCCCGTGCAAAATCAGCGTTCTCGGAGAAGAACCCGTAGCCGGGGTGCACACCATCGACACCGCTTTCACGGATGACTTCGAGCATCCGGTCGGTATGGAGATAGCTCTCAGCGGCGGTCTGGCCGCCCAAGGCAAAAGCGTTGTCAGCAAGGCGCACATGGAGGGCATTGCGATCGAGTTCGGAGTAGACCGCAGAGGTAGTAATTCCGAGCTCTTTGCAAGCCCGAATTACACGAACGGCGATTTCTCCACGATTGGCGACAAGAACGTGTGAAAGCATCGCCACAGGTAGTAGTCGAAGAGACGTGTGCGAGGCCAGTTGGCTCGAAGGAGTTTCAGCGCCCAGAATCTATGAACGGAGGCACAAGATGACATCACATTGCTTTGCCCACATCGATCGCGTCGACCAGACCGACTCGACGAACGACGACCTCGTAGAAATTGCGCGCACAGATCCAGACACCCCACGGGTGCTGATCGCCGACGAGCAACTAGCCGGGCGCGGCCGCCGCGACCGGACCTGGGTTATGCCAGCGGGCGGTGGCCTACTCATGTCGTTTTACGTGCCATGGCGCGACAGCGAGACTTCCCACATTGTTCCCACCGCCCTGGGCAACGCCGCTATCGACGCCATCAAACAGCTCAGCTGCGAGATCCATCTGAAATGGCCAAACGACATTGTCGCTGGCGATGACCGCAAAGTCGGGGGCATGTTGAGCTCGGCGGTCTTGGTCGACGGCGAACTCGTCGGCGTGGTCGCAGGTCTCGGTATCAACGTCTCGTGGCCCACCGAGCCCGTCGAGGAACTTCCCGACGCCGTCGCTCTGAACTCGTTGATCGATGAACCCGCCGACCGCGATGCCTTGGCCAACGCGATCATCGAGGGCTTTGACATCGTGCTGTCCACGGCGCAGACCTACGGCGTCGTGCCGATTCACGATCGGTATCGGCGACACTGTCGAACCCTCGGTTCGACCGTGCGAATCGATCGCGGCGACGGCGAACTCGTCGGTACCGCCACCGACATCGACCCATCGGGAGCGTTAGTCGTCGATGTCGACGGCCATGCGCACCGCGTCGAAGTCGGCGACGTGCACCACCTCCGCCCCGCCGACTAACTACCGTGACTGCGTGAACACAGGGCCTCAGCCATCTTCGGCGCAGCCAAAAACAAAGCGACGCCGCACGTGGCCCCAGCGACTCTTGCTCCTCGCTGGAGTACTTACTGCCGCAGGTCTGTTCTTCACCGCAGCGGTGTTTGCCGAAGCGAGCACGGTCCTTGCTGACCTTCCCCGTATCGCGGTTGGCCCAGACGTGTTGGCCCAGTCAGGCGGACCAGGTGAACCGGTCAATCTGCTTTTGGTAGGGGTCGATAGTTCCGAAGGTCTCGACCCCGACGACCCGGTTCGTATCGGCCGCGAACTCGAAGATGAGGCGCGCGGCATCGTGCGCCCCGACACGATCCTCGTTGCCC